>JBAXER010000059.1:0-17736 GCA_037140375.1 Actinomycetota bacterium
CAGTTCCCACGCCCATGGTGGTAATCACGAGAGCTGCCGCTGTGACAATCCTCGTTTTCGTTAACTTATTACGTGTGTGAAGCACGTGTATTCCCCCACTTTCAGTTTGGTGTTTTGGTTTCACCGAGGTTCCCCCCGCGGCGAATGGTGGTTAACCGAGGGCCCCTGTGAATGGGGCACGCTGCGGTTAGCGATCTTGTGTGCCCCGTGTGGGCTGAGGATGTGAACCCCAACCCACACGGGTCATTCGTATTGCTGTATTACTCGCTGTATCTACGAAACTTCGGTAGTGCTTAGAGCAGACCGCTCAAGGTGACCGCTGCGGCACCAATGTTGAGGTCGCCTGGGAGGCCGAACACGATGCCGAATGGCTTCAGGTCGACTTGAACAACGACTGTTCCAACCGTGATTGCGGTTGACGCTGACTCAAGGCTGAGACTTGAGGTGTCCTCGGGGTGAGCACCGTTGGTGACATAGCTAAAGGCGATGTCGGTGGGTGAGCCCACGATTGGTTTGCCAACCTTGATAATGGTTGGGGTGGGGTTGGAAATGATGATGGTGCCGGTGGCGTTGTTGACCACGCAGGAGCCCACCTTCGGGGTGCAGCCGCCACTACCGCCAACGACCTGAAGCTTGCCAGCATCGAAGCGGTAAGTGATCGCCGAACCCGTAACGACGAGCGGAATCGACGACTGCACTGGCGAAGTAAGGAGAAGCTTCTTCACGAAGGCCAATCGCACTGGCGGGACGGCGGCAGGCTTACTGACAACTTTGGTGCCGGCCGAGATAACTGTTGTTTGCTCGGAAAGGAACTTGGCGCGGTACGAAGCGTCGGTCGAGCAGAACTCGAACTGCACGGTTGGGCTTACGTTGATCTGCACGTTCAGGTGCAGCGTGGTTTTGCCGGGCTCGAATGTGGGAGGCAGCATCAGTTCTGGCAACGCATCGGGGAATCCGGTGTAGCCAGCGTTGGCGATGAGTGCACAGTCGCTTGAAGGCGACGATGTGAGCTTTGGTGGCTTGCTCGCCACGGTGCCGCCGCCGCCGCCTGGGTAGGTGCCTGGGTGCAGCAATGGGCTGTTGGCCGACGTGATCTGGCACGACAGTGGTGGGTACTGTGCGCCGGCGCCACTGGTGGCTGGATCCTCATACTTGGGCATCATCAATGTGATGGTGCTTCCGGTGAGCGAGTAGCCCTGTGATCGCAACGTGGGTGTGTCGGCGTAGTTGGCTGTCATCGGACCAAAGGTCTTCGTGATCGGCGCTGTCGGGAAGTCGGTAGAAGTTGGCGCCAATTTGTACTTCGGGGTGCAGGTAGCGGTGAAGCTATCGACATGGTTGCCCGCATCGACAGGCTTCGGGAACGCGATGGTCATGTGCCCGAAACCGTGGTCGGCAGTGCACTCCGCATCGGATGCGCCGCACGTGAGGCCCAATGGGTAGGGCAGGCCGCCGGAAACGACCATAAGGGTCGGGTCGATCTTGCCTGGCTTCTTCAACTTGAGTCCAGCGGCCGACGCATCGGTCGACACTAGAGGCGCGGCGACGGCAGCCAGAACGATGGCACCGATCAAGAGACGTTTCATTATTCCCCCATAGAGTGATTGAAATTGCATTACTTGAGGAATTAAGTCACACCTCCACGCACAAGTCGCGCTCCAAGTTCACAACAAGTACACAACGCCTTGAAGCTTTGCAGAGTCGGCTCGCCGAGACCCCCTGTTGGCATGTAGACCATGTATACGTTGATGGGTACTGGGTCGTACGACCATTGAGCGAATGAAGTTGGGGGCCGGCTCGGAGCTGATGTCGACCGTAAACGTGTGCAGATTGTGTGAAGAATCTGACAATAGCTAGAGTTGTTTGATCAATTCTCTACGTAGGCGCTTGAATCCAGGCGTCACTGCAACACATTCGTCGCCTCCATGCGGCGCGTCACGATTATCTTGGGGGAAAGTCGTCATGTTGAGATCTTTTGAACGTAGGCCGCGCCTTGTGGCGAGCACGATTGCGACGGCACTGATGCTCGCCGTGTCGGCGATGAGTCCGTTTTCGGGCACCACTGCGCTTGCGGTGCCGTTGGGAAGCACCGACGCTGTGCTGTTGGCGTGTAACAACACGTTTTCGCCCGTCAAGTTCCCGCTTGAGTACGATGTGATCGCTCGGCCGTCGGCCAACCCGATTGCGCCAGGCTCAACCTTCACCGTCGACTTCGACGTGACAGTGAAAGCCGCTGCAGCGTTCCTGAACGGTGTGTATACCGCACTCGTTGGTGCCGGTCAGGCGCTCAGCGCGATTCCGATCACCAACGACGTAGCCACGATTGTGCCGCTCACTGGTGCCACGGGCCCTGCCGTCAGCGCCAGCCTGAAGGCCACGTTCACGATTCCGAAGCCCGATGTCGTTCCGGTTACCGCCGACGTGTCGATCCCGCTTGGGCATGTGGTTGGTACTTATACCGCCAACGCAACCGGCGAAGTGAGTTTTTCGTTCCGTGGCAATGCCTATATGCCAGAGCAGCCAGCACAGGCTGGCCCGCCACCAGTTGCGTTGCGGCCAGCTGATCCGATGCCTGCTACGCCTGCGGTGTACGGATGGAAGAACGCCACGCCAACACCTCCAAAGCCTGCGTCGCTCACTCCGGCCGGCCTTGAGACATACACCAAGGTCAGCTTGGTGAACGGCCTCGTCACGCCTTATCTGGTGTGCATGGGGGGTACATGGACCCCAACGCCGCAGGCGGTTGGTAACCCAACATTCGACTTCCCGTTGGTTCCACCGGTGGGTTTCGCCAAGTTTGCCATCTCTGACGGCCCGCCGATCACCGACCCAACCGGAACCACGCAGCCACCCGTCACCACGGCTCCACCCGTCACCACTGCACCTGGTACCACGGCACCTGGCACCACGGCACCCGGTACCACGGCACCCGGCACCACGCAGCCACCCGTCACCACGGCTCCTGGCACCACGGCGCCTGCCACCACGGTTCCTGCAGCTTCTGTGACAAACACGGCTACCTTCACCGGTGACTGCACTAACAACGTGACCCCAGACCACAGCACCTTGACCTACGAGGTCACAGCTACGGCGAAATCACCAGTTTCTGCGGGCGACACGATCACGATAAGCAATCAGTCGTGGAAAGTCACGGTGCCCGGAGCATTGGCCACGTTGCTCAAGCCGCTCCTGCCGAACGGCCTGACCGCAACCTCAATCGGTACTTTTGAGGTCACCAATGCCGATCCGAGCGAAATCGATACCGAGCCGGTGACTGGCAACACGCCATTTCCTGATAGCGGACCAATTATCACAACGATTACTCCTGCTGATGTGAGCTTCACTGCCACGGGCGGCGACGTAGTCATCGGACTTGCTGGCACCTTTACCACGGTTGATCTGCCAAGCCTGTTCATTACGGCTGAGCTGACTTGCGTGATGGCCCCTGACTCGCCAGCGCTGCTCACGCTCAAGGACCGTGACGAGTCGCCAGGTACCACCGCACCAGCAACCACCACTCCTGGCGGTGGCGGCGGCGGCGGTGGAGGCGGCGTCACAACCACTTCAGTTGTGGCAAGCCAAGGCATTATTCCTCGCACCGGCTCGAACAGCTCGGTGCTGTGGGTCGAGCTCTTTGGTGGCCTGCTGATCATGCAGCTCGGCATCATGATGTGGTCCACTGGTCAGGGAAGGCGTCGTCGCAGGGTATTGTGACGTAATGCACGAAGACAATAACGACGTCGTTTACAGCGACTCCGAGATTGACACCGCGGCCGAGGCTGAGTCCTTTCAGGACTTGCCTCGGCCGAGGTATGTCACGCCGGTGTCTCCAACCATCCGAACCGCATCTGGCGCGTTGATTGCTGCGGCTGCATTGTTGGCGGCATCAGGCCTGTTGACCTGGTTCACTACCCGCAACGGAGACTTTGCTCCCGACCACACCAACGGGTACAAGTTTGGTCAGGCCAGCGTCTGGTATCTCAGCGTTTCGGTCGGATGGCCGTTGCTGCTCGCTGCTGCATTGCTCGTAGCCGCTGCGGTGAAGACACTGCAGTCACGCGAGGCCATGTGGCTGCGTCGAGCGAGCATCGGTTGCACGGTCGTCAGTGTGTTGGCATTCGTGCTGGTGCTCGTGAACAGGTCGTATGTGCCCAAGCAGATTCCGCTTGAGTTGCGACGGTCTACTGCTGAGCTGATCCTGAACCGTCCAGAGCTTCAAGACAAGGTCGAAAAAGACCTTGCATCGTTGGTGGTCTCCACCAATGTTGGTATCTGGGTGGCGTTGCTGGCAGCGGCGGCGTGCGCCGGTATCTCAGCGTTTATCGCTGTGCAATCAAAGCGACCCAGCGAGCCCAGCGCGAGCTAGGGCTGCAGCGCTCGATGCGGTGCATGCATCGAACCGATAACCACGTCCGTAGACCGTGGTGATGTGATCGGCGGCATCGCCAAGCTTTACTCGTAACCGGCGCATGTGCTCGGTGACGGTGGCGCCTGCTTGCCACTCGGCCCGTGACAGCCACACGGCCTCGAGCAGTTGCTCGCGGGTGAATACCTGACGGGCGTTGCCAGCCATATGGGCCAGCATGTCGAACTCGAGACGGGTGAGGCGAACCTCTTGACCGCCAACGCGAACCTGGCTTGACTCGATGTCGATGTCGACATGGTCGGGGCAGCCAATCTTGGTATTGCTTTGGGCCTGCACGACCGAGCGGCGCAAAATGGCATCGATACGGGCCTCGAGCACCGACATATCGAATGGCTTGACCACCACGTCGTCGGCGCCAAGTCGCAATGCCAACACGCAGGTCTCTGGAGTGGCGTCGTGGGTCATCACAATGATGGGTACCTGCGAGCTGCGACGGATCTCGACAAGGATCTCCAGGCCGGAGCCGCCGTCGAGCACGAGATCGATGAGCACCATCGCCGGGCGCGTAGAACGCCACTGGCCAAGTGCTTTAGCGACGGTGTCAGCACCTTGTGTGCGAAACCGCAACCGCAGGCAATGCGCGATGGCTACTCGAGATTCGAGATCGCTCGCAAAGACAAGCACCACTGGCGGTTCGTTCGGCGTAGTGACGCCAAGCTTTCCCCCTCTGCCATCGTTTTCGAACGTGGTCAGACTGTTATCAATTGTGCTGCTCACCGAGCCCCCGCAAGGATCTGTGCGAAACCGTATTGAGGGAGTTCGCACGCCCCCGAGACTGTTATCACAATGTCAACACGATCCAACCACGAATCAATCACGGGGCGCAAGGGAGGCGACCGAAGGTTGACGCAACCTTGACGATTGGAAGTGAGCCGCCGTTGCCGGGTCTAGTGGTCGTGACCTGCAGCGTTGTGCGCGTCGGCGAAGGTGATCACGATGGCGGTGGGGGTTCGTGGCTTTTTCATGACTTTCGCGAACAGATCGCCGATGCCGATGAATAACACAATCAACCCATATTTCGACCGGATCGCGCGATGCACTTCGTCGTGCGCGGCGCCTGAGACCACCTCGGCCGTGGCCGACACCAGAGGGGCGCCCTCGATGAGCTTGCCGCGCATGGTGCACTCCTGCAGGGTGACGGCGTGGTTGTTGCGGATGCGCTTGACCTTGCCGGAGTTGGCCTCGGTGGTGAAGCCGGCGCGCCCATCGGCGAGGGGTGCGATCCATACGGGCGATGGAACCGCTTCGCCCGACTTGCGCAGGGTGACCAATGAGACGTATTTCGCGGAAGCAATCGACATGGGCGTCAGCGTAGACCGCTGCGCACATCGTGTTGAGCCGAGTGCAGACACTGCAGGGGTCGGCGTGGAAGAATACGAACATGTCGAATGCAACCTTCACCCGCATGGACGAAAGCACCGCCGAGGAGTGGGCCGAGATCGGGCGCCAGACTGCTGCGAATCAGGGTCGGGTTGCCGACTCGATTCTGGCAATGCTGCGATCGCTTGCCACAGTCACCGATGGCTTTGCTACCGACCAACTCACGCACTGTCTGCAGACCGCAACGCTGGCCGAAAAGGCCGGGGCCGACACTGAGGTCATCGTGGCTTCGTTGTGTCACGACGTGGGTAAGGCCGTGAGCGTGCCGAACCATGGCGCAATCGCTGCCGAGATGCTGCGTCCCTATGTGCGGCCCGATGTTTCGTGGATGCTGCAGGTGCACCAAGACTTTCAGGGTCGTCACTATTACCACCACTTCGGTGTCGACCCGAACAAGCGCGATGCCTACGTTGGTCACCCTGCATACGAGCTCACTGCGCAGTTCACCGACGAGTGGGATCAGATTGCGTTCGATCCCAACGGCGAGACGTATCCGCTGGAGCATTTCGAACCGTTGGTTCGCGAGATCTTCGCCAAGCCTCGCTACTGACGAAGCGTTGGCGTAGGCGCAGTCGTCAAGGGCTGAACGGTACGAGACCTTCGCAGCCTGTAGCGGGCCATTGCGGGCCTCTGCGGGCCTCCCTCTATGTTCCTCTGTGTCTATATGGGTTGAGACATCCCTTTGTCATGATGTTGGAGTTCGCCGGTGTGAAAAATTTTCCAGGTTTCTGGCGCCCTGAGTTGCGATCGAACGTATGTTCGGTAGGCTGCGGCTGTCCGGTTCTGTCCGGACACAATCGACGGTTTGTTCCGTCCACGAAACTGTCGGATTATTGAACGGTTGGGGGTGGAGGGATGTTGATTGCAGAGCTGGTCGTGTCGTTGGACGCGCTCGATCCAACAGGGTTGTCTCGCACCGAGGTGAACGCAGCGTTGAAATCGCTGGCCAAAGTGCGGTCCTGGGCTGATGCCCGCCACGTGGTGCTGACACGCCGACTCAAACACATCGCCGACACGTCCCCAGAGGTGTCCCCACAAGCCGATGTTGCCGCGGCGTCGCGTTCAGGGCGGCGTGACGCGGACCGGGCTGTGGCCAGAGTCGATGCGTTGGACAGTGTCCCCGAACTCGAAACATCCTTAGAAGCTGGTGGGGTGTCCGGCGCCCATGTCGATGTGCTCGCCAACGCCTTGAGCGGGTTGAAACCCGAATATCAGGAGGCCCTAGCAGCCGACGCCGACCGTTTGGTCGCTATCGCCGAACGGTGCACACCTGAAGAATTCGCGAAAGTGTTACGACGTGAAGTGGCCCGCCTCGATGCCCGTAGCGGTGAGGAACGCCTGATCCGTCAACGATCCAACACCCGACTGCGTTACTGGTTTGATCGTGATACCGGCATGTGGCATCTGCGCGGCGAGTTCGATCCTGAAACCGGTCTCCACTTGCAGGGCCGCATCGATAACACTGTTGAAGCCCTGTTTCATGCCGCTGTGCCCGATACCTGCCCCACCGGCGACGCCAAACACGACCATTTGCGCGGCCTGGCACTCGCCCAACTCATCCTTGGTGGCCGCACCGACATTGACGGCGATACCAACGCCGACACCGGACGCAATATCGACGTGTGCGTGGTGATCGATCTCGACACCCTGCTCCACGGACTCCACGACCACTCGCTGATCGACAACGGCACAACAGCCGATCTGCCCATCGAGTCATACCGGCGTATGGCCTGCAACGCGGCGATTATCCCAATCGTGTTGAACAGCGACGGTGTCATCGTTGACATGGGCCGCGAGATCCGCCTCGCCAGCCGGGCACAACGACGTGCGCTACGCGCCATGTACGACACCTGCGCCATCCCAGGATGCACAGTGAAATCCTCACACTGCCAGCCACACCACATCCACTGGTGGCGACACGGCGGCCCCACCGATCTGCACAACCTGGTCCCATTATGCTCCCGACACCACCACCACGCCCACGAAGGCGGCTGGAAACTCGCCATCCACCCCAACCGATCCCTCACCATCACCTACCCCGACCACACCACCCACACCACCGGACCCCCAGCCACCCAACGCGCCGCCTGACCCCAGCTGACCACAAGAGCCAGGCGGGGACCGTCGGAGTTTGGGAGTGTCGGTGTAACCGGGCCAGGCGCTGTGAAAGGCGCAGGCGCAGTCACCGAGTCAGCTGCCGTGCCAGAGCTCGAGTGGTGTCTTGGTGCGGTCTCCGCCGAACGGAACCTGCTCGGCAGCGCCATCGTGGCCAGCCGATTGATAGGCGGCGCACACGATGTCGAGAATCATGCGACCGAATGCTGCATCCATAAATGGAGTGGCGCCATCGGCGATGTCTGCAACGAACGCGCGTAGCTGGCCCATGTAGCCCAACTGCTCGATGAACGGCAGCGGTGCGGTGCTCGCGGGTAGGCGCACGGGTTCGCCGTTGTGCTCAAGGCTGGGCTCGGGAAAGACCTCGAGGCGCAGAACGCCCGTGTCGCTGCTGAGCTGCACATCCCAGATCGGATCAGGGCCGTAGTTCCAGCTCGAAACCACGTGACCCACGAGGCCGCTGCGAAAGGTGAGCGCAACTTCGGCGTGCTCGTCGCTGTTGTGGCCAGCGCCGCCGCGCAATGTGCAACTCACCGAGGTAACTGGACCAGCGCCAGCTGCAGCCCCAGCCAATACGGCTAGCGCCAACGGATGCACGCCGAGATCGAACAGGGCGCCACCACCCCAGGCGTCGCTGGTGAAATCGCCCCATGTGGGTAAACCCTGCAACGTGCGGATGTGCAGGTGGTTGATGGGCCCGATGTCGCCAGCCATGCGCAGCAACGTGGAAACCGCTGGCGCATAGGCGAGGTTCTCGGCATAGAGCAAGCGTTGGTTGTTGGCGGTTGCTGCATCGACGAGCGCATCTGCATCGGCCAATGTGGTGCACAGTGGCTTTTCGACAACCACTGCGGCACCGGTAGCGAGCAGTCGCAAGGTGTCGGCAGCGTGCAGTTGCGGGGGAGTGGACACCACAACGATGTCGGCCCCGGCAGGCAGTTGGTCGTAGGTGACAGCGGTGGAGTGCATTTGTGCGGCACGTTCGGCGGCACGCTCGGCGGTGCGCGAGGCAACGGCGACCACCGGCATCTGCATGAAGAGTGCAGCGGCACCGTGCGCGCCCGAGATCATTCCGGCGCCGCACAGCGCAACCGTGGACGCAGGTGTTGCCATGAGGCGACTACTTGCCTGCGAGAGCAGCGACGACCGGGGCGAACGATTCGACGTCTTCGCCGCCAACGATGATGTAGCTAAAGCCCCATCGTTCGCGGCGAGCGAGGAGATCGTCGATCATCTGATCGGTGGTGCCAACGAGGGCGAAGGGTGACTCTTCCATGAAGCTGCGCGGCACGCCGAGCATGCTGGAGAACGATTCGGTGACAGCGAGGCGATCGTTGGTCACGTTGACCATGAAGGCCCGCACATTCATCTCGATCTGCGACATGCGATCGCCAGCCGCGGCATGAACGATGGCGACCTTTTCGTCGACGGCTTCGGCGGTCATCGTGCTGATCGCGTCGGGGCCAACAACACCTGCGGTCATGGTGCCGTTAATGCCGATGATGTCGGCCTCACGTGCTGCATAGCTGAGCACGCGCTTGCCGCCGCCACCGATGAGGAACGGAGGAAGCGGGCGCTGCACTGGCTTGGGGAGACCGTTGTAATCGGTGATGTTGTAGTGCGTGCCCGAGTACGAGAACGTGCCCTCGCTCATCGCGCCCTTGAGGATGGCCATGCCTTCGATGAATCGATCGATGCGCACCTTGGGCGAGTCGTAAGGAATACCCGACTGCTCGTAGTCGGTGACCATCCAACCTGCGCCCATGCCAACCTCGAGGCGGCCTTCGGAGAGCAGATCCATCGTGGCGAGTTCTTTGGCGAGCACGACCGGATGCTTGTAGTCGTTGTCCCAGACCAAGGCGCCGATGCGCAGCGTGGTGGTTGCATCAGCGACTGTCATCAGCGCTGGAATTGGGGCGAGTTGTTCGGTGAAGTGGTCGGGCATCGTGAGTACGTCGAAGCCGTTTGCCTCGGCGCGTTGGGCGAGCGATACCCACTCGCTACGACTTGCTGCGTTCGCAGCTTGAATGCCAAAACGGAAGGGGCGATGTGAAGTCATTCGACCACCTTAGTTGGCGAGAATTTATTGGACCCGTTCAGAACGACAACGGTTGACCCAGCGCAGCTGATTTCTGCAACTAACCTCGGCGATGCTGTGCGTCGCGTCATCTTGCTCCTTCGATTTGTGGGCGTGTTGTTGGCTGGCGCGTTGCTGTTGAGCGGTGTGACTCTGGCGATTGCGCCGCGACTGTGGGGCGCTGCAAACGCTCACGAGCAGGTGCCGTCGGTGCTGCCAAGCTTCGAACCGCTCGCTCGACGCAGTTACGTATACGGGGCGGGCGGCACCGAGATCGCGGTGTTTGAGAAAGAGAACATTCAGCCGTTCTCGCTGCGCCAGGTTCCACCCGATGTGCTCAAGGCCGTTCTGGCAGTAGAAGACAAAGAGTTCTATGTGCACGACGGCGTGAACGTGCGCAGTTTGGTTCGTGCCACGCTGTCGAACTTCTCGTCGGGAGCGAATCGCCAAGGAGCATCGACCATCACCCAGCAGGTGGTGAAGAACGAACTGCTCGCCGGCCTGCCTCGCGATGGCCGATACAAGTTGTTGCAATTGCACTTCGCCTTGATGCTCGAAAAGAGCATGAGCAAAGACCAGATCCTCGAGCGCTATCTCAACACCATTTTCTTTGGCAACAACGCCTACGGATTGTCGGCCGCAGCCGAGACATACTTCGGTGAATCGGTTGAGCAACTCACCTTGGCGCAGGGCGCATTTCTCGCTGGTCTGATTCGATCGCCTTCGGGCTACGACCCAATTCGTAAGCCCGAACGCGCCCGCGCTCGATTCGAGCAGGTGCTCGCGCGTCTGGTTGATGAATCGATGATGACCCCACTCGAGAGTGCCCAACTCTTGGTCAACTGGCCGATACCAGAGCGCACTCAGGTGCTGCCCGGCCGCGTCACTGCACCGACCTATTTCACCGAAGCGTTGCAGGACTATCTGCTCACGAAGTCAGACATCCTTGGTGCCGACGAACAGCAGCGGCGCAGCACGTTGCTGCGTGGCGGATTGAAGATCTACACAACGCTCGACCCGGCGATGCAAGCCGCTGCCGAGCGCGCCAATGCGGTGCTGCCGCAGAACAAGCTTGGTTTCGATACGGCCATCGTTTCGTTGGAGACATCGTCGGGTGCAGTGCGCGTGATGGTTGGTGGCCGAGGGTTCAAGCGCAATGTGAGCGAGATCAACATGGCGTTGGTACCGCGCCAAACTGGGTCGAGCATCAAGCTGTTCGTTCTTGCGGCGGCGCTTCAAGCTGGCGTGCAACCCATCGACGTAATCGACGGCACGGCGCCGTGCACGCTGCCCAACCCAGGCAATCCCCGAGATCCGTTCATCATCTCAAACAAGTCGGCGAGTCGGCCCGTGGGCACGTTGGCGATTATGACCTCGCTGTCGATCAACTGTGCGTACAGCAGGTTGGCGCAGATCGTCGGGCTGCATCGTTTGGTCGACACCACGTATCGCATGGCTCATTCGCCGTATCTGTTCGAGGGGCAGTCGCGCAAAGACCGCGGCGCTGAGCCCATTCAGCCGTTCGCCAGTTTCGCTACCGGAGCCAACGAGATGAGCCCGATGGACATGGCTTCGGGTGGGCAGACGATTTCGAATCAAGGCTTGCACCACGATCCATATTTCGTCGAGTACGTCGAACGCTCAGATGGCTCTCGACTCTTCACGCACGCCGATGTCGGCGTGCAAGTGCTTGATCCTGGAGTTGCGCTCACTGCCGTCAGCGTCTTGAAGGGTGTCATCACCAGCGGTACGGGGCATCGCTATCCGCTGGCCAACGGCCGGCCCGCAGCGGGCAAGACAGGCACACAAGAGGACAACACCAACTCGTGGTTCGTGGGCCTCACGCCCGAGCTCTCGACCGCTGTGTGGGTGGGCAATCCGAACGGCTATGTGCCGATGGTGAACGTGCCCGAGTTCGTGGCACAGGGTGTGAGCAAGGTTCAAGGCGGCACGTATCCACAGAAAATCTGGAAGACCTTCGCCGATGCAGCCCTTGAGGGCAAGCCCAATCAGGATTGGGCGCCACCTCCACCGAACCTTCGGCCTGCGGCTCGCTTGTATCTGCCGGGCAGCGATTGTTTGGCCACGTTGTTGGCTGGGGTGCTCCCTGGCGTTGGCGCGCCGCCGCCGGTTGCGACGCCCGTTGCGACGACCACCACCATCTTCAACCCGGCGGCGCCGCTGCAACCCGTGGTGCCCGATACGTCGCCGGTCTTGCAGGCCGTCGATAGCGGAACCACCATTGCCCCCGACGTGCTCGACCCCAATGCGCCGGTGCCAACTATCGATCCGAAGCTGTTTGTGGTGTATGACTGTGCAAGTGGAATTCCGGGCGCAACGATTCAGGCCAAGTAAGTGAACGCTGAAGCACTGCTCGAACTGCAGCTGGCCGACACTGCAATCGATCAACTTCGGTACCGCCTCGGGCACCTTCCCGAGGTGCTGGCCTACAAAGAAGCGGCTGGCGAACTCGACGTGTGGAACAAGCGGGCAGCCGCGTTGCGTCAACAAATCGCCGACTTCGAGGCCGCAATGGCAGTCACCGAGAAGCAGACAGCGGTGCTGTCGTCGCAGCGCGACCGACTCGAGAAGCAGCTCAAGACAGTGATCTCGCCTCGTGAGGCTGAGGCGCTGATGCACGAGATCGAGACGTTGTCGAGCCAGCGCTCGGTGCTCGACGATGCCGAGTTGAGCGCAATGGAGTCAGTAGCCGCCAACGAGGCCGAGCTCGACTCGCACTCCGAGGCACACGACGATCTGCGCGCGAAGGTCCAAGCTGCATCTGATGTTGGCGACGCAGCAGTAGCCGCCGCCGAGGCCGATCTGGTGCAACGTTGTGTAGCGCGTGATCTGCTTCGATCGGCTCTCGATGCAGCGGTGCTCGATCGCTACGACTCGCTGCGTTCGCAGTTCGGGGGAGTCGGCGTGGCCAAGCTCAATGGCTTGCGCTGCGAAGGATGCCATCTCGATTTGTCCCGAGGTGAGGTCGACGCGATCAAGCGCACCGAAGCCGATGAGATCCCAGAGTGCCCCAACTGCGGGCGATTGCTCGTTCGTTAGGTTCGGGTCGTCGCAGCGTGTTCTTTTGGTTCCTCGGTACAGCGATCGCTTCAGTTTGGTTTGTGTTTCGCGACCCCAAGTTTGACTATCGCTGGCTCTGCGTCGGGGTGTTGCTCGCCGATGTGCTCGATGCTCCCTTTGGTGGGGCCCGCGCGTTTCACAGCCTGCCCGTGAGTGTCGCCGCACTGGTTGTTGTGGTGATGGCGAGTGCTGGTCGTAAGCGATGGAGAAAGCGTGCGCTTGCGGTGCCCATCGGGATGATGCTGCATCTCGTGTTCGATGGCGCCTTTGTGACCACCAAAATGTTTTGGTGGCCCCTTGCGGGCCTGCATTTTGCCGACAAGGAGTTGCCGAGCGTGGCTCGTGGCTGGTTCAACGTTGTTCTCGAACTGATCGGCCTTGTTGCTCTGGCGTGGGTGTGGCGCACGTTTGGCCTGCGCTCGAAAGCTCAGCGCGACCTGCTGCTGAAGCAGGGTCGCCTCGAGTTGGCTGCGGTCCGCCGGCGATAAACATGCTTCACTGAATCCGTGTTGATTCTTGTTCGTCATGGCCGCACTGCGGCAAACGCTGCCGGTCTGTTGCAGGGCCGAGGTGATCTGAGCCTCGATGAGGTTGGTCGCGAGCAGGTTCGCCAGGTTGTCGCTGCAATCGGTCCAGTCGATCACGTGATTACGAGTCCACTGGCGAGGGCTCGCGAAACTGGTCTGGCGTTCGGGGCACCCAACACCATCGACGACCGCTGGATTGAGCTCGATTACGGGCTCTACGAAGGGTTGCGCACGGGCGACGTTCCGGCCGAAGTCTGGACCCAGTGGCGTAGCGACGCATTGTTTGCTCCGCCGGAGGGCGAATCGATGCAGCAACTTGACGATCGTGTACGGGCCGCGTGCGTCGATGCTCTCGAAATGGCCCGCGACCAAATCGTGGTGGTGGTCAGCCATGTCTCGCCGATCAAGGCAGCGATGGCTTGGGCGCTGGGCGGCGACATCTCGCTGAGTTGGCGAAGCCACCTTGCGCAGGCGGCCGTGTGTCGCATTGCGAACCGAGGCGGCGTTGCCGTGCTGGTGAGCTTCAACGAAGTTCTGCATACCCTAAAGACTTAGGCCCTATCTAGGGTCTGACCTGCGCTTTAGTTTGTGGTAGTTGTCAACTTTCTCTCAAGTTCATCACGTGTGGTCGCTAAAAATCGGATCTCGTGCGATTGTTCTTCGGTAAACGCACTTTCGTTGAACTCCGGCGTCCCAGCAGTCGGCAATTCTCTTTGGAGACAATCATGGATTTCCGTCGCAGTTTGAATCTCGTAGCCGTCGCCGCTTTGGTGTCGGTAGGCGTCGCCGCAGTTGTGCTCGATCAAGCGTCAGCCCACTCTCCTTCAATGTCCACATCGTGTGGCGCGGGCGAGGTGCACGGCGAGATCGGCCTCAAGGGCTATCACGGCGAGAACAAGGTGCAGGTCTGGGTCGACGGCGCCAAAGTTATTGATGGCAAGTTCAAGAACAGCTACCACAGCCGGTCGGACCTGGGTGACCCCAAGGTGAAGCACACCTACCGGGTGCGTGTTGAGGCCAAGGACGACGAAGATTTCAAGGACGGCTGGAGCGTCGACATCACTAAAGAGTCGCGTGAATGCACCCCGGATCCCACCACCTCGAGCAGTGCCCCGATCCGCGTCGAGATCTGCGAAGGTTCGTCGGGTTCATCCCACTCGTATCGCTCAATGAACGTGAGCAGCGATGTCGTCATGAGCACCTCGGGCCACGATGCTCACAAGTACGACATCATCCCACCATTCGAGGGTTACCCAGGAAAGAACTGGGACAAGGAGCACCGCGAGGTGTACTCGCACGACTGCGAAGAGACCGAATACACCTCGCCGTCTACCTCAGGCCCCGAAAACACCTACCCCGAGAACACCGATCCTGAGGATTCTTATCCTGAGTACACAACTCCTACTACTGCGGTCCCCACGACCGTGGCGCCAACAACCACTGTTGTCGTCGAGGAGTCGACCACGACTCTCGCTGCCACCACGACCACTGTCGATGGCACCACAACGACCACTGTCGAGCAGACCACAACGACCAGCACAGTCGCTGTGGGCCCGCCGACTTCTCTTGAGTCCACAACGACCTTGGTTGCAGTGGCCCCGCCAACGGTTCCCGGAAATCCTGCATTGCCCACATCGGGTGGTTCGCCAGCCTCAACGGTGCTGACTGGTGCATTCGGGTTACTATTGGGTCTTGTGCTCACATTGGCTACCCGTCGCCGCACCCTTATTGCCCCGGTCGCTGAATAGGCGTTCGTGCTGAAACCCCACACCCGGGACGACAGCACCGCAACCGGCGATTCCGCACCGGAAACAGCGTCACCTGAGCGTCGTGTTGGCTTGGCAAGGCTGACGCGCAGCAAAACGTTGTTGACGACGGCACTGTCGACGCAATCTCGGTGGGTCCGTATCGCCAAGATCTCCGTTGCGGTGATCGTGGTGATAACAGGCCTTGCAGTGTTCGACGCGATGCGACCTGCGTCTACTGGACAGAGTTCGGCGAATCCTGTCGTCAACGATTTCAAGCCCACCTTCGGCGGTGTCGGGGCGGTGATCCGCATTCGTGGAACCTCGCTGAGCGATGCCACAGCGGTGTTGTTCGGTGGAGTGGCGTCCGATGACGTCACGGTGATCTCCGACCGCACCATCGATGTCGTGGTGCCCAGCGGCGCTAAGACGGGTCGAATTGGTGTGCGCCACGGCGATACGTATGAAAGCGTTGCGCTGTTTACCGTGAAGCCCACGCCGGTGCTCGCCGAGGTAAAGCCTGGTTCTGGTGGTGTGAAGACCACGGTCACGCTCACGGGCGAGCATTTCGACGTCGTCAAGTCGATCACGTTTAACACCCAAACAGCGCGCACATTCGAAGTGAGATCGCCAACCGAGATCGTGGTCACGGTTCCCGCCGGGGCTCAAACCGGTCGAATTTCGGTGACTACTGATGGCGGAACTGCCGTGAGCGCATCGGCATTTAATATTGTCGAAACGCCGAAGATCAGCCAGGTATCGCCTGGCGAGGCTGGCGTTGGCGGCGTTGTCATCATCAAGGGCGAGCATCTCAGCGCAGCCTCTGGTGTGTCGTTTGGTGGCACTCCAGCGAAATCGTTCACGGTGAAGTCGGCGACAGAGATCGAAGTCACGGTGCCCGACGGCGCTGAGACCGGTTCGCTGTCGGTATCAACCGCGGGTGGCACTGCGACCAGGCCACGTTTCAAGATTGCCGAGGTTCCGGTCATCTTGGAACTGCGCCTTCCCTATGGCGGGGTGGGTTCCGTCGTCGCAATCACTGGGTCGAACCTGCTGCGCGCCACCTCAGTCACCTTCAACGGTGTCCCCGCATTGATTGTTTCGAACACGACATCGCACCAGATCAGGGTGGTGGTGCCGGTGGGTGCCACAACTGGCTTTGTCACGGTGGTTACTCCTGGGGGCACTGGCGTGAGCGCAAAGCGTTTCGCGGTTCTGTCGTTTCAGAGTTGAGCGCTTGGGCCGAAAACGAGACATCGGGGCCGTTGCGCGGTTTCCCGTGCAATCGACCCCGAAGTTACTAGCTATTGGTTGTGAGCTGCGGTGTTAGGCGCGCACACCCTTTTCGATAGCGCCAAAGACGGCGTTCTTGAGCGGAATCATGCCGGCGATGATGGCACCGTTGGCGATGATGTTGATCCAGTTTTGGCTCTGCGACGGGAGGCCGAAGTTTGCCGTGAGCTGAGCAGCCCCACCGAGTAGCCACACCATGAGGCATGACACGATGAGGGTGAGGTGGGCGCCGATGACAGGGATGCCATTGATGGCATCGCCGACCTTGACGGTGCTGAGGACAGAATTGAGAACCGCCATGACGGCCTCAAGCAAAATTGCCATGACGATGAAAAGTGCAACTGTGTACATGCGTTTCTCCTTCACTTGTGCCGTGGTTCGGCAGTACGCGCAAGGTACAAACTCGTGTACGCAATGTGGTGGATGTCACACCGATTGTTGGCGGACGATGCTTTCGGTGACGGCGAGTCGGCCTGTAAGCGGAGTTCTGTACACGACCGAAATCGTGCGGTGACCATCCATCTATGCGGCCTACCCGAGGGGTGTCCAGAAGAACAGGCGAGCCGCCCATCCCCTCTGCTCGGCCTTGCTCCGAATGGGGTTTACCAAGCCGTGTCAGTCGCCTGACACGCTGGTGCGCTCTTACCGCACCGTTGCACCCTTACCTGTGGCTGGTTGCCCAACTCATCGGCGGTCTTTCTCTGTTGCACGTCCGTGAGGTCGCCCCCACCTGGCTCTCGCCAGCACTCTGCTCTGTGGAGCCCCGACTTTCCTCAATACCTGCTCACCCGAAGGTGCGCCGTGGTACCGCGGTCACCCGGCCAACTCGCCGTCGACCGTGAGTGTACGCGGCTCACGCCGATGTCAGCACTCGGTCTGGTAGTCGTACACAAACGAGTTGAGGCTTGGAGTCTCGAGGTTGATCGTGAACTGGGCGCCACCGCTGGGCACGCCCACACCCAACTGCACTGCGTTGAGCGAGCCGAACTGGCTCGGGAGTGCGTAGTACTGCTGGAAGTCGAACGGAGCCGCTGTAGCGACCGTGGTTGGGGTGGAAACGTTTGCGTTTGCGAGCGATAGCGGGTTGACGAT
>JBAXER010000060.1:0-17362 GCA_037140375.1 Actinomycetota bacterium
GATCAGGACGGCGATCAAGGTGACGATCACAGCGGCGAGGCGACTGCGCTTGCAATGTGCCGTGAGGTATTGCCCCCGTATATGGTTCCCAAACAAGTGTTCTTCATCGATCATTTGCCGCTCAACAGCAACGGCAAGATCGACCGGGCTGCGCTGAGCAAGACGCTTGAGGGGCGAGCCAATGGGTGAACGAGAGACCGCAATGAAGGCGTTTGTTGTCAGCTTCCTCATTGATCGCGCCCACCGCTTGGGATTCGATGGCCTTGAGGTCGATGGCGATTTCGATTTCTTCGAGTCAGGCCTGCTCGACTCGTTCGGACTGATCGAACTCATCGACAGCGTCGAGTCGAGCTTCAACCTTCAGGTCGACTTCACCGACATGGATCCCGACGCGTTCACCACCGTGCATGGTCTCGTGAAATCGTTGATGAGCACTGAGCCATGACCGATCACGATGTCACCATCGTGCTGCCCGAGCGAGGCGACCCACGCTTTGATCAGGTCGAGGTGCTGTTCGCTGAGCACATCGAGCATCTGCGCAACGTGGGCCAACTTGTTCCGTTCGTCGAGAACGCTGCGCAGTTGTGGCGCAGCAGCGTCGAGAAGGCCGTCGGCAGACTCGGCACAGTGCAGATTGCAGTTGACGGCGACGAGGTAGTGGCGTTCTGCTACGGGCTGATCCGAGCGCTCCCCGATTACCTCGGCGGAGAAAAGTTCGCCACCATGCCGCACTTCTATGTCAAGGAATCGCATCGCGGTAGCGGAGTTGGCACCCGCCTTCGAGAGTCGTTCGCACAGTGGTGCCTCGAACGTGGCTGCACATCAATCGAGAGTTACGTCTCGCCCGGCGACTCCGTTGCGTTCACGTTCTGGCAACGCGCTGGCTTCGTCACCGAGCACACCCAGATTCGCCGCTTCCTCACGAGCTAGAGCGTGTCGAGCAGCGACACCAAGCCGCCGCGGCGGCGGCGCTGCGACCCGGCGAGACGATAGGTGGGCTCGCCACCAAGTTCGGTGCGCGTCACCACGCCGTCGGCAACGAGTGCGTCGAGCGTTGATCCAACACCTGTGCTGTAGCCCAGCGCCTCGAGTTCCGCGGCAGTCGACACACCGTTGCGAGCCAAGTAGGCATACAGCGCACGCTCCGCCGGCGATCGATCGAGTACGCCAGCCGCGCCACCGGAGATGGCCAGCCGGTGCAAGCTGCGCAGCACCGTGGGCCCGTGGGCGATGGCTGAGAACGTGGTGAGCGCTCCCCCGGCGGCCTCTATGTCGCCGAAATGGTTGCCAGCCTTCACTGTCGCGACCCGGCGATCGCCGTCGAACAGTTCGACGCTGCCATCGACAACGATGAACACGCGGTCAGCCACCTCACCGGTGGCGATGATCGTCTGGCCGTCGTCGAAGCGTTCTGTGACCAGTCGCGTCGCGAGTTGCGCCAACACTTCGGGGGACAACGTGGCCAGGCCCGGCAGCGATCCGAGGTCAGTCGTAGGGTCAACGCCATCGAGCATGCGCTGCCACAACCTGGTGAACACGCCCCGCCGAGCAAGAAGTTCGGCTCGGGTGCCCACATCGACCACCCCGCCGCGTTCGAGCACGACCACCTGGTCGTTGGCATCGATGAGGTCCAGACGGGGCGTTGTTGCAATCACAATGCGGCCATCGAGGTAGCGACGGGCGCCACCCCAGAACTCTTCGCCTGCCTCGAGGTCGAGGCCCACGGTGGGATCGCTGATGATTACGACCTGTGCCTGGCTGAGCAGCACACGTGCCAAGCCAATGCGCGCCCGATCTTGTGGTCCGACCGGCCTGAGACGACCCCCTACGAGCGTGTTCGTCCCGTCGGGGTACCGGGCAACGAGGGCAGACAAGCCGGCTGCAGCAACCGCGGCATCGATCTCGTCGGCCGTCGCCTGCGGGCGCAGCACCGTGAGGTTCTCGGCCAGAGTGGCCTCGAGCACCACGGAGCGCGCTGGGAGCACGGCAATATGCCCGGAGACATCTCTGAGCGACGCTCTCGCAAGGTCGATGTCGTCGAGCAGGACCCGTCCGCCCGTCGGTCGCTCAAGGCCTGCCGTCAGAGCGACGATCGATTCGCACCCGCTGCCCACGGGACCGACGACCATGACCCACCGCAATGCCGTTGCAGTGAACGAGACGTCGCCAAACCCACCCGACCCGTCGGGCTCGCTGTATCCCAAGTTCTCAACATGCAGGGCGCTGGGTTGCGCTGGTAAGGGCAGCGGAGCTGCGGGCTCATCGCGGCGAACCGGCGTAAGCAGCACGCGACGAAGTCGGCGCATGTACGGCGCTGACTCCGTCAAACGGGTGAGCACCGTCGGCAAGCTTGTCAGCGCCTCGGCAACCATTCGCACGTAGAGCACCGCCGCCGTCGCTTGACCGATCGACAGATCCGAGCGCAAGAAGCCGACTACCGCAATGACGATGATCACGCCGAGTTGGCCAATGGCGAAAGCCGTGAGGCCGAATGCCTCACCGAAACGTTCGAGACGGGTGGTCCACGACCGCACATCGTCGGCCTGACGACGGAACCGTAAACGGAAATGCTCCTCGGACCGGATGGCACGCACCGATGCCACGGTGCTGACCGCAACGTCGGTGGTCTCGCTGAGCGCCGTCTTCAGATCGAGCCGATGATGAGCCAACGCAGTCCACCGCGACGCAACCACACGTCGGATGATCTCGAAGATCAGCACTGTGCCAATCAGCATCATCCCGATCGGGACATCGATCCAGAGTTCAAGGGCGAGCGCCAGCAACAAGCTCGCAACAGCCAACAGACCATCGGTCTGCGCCTTGAGCAATGCCTCTTGCACCTGATCGATGTAGGTGGTGCATCGGCTGAGCATGCTCGGTCGCCCGAGTGCTCCGGACTCGACGAGCACCGTGTCGTGCACGCGTTCGAACACCGCATCTTGCAGCCGACGCGCACTGCGTGATGTGGAACTAATTGCAAGCCCGACTGAAATGGCCCGAAGAATCACGGCTGCTACCACGACACCAAGGAAGCGAAGCAGCTCCCGGGTGAACGAACTGATTCGCGCGTCGTTGCGTTGCTTGTTGGCATCAGGGTGCAATGCCAACACGCTCAAGATGTAATCAAAACCCTTCGTGCGGTTGAGCGCATTGGCACCAGTTTTCGGCGCCCGTAGTTCGTCGAGTTCGGCCCGACCAATACGGCCGTCTTCAACGATTGCTTCGACTACGGGTCCATAGGTGTCCCCGACCTGGTCGACATTCAGAGCAATGGCCCTCCCTAACAATCCGGAGGTGCGATAGGTGAGTCCGTCGACAAAGAGAGCATCCACCAGGCCAGTGGAATTGCTCTCGAGCGCGCTGGCCGCGGACGCGCGGATTCCCACCAACACCGACTCACGATCGACCCCGCTGAGATCGATTGTGTTCAGAATCTCTGGGTTTTCCGATTGCAGCGCGAACCAGTTATTGGTGAACTGGTTCGCCTTATCGCCAACGTCGAAGGTATTCAGCGCAGTGCGCAGCAGGTCACCTGTAAGCAAGGGGAGCAGGCCGAGCAGCGCGAAGAGCAGCAACGACACGACGAACTGCAGACCAAGCACGCGGCGGTTCCCGCGCGTGAACGGCCAAAAGGCGCGCACCATCTCTGAGACCGTCGCCCGCCCTGGTAGCTGAGGGGCCAGCCAGCCGACGTCGGAGTCATCCGAGTTCATGACGCGCACGGTTCTGGATCACCCAAACGTGTTCTTCGCGATCACCATTCGCTGAATCTGATTGGTGCCTTCGTAGATCTGGGTAATTTTGGCGTCGCGCATCATGCGCTCTACCGGGAACTCGTTGGTGTAGCCGTAGCCGCCCAAGAACTGCACGGCGTCGGTGGTGACCTGCATGGCCACATCGCTCGCAAAGCACTTCGCCATCGCGCCGGCTACCGACAGCTCACCGTGCGGGTCTCCTTCGTCGACAATCGCACACGCATGAAGCACCAATTGACGAGCGGCCTCGATGCGCATCGCGCAATCGGCAACCATCCACTGCAGTCCCTGATTGTCGGCGAGCGGACGACCAAAAGTGCGGCGCTCTTTCATGTAACCAACCGCAAAGTCGAGCGCGCCCTGCGCGATGCCCACGGCCTGCGCCCCGATGGTTGGGCGACTGCGATCGAGCGTGTGCATTGCCACTGCGAAACCTTGGCCAACTGCGCCGATGCGATGCGAGTCGGGGACGCGCACATCGTTGAATCGAATGACTCCGGTAGGCGATCCCTTGATGCCAAGTTTGTGCTCGAGCTTGTCGACCTCGACACCCCATTCGGCCTTCACCAAGAACGCAGTGAGCCCCGTGTGGCGATCGGGCGACGTGCGCGCAAACACCGTGTAGAGATCGCTGATGCCAGCGTTGGTGATCCAGCATTTCGAGCCATTCAGAATCCACGAATCGCCATCGGCTTCGGCCTTAGTGGTCATCGAGGCCACGTCGCTTCCGGCGTCGGCTTCGCTGAGTGCGTAGCTGGCCTGGCTGTCGCCACTGCAAATGCGCGGAATGTAGGTGCTCTTCAGTTCTTCGCTACCGAAGTTGAGCACCGGCAACATCGCCAACTTGCTGATCAGAAACATCAGGCTTGTGGCTGCGCACGCCGCTGAGATCTCTTCGGCCACGATGGCCTGATCGACCAACGATGCACCAGCGCCGCCGTATTCAACCGGATACGACAAGCCGGTGAGCTCCATCGACTTCAAGGCTTCAAAGGCCTGCCAGTTGTAGGTGCCGTTGCGATCGGTCTCGGCCGCCTGCGGGGCGATCTTGTCTTTGGCGAACTGGCGCACGACGGCGCGCAGTTGGCGCTGTTCGTCGGTGAGGGTCATTGATTGAGTCACTGGGAGTCTCCGGTTCAGGCGCCGGTGAGCTGACGCCAGTTGTCTGGGTACGAGTGAGCCGCTTGTTGCGGGGTGAGCCGCAGCGTTGACTCGGGGACGAGGTCGGCAATGTGACGGCCCTCGGTGTAGTGCTGGGCGGTGTGCGACACGCCCTCGAAGAGTTCGCGCCGGCGAGCGACGAGCGCTGCTGATGGCTTGGGGTCGAGCCAACCCCAGATCGTGAATGCAATAGTGAGGTCGTGCACCACTGGCGCCCGACCGAAGAGCGATGCGCGACGCAACGCGATGTTGAGGCAGCCGCGCACGGCATCGTTGGCTGACTCGCCAGCGGGCACCTGCAAGGTGGGGCGAAGACGCTCGGCCAATGTGAGTGCATAGCCCTGATCGGGGCCTTGGTATCCAAGCTGACTACCGCTTGGCTGACGACCCTGGATCTCGCCGGGACGATCTGGCGACCAGCTCGCAGGAACAGAGTCGGGTGACTCGTAGGTGCGAACAGTTTCGACAGCGGGGACGGGAGCGAACTTAGGAGCAGCCATGGCCCTTAGTTCTACCCTGCGGAGTGCAGCAACCCAAAGACCAGCGACTCTTCGAGGGCGCGCCACGAGGCTTCGATGATGTTGCAGCTGACGCCGATGGTGGTCCACGAACGATCGCCATTGGTTGCATCGATGAGCACGCGGGTGATCGCGCCGGTGGCAGTTGCCCCATCAAGGATGCGCACCTTGTAGTCGGTGAGGTGCACCTTGGAGAGCTCTGGATAGCGGGCAGAAAGCGCAGCACGCAGCGCCATGTCGATGGCGTTCACTGGTCCGTTACCTTCGCATGTGTTCACGAAACGCTGATCGCCAATCCACACCTTGACGGTTGCCTCGGTGATGAAATCGGCACCGGGAAGATCGTCGGTGATCACGCGCATACTCTCGACCCGGAAGAAATCTTGCTGCCATCCGGTGGCCTTGCGCATCAGCAACTCGAGCGACGCGTCAGCAGCCTCGAAGTGATAGCCCTCGTGCTCGAGGCGCTTGAGATCGTCGATGACCTGATTGATGGCCGGACCATCCAAGCTCAGCCCGAGCTCTTCGGCCTTCACGGTGATGGTGGCGCGGCCCGCCATCTCGCTGACCACAAAGCGGGTGCCGTTGCCCACGAGTTCGGGATCGATGTGCTCGTACGCATCCTTGGCACGCACGATTGCCGACACGTGCAGGCCAGCCTTGTGAGCGAACGCTGACGAACCCACATATGGCGCCTGTGGATTGAGCGGACGGTTCAACACCTCGGCCACATGATTGCTCACCGAGGTGAGCCGGTCGAGGCGACCCTCGGGCAGACACTGCATGCCCAACTTCACCTGCAGGTTGGGGATGACTGTGGTGAGGTTGCAGTTGCCGGTGCGCTCGCCAAGGCCGTTGAGCGTGCCCTGGATGTGGCGGGCTCCTGCACGCACCGCCGCCATGCTGTTGGCAACAGCGCAGCCGGTGTCGTCGTGGCAATGGATGCCAATGATCACGTCGTTGCCGACGTGACGATGCACGGCGCCAACGATGGCCTCGACCTCGTGCGGCAGCGAGCCGCCGTTGGTATCGCACAGCACGAGATGGCTCGCACCCTTGATGACTGCGGCTTCGAGCGCACGCAACGCGAACTCGGGGTTGGCCTTGTAGCCATCGAAGAAATGCTCCATGTCGACGAGCACGCGGCGTCCGTGGCCAACGAGAAACTCGACCGAATCGGAGATCATCGCAGCACCCTCTTCGAGCGTTGTCTGCAACGCGTTGAGCACGTGATAGTCCCAACTCTTGGCAACGATGCACACCGCCGATGTGCCCGCGTCGATGAGGTTGCGCAGGGTCGCGTCGTCGTCGACCTTGCCGGCCGGGCGACGAGTAGAACCAAACGCCACCATCGTGCTGGTGCTCAAGGTGAGCTCGGTTGCGGCGCGAGCGAAGAACTCGATGTCTTTGGGGTTGGCGCCTGGCCAGCCGCCCTCGATGTAGTGCACGCCCAAAAAGTCGAGTTGTTCGGCGATACGCAGCTTGTCTTCCACCGTGGCCGACACACCCTCTACCTGCAAGCCGTCGCGCAAGGTGGTGTCGAACACCTCAATTGAGCGTGCGACGCCCCCGCTGGCTGCGGTGTTGAGATTCTCGGTTGGTGTACTCATCGGTGCTCCTCGAGCTGTTGTGGCAAACGATCCGGGTGGGCTTCAGGCGGGAAATGAAAGAGCCGCCCTAAGGGCGGCTCAGCAGCGCACGTCGTCGGTGACGTGCGCTAACGAATAATGATGATGCGGCCGGAGGCGAGGGAGTTTGTGGGCGACATCATGGCCGTCATTGTGCCTGTGATCGAGCCAAGAGTCAACCTGTCAGCTGTGTGCAACCTGTGCACTTGCGGTGGACGACCAAGAAACTTCTGGGGAGAAGCCACTTTGTTGGGGGATAACCCTGTGAGTTCAAAAATACCGCTTGACCTGCAGTTTTGTGTGATCCACAATGACTTCACACCGGTTCGCACAACGAACCGGGGATGACCACAACTCGGGCGGTGGGTGGAGACACCGACTGCCAAAGGAATCTGACGCACCCGACAGCAATGCCCGGGACGAAAGTGACTGGCAGGAACAAGGCGGCAACGCCGAGAACCTCGAGTCGTCGAAGGCGAACGCAGGCAACTGCGCACACCCAAGACATTTGAGCGAGTTGACCTGGGTGACTGGGGAGGCGAGCCCGAAAAGCGGCTCACCCGCCGGATTTTGGTCCGACGGGTGAGATGTTGAGCGAGCGAAGGTTAACGCCTGAAGGTCGATCAGCGGTGGATCATCCAACGTAGGCCGCCCTGGGTGGCGCGCCGACCCCACCGTCGGCAGCGCAGCCCAGGGCGGTCGCCGTTTTCGGCTGAGTTCCGGTTGCGCCGCGTTATACGGCCAGTTCGCACCAGTCCTTGTACTTGTCGACCTTGCCCCTGACAGCGTCGAGGTAGATCTCGGCAATGACCTTGGTTTTGGGTCCGGGGCATGGAACGGCACGGTCGTCGACCGAGTTCACGCTGCTGATTTCAGCAGCGGTGCCACACACGAAGATTTCTTCGGCGATGTACAGGTCGCTGCGGGCAAGGTTGTCGACACGAACGTCGTACCCCTGATCGCGGGCGATGGTCATCACGCTGTTCTGGGTAATGCCCTCAAGCGCACCGGCCGACAACGGCGGGGTGATGATGATGTCGTTACGCACCGCAAAGATGTTCTCGCCGGTGCACTCGGCAATGAGGCCATTGGGAGCCAGCATGATGGCTTCGTCGTAACCGGCCTTGAGGGCCTCAACCTTGGCCAGCGACGAGTTCACGTAGTTACCAACGGTCTTGGCAGCCGGCGGCATCGTGTTGTGATCATGTCGGGTCCATGAGCTGATCTTCATGCGCACGCCCTTGCTCACGGCGTCGTCGCCCAGATAGGCGCCCCATGGCCAGCAAGCAATAGCAACGTCGGTGCGGCACGGAAGGGTGTTCAGGCCCATCTCGCCATAGCCGTAGTACGCAAGCGGACGCACGTAGCAACCCGGCAAGCCAGTGCTGGCAACAGTTTCCTTGGTGGCCTGCACCAACTCGTCAACGGTGTACGGAATCTCCATACCCATGATCTGCGCGCTGTTGAACAGGCGCTTGATGTGCTCGGTGAGACGAAACACTGCGGGGCCATTGTCGGTGGGGTATGCGCGGATACCTTCGAATACACCGGTGCCGTAGTGCAACGTATGGGTGAGCACGTGGACTTGGGCTTTATCCCAGTCGACAAGTTCACCGTTCATCCAAATTTTTGGAGTGGTCTGGATCGGCATTTGGATCCCCCTCTTTCTGTATCGAGATCTACACGCGACGCGTCGCGATGCGCAACGCTAGGTCACGCAGTGAGTTTTGCAGCGATGGCATCGGCGATCTGGCTGGTGCTACCGCTAACAGGATTGGCACATGCAGCGCGCACCCGGTCGGCGGCATCGCCTTCGCCAAGGAAATCGAGCATCAACGCGGCGCTCAAAATTGCGGCTGTTGGGTTGGCCTTGCCTGTGCCCACAATGTCGGGGGCCGAGCCGTGCACGGGCTCGAACATCGAGGGACCGGTGCGGGCTGGGTTGAGGTTGGCCGACGACGCAAGGCCGATGCCACCGCTGACCGCACCACCGAGATCGGTGAGGATGTCTCCGAACAAGTTGTCGGTAACGATGACGTCGTAACGATGTGGGTCTTGCACGAAGTAGATGCACGCCGCGTCGACATGGTTATACGCAGTGCCAACCTGAGGGAACTCGGCGGCGACGATGTTGAACGTGCGCTGCCACAGATCGCCAGCAAACGTGAGCACGTTGGTCTTGTGCACCAAGGTGACGTGCTTGCGCTCGCGGCCAGCGGCGAGCTCGAACGCATAGCGAATGCAACGCTCGACGCCCATGCGCGTGTTCACGCTGCCCTGAGTTGCGACTTCGTTCAGCGTGCCGCGTCGCAGTACGCCACCCTCGCCCACGTATGGGCCCTCGGTGTTTTCGCGGATGACCACAAAGTTGTGCGGCTCGGTATGGCCCGGGGCCGTGCCAACGAACGGACGCTGATTGATATACAGGTCGAGCTCGAATCGCATCTTCAGCAGCAGCCCGCGCTCGATGAGGCCTGGCGGCACATCGGGCGTACCGACAGCGCCAAGCAGAATGGCGTCGAAGCCACGCAGTTGCTCGAGCACAGCATCGGACAAGACCTCGCCGTCGCGCAGGTAGCGAGCGCCACCAAGATCGAAATCGGTGGTCTCGAGCTCTACCCCGGCGGCACGGATGACCTTGAGCGCCTCAACGGTGACTTCGGGGCCAATGCCGTCTCCACCAATAACTGCAAGCCGATGCTTCTTGTGCGAATTCGTCATAAGGGCAGCATCGTAGGAGACCAAATGCCACACACGCACCTTGGCCCGTACAGATAACCTTGCCGAGATGGCCAAGCACCAATTCTCCCGCACTGCGTACGACCGCATGCAAGCCGAGTTCGACGATCTCAGCACCCGCGGTCGTTTCGCCGTTGCCGAGAAGATCGAGCGTGCCCGCGAGATGGGCGACCTCAAAGAAAATGGCGACTACCACGCCGCCAAAGACGAACAGGGTCACATGGAAGGCCGCATTCGCCAGCTCGAATACCTCCTCGAAAACGGCGAGGTCATCGACTCCGGGCCCGAGGGCGAAGTTCGCGTCGGCCAAAAGATCACCATCGTGTACGAAGGCGACTCCGACGACATGGCCGAGACCTACATCATTGGTCACGTCGAAGAGCAGCTTGAGGGCTTCGACATCGTGAGCCCCGGCTCACCGCTTGGCTCCGCTCTGTTGGGCTCCACGGTCGGCAGCTGGGTCGGATACGCAGCGCCCAACGGCGAACTCAAGGTCAAGATCCTCAGCGCGGGGCCTGCCTAAATGGCCTTACGTGATGGCGGCGGCGTCCGCGAACCCAAGCTCCCACCCGGCCGCGAGGTCGAACTTGCTGGTCGTGGCACCACGTTTGTACGCGAGCTGCCAGGGCCCACGCCAACGGCTCCCACCCTCATGCTGCTGCATGGCTGGACGGCGAGCTCAGACCTCAACTGGTTCACCAGCTATTACCCATTGGCCGATCACTTTCGTGTCGTCGCCCTCGATCACCGCGGCCACGGTGGCGGCATCCGTAGCCGCAAGATGTTCCGACTCAGCGACTGCGCCGACGATGCTGCGGCGCTCGCCGACACGCTCGGTATCGAACGGTTCATTCCCGTGGGCTACAGCATGGGCGGGCCCATTGCTCAGCTGATCTGGAAGCAGCACCGCGAGCGGGTCCTTGGCCTCGTGTTGTGCGCCACCGCTGGCTCGTTTGTTTCAAGCCGCGAAGAGAAGCTTTCCTTCGCTGGACTGTCGGGGCTCGCGGCGTTGTCTCGTCTCGCCCCATCGCAGGCACGGCAGTGGCTCACCGAGCAGGTTTACTTGCAGCGCAAAGCCGACGAGTGGGAACCGTGGGCAGTCGAACAAGCGTCACGCCACGAATGGCGCATGGTGCTCGAGGCAGGTCGAGCCATCGGCAACTTCTCGTCACGCCCGTGGCTCAAAGATGTCGACGTACCGGCTTCGGTGCTCATCACCATGCGCGATCGCGTCGTGCCAGTGCGTCGTCAGGTGCGGCTCTTCGAATCGATTACGGGTGCCGAAGCATTCAGGGTCGACGGCGATCACGACGCGTGTATCGCCAACGCCGACCGTTTCGTGCCCACCCTCATCCGCGCGGTGCACTCAGTTTGCGATCGCGCCGGCGTGCTTTCTTGAGTACCTTCGGTCGGCTTCGCCGACGACACCTCGTTTCGGCCGCGGCTGGGTTCACCATCGCCGGCCTCAGCATTGCAGCGGTGCTCTCGCGACTTCGCCGCGGCGCCACATCTGGGCATCCAATCACGCGTCACGGACGCGCCGCCCGCAACAGCCAGCTCGCCAGGCTCGGCGTGCAGGTGGGCGCTACCTATGCCACCACCTCGGCGCGCAAAATCTTTGCCAGCACTGAGCGCCGCATCGAACTCGACCGCGAGCGCGAACTCAAGACTGCCGACCAGATTGCCGATCGACTCGGGCAAATGAAGGGCGCGCTGATGAAGCTCGGCCAAATGGCCAGCTACCTCGACGAGGGCCTTCCCGAACCACTTCGTGCAGCGTTGTCTCAACTGCAATCGAACGCCCCGCCGATGAGCGCCGAGCTTGCGATACAAGCAATCGAGCGCGAGCTTGGTGCGCCAATCTCGGCACTGTTCGTCGAGTTCGATCCCGAGCCGATCGCAGCAGCATCCATTGGTCAGGTACACAAGGCCATCATCATCGACCCCGCAACGGGCCTCGAGCGCGCCGTGGCCGTGAAGGTGCAATACCCGGGCGTCGATACAGCTATTGCTTCCGATCTTCGTAACACCGAGTTGCTCGGCGCGATTCTGAAGCAGAGCTTTGGCGGCC
Source organism: Actinomycetota bacterium (assembly GCA_037140375.1). Lineage (GTDB taxonomy): Bacteria > Actinomycetota > Acidimicrobiia > Acidimicrobiales > Ilumatobacteraceae > WLMZ01. The sequence goes on from JBAXER010000060.1 coordinate 11,873, forward strand.
TCGACCCCACCGAAATGGTGGCCGAAATCAAGGAACGTCTCAGCGAAGAACTCGACTACGAGCTCGAGGCGCGCAATCAACGCGCCTTCTACGCGTACTACAAAGACCATCCCTACATTCACGTGCCCGCGGTGATCGACCATCTCTGCTCGAAACGAATTCTCACCACCGAACTCGTCATCGGCTCAACATGGCAAGAGTTGCTCACCTGGGATCAGAGCGAACGCGATCTCGCCGCCGAATGCATTTTCCGGTTCGTCTTTCGAAGCCTCTACCGCTTCAAGGCGTTCAACGGCGATCCGCATCCGGGCAACTACTTATTCCATGGCAACGGGCGAGTTACGTTCTTGGACTTCGGACTCGTGAAGCACTTCACCGACGCCGAGATGCAGATGTTCGAGTCGATGGTTCACGCCGCAGCCGTTGAACACGACAACGACAAGTTCCGTCGCATCATCGAAGACGCCGGCATGTTGGCGCCCAACGCGCCAGTGACTACCGAGGCCGCCGGCGAATACTTTTCGCACTTTTATCAACCCGTGAGCGAAGACCGCATCATGACTTGGACGCCCGACTACAGCTCGACCATTGTGCGCCACACGTTCGACCGCACCAGCCCGATCTCGCAATACGCCACGGTGCCCAAAACGTTTGTGTTTATTCAGCGGATCAACCTTGGGCTGTACGCGATTCTCGGTGAGCTCAGAGCCACCGGTAACTACCGGCGAATGTCTGAAGAGCTGTGGCCCACGATGAACGCGAAGGGCTCAACCCCGATGGGACTCGCCGAAGACGAGTGGCTGCAGCAGCGTGGTGCATACCCAAGCGAGTACAAAGCCAGATAGCGTCGGCGAAATGCGTCGCCAGCTCACCATCACCGTTGCTTGTCTCACCAGCCTTGTCGTCCTTGTCGGATGCGGCAGTTCGAAGAGCGCCACCAGCTCCACCGACTCGGTGAAGACAGATTCGTCAACAGTGGGCTCCTCCACAGCGGGCCCAACCACCAAGCCCAAGGTGAAGATCCCTGCCACACTGCCAACCAAGCTCGTTATCACCGACCTCGAAGAAGGCACCGGCCCCGCTGCGAAGGCAGGCGACGATGTCTCCGTCTTTTATGTGGGTGTGCGTTCGGCCGACGGCACCGAGTTCGATAGCAACTTCGACGGTCAGCCCTTCCCTGTCACCCTCGGCGCTGGCGGCGTGATTCAAGGGTGGGACCAAGGCCTCGTGGGCGTCAAGGCTGGCGGCCTGCGCCAGCTCGACATCCCCGCCGACCTCGCTTACGGTGACCGCCCACAGGGCGACATCATCAAGGCCGGCGATGCGTTGAGCTTCGTGGTCAAGGTTGTGTCGGTGACCACCCCGCTGGTTGTTCCCGATGCGAACCCTGCCGACGCTCCCACTGTGAGCATTCCAACCAGCGTCGGAGCCACCGAACTTGGCATCACCGAACTGATTCCGGGTACCGGCGAGACAGCGGTTGCCGATGGCACCGCCTACCTGCAGCTCAATGCCTACCGTGGCGACACCGGCGCCGTGCTCGAGAGCACATGGAAGACCGGCAAGGCAATCAAGATCGTGCTCAACAGCGGCACCATCAAGGGTCTGGTCGATGGCGTCAGCGGTATGAAGGTGGGCGGACGCCGCCTGCTCATCGTGCCGTCAGAGCAGGGTTTCGGCACCGATGGCAACACCGCGAACTCGCTGCCCGCCGTCACCGACCTCGTGCTCGTGGTCGACCTGGTTGGGTTCACCAAGTAACTCTTGCTCAGCGCCGGCGACGGCAGCTTCGCGTCGAAGCGAACTCGTCGCTTGTACGCAGCAAGGTTTCATACGGGTCTACCCACAACGCAGCAGTGCCGAACCACATTGCCTCGAGCGCGTCGACCATCAAGCCGCTGCCCGCGGTGGTCTGGGCGATGAGCTCATCAGGGTCGTCCTCAAAGCGGATCAAGCTGGCAACACCATCGTCGCTGACTACGGCAACGGCTCGCACACGTCGACGTAACGGGTGGCGGCTGGCTCGCTGAGCCATCGAACCATCGTCTGCCATTGGTGCCGCCCAACCTGCGGTCACTATTGCGGCCGCATCGAACGATCTGGCGATCACACCCGCCGAACCGGCCATCAGTTCGTACACATCGTCGGACTCGTCGATAAAACTCGTGCGTGCTGCTTGGCCCGTGTCGTCGGCTAATCCAAGCGGATCGTTGAGCACGATTCCGTAGAGGCGCGCAGCGGGGAAATGGAATCCAAGCGACATATCAAGGCGTCGCTCAAGCCACATGGCGATATTCAAAGTGGTGTCTTGCACCACGCACTGAGTGCCCACGAGTGGACTCACAGGAAATCTGAATCGACTCGCTCGACGTGCTCAGCGTGCTCGGCTACAGGCCCGCGCCGCGCTGAGAACGCTCGATGGCGAGCGACACGGCAGCGGCGGCCGCGACCACTGCTTTGCCAAACCGCTTGCCGGGTTGACGGGTGAGCCGTTCGATCGGGCCGCTGATGCTCACCGCAGCGAGCACGGCGCCATCAACGCCGTGCACCGCGGCCGACACCGAGGCAACTCCGGGCTCGCGCTCTTCGACGCTTTCGATCCACGCCTCTTTGTTCGTTGCCGAATGTGCTGCAGCTTGCAGAACGCGACCAGCCGAACCCGCCCCCAATGGCAAGCGCGCACCCTCGGGCACAATCCAACGCAAGCCATGAGGTGACTGCATCGAGACCACGCACCGGCGCTCGTCACCCTCGCGCACAAACAGTTGCACGCTCTCGGCGGTGGCGTCGCGAAGCGCGATGAGCGCAGGACGAGCCAACTCGCCCAGAGGAAATGCCTCGGCCGCGGCGCGTCCCATTGCGATGAGTTCAAATCCGAGACAGAAGCGACCAGCATCGTCGCGGCGCACGAGACCGTGCTCTTGCAGCGCTACGGCAAGACGATGCGCAGTGGCACGCGGCAGCCCAGTGGCTGACTGCAGATCAGCGAGGCCTAACGGACCCTGGGCGCGCAACGAATGCAACACCAATATTGCCTTGTCGAGTACGCCGACGCCCGATATGCTGTCCATCACACGAGAATGCTATCTCAGAAAGTGAGACAGACGCAATGAAATCGACACTGCCCCAAAAGGTCTGGGACCGCCATGTGGTCTACAGCGCAGCCAGCGAACCCGACCTGCTCTACATCGACCTCCACCTCGTTCACGAGGTCACCAGCCCGCAGGCATTCGACGGCCTGCGTCTGAGCGGCCGCAAGATCCGCCGACCCGACCTCACCATCGCCACCGAAGACCACAACGTGCCAACGGCGAACATTGATCAGCCAATCGAAGACCCAATCTCTGCCCGCCAGGTAGATGTGCTGCGCGAGAACACTGCCGAATTCGGCATCACCAACTTCCCCATGGGCCACCCATTGCAGGGCATCGTGCACGTGATCGCTCCCGAGCAGGGTCGCACCTTGCCGGGCATGACCGTGGTGTGCGGCGATAGCCACACGGCAACGCATGGCGCCTTCGGAGCCTTGGCATTCGGCATCGGCACCAGCGAGGTCGAGCATGTGCTCGCCACGCAGACCCTGCCGCAAACCCGACCCAAGTGGATGGCCGTCACGGTCGATGGCGAGTTGGCCCCAGGCGTTACGGCCAAGGACATCATCCTCGCGATCATCGGCGAAATCGGCACCGGTGGCGGCATCGGCCATGTCATCGAGTACCGCGGTTCGGCCATTCGTGCGCTGAGCATGGAAGGTCGCATGACCGTGTGCAACATGAGCATTGAGGCTGGCGCAAAGGCCGGGCTCATCGCTCCCGACGACACAACCTTCGAGTACCTCAACGGCCGCGCCAACGCACCAAAGGGCGCCGATTGGGACGCCGCTGTCGCCGACTGGCGCACACTGGTCACCGACGATGGCGCTGTGTGGGACAAAGAAGTATTCATCGACGCCTCGACCCTGAAGCCGCAAGTGTCGTGGGGAACCAACCCCGCTCAGGTCATCTCCATCGACGATGTCGTGCCGTCACCCGAAGACTGCGAAGACCCCACCGCCCGCGAGACCATCGAGCGAGCGTTGCAATACATGGGCCTCACCGCTGGCACCCCAATTCGCGATGTCACCGTCGACACGGTGTTCATCGGCAGCTGCACCAACAGCCGCATCGAAGACCTTCGGGCGGCGGCCGCCGTCATGCGCGGCCACACCGTGACCGTCAAGCGAGTGATGGTCGTGCCGGGTAGCCATGCCGTCAAGGCACAGGCCGAAGCCGAGGGCTTGCCCGCAATCTTCACCGCTGCTGGCGCCGATTGGCGTGAGCCCGGTTGCAGCATGTGCCTAGCCATGAACCCCGACAAGCTTGCGGTCGGTGAGCGCTCAGCGAGCACCAGCAACCGCAACTTCGAAGGCCGTCAAGGCCGCGGCGGACGCACCCATCTCGTGTCGCCCGAAATCGCAGCGGCCACTGCAATCCTTGGCCACTTCGCCACACCCGCCGATCTCGAGAAGGCAGCACAGTCATGAAAGCAGTACGCGTCATCACCGGCACAGGTGTGCCCCTCAAGCGCAGCGACGTAGACACCGACCAGATCATCCCCGCCGATTGGCTCAAGCGCGTCGAGCGCACTGGCTTCGAAAAGGGACTCTTCAGCACGTGGCGCGACGATCGCAACTTCGTGCTCAACGACGAGAAGTACGCAAACGCCTCGATCTTGGTGGCAGGCCCCAGCTTCGGCGTTGGCTCGTCACGCGAGCACGCTGTGTGGGCCATCCAGCAATACGGGTTCGACGCCGTGATCGCACCAAGCTTCAGCGACATCTTCCGCAACAACTGCACCAAGAACGGTCTTGCTCCCGTGGTGCTCTCGGCCGATGCCGTCACCCGCATTTGGGATGCCATCGAGGCCGATCACACCGTTGAGATCACCGTCGACATGGAGCGCCTGCTTGTCGAGATTCCTTCAATCGGATTCGTCGAGAGCTTCGAGATGGAAGCGCAGAACCAGTACCGGTTCCTCAACGGACTCGACGACGTGGGCATCACGATGACACACATCGCCGACATCGATTCGTACGAGTCGAAGCGTCCTGCCTGGTTGCACTAACCGTCACACCACTCACGCCACTCAGCGGCGGCCTCACTCAGCGGCCACATTCCGCTCCACCAAAGCGTTTGTTGAAGACAATTGGTCGAGGGTCGACCAATTGTCTTCAACAAACCGTGGAGTGCGGGCGCGAGTGCGGGCGAGAGTGCGGACGGGGGCGTGGGCGCGCGAGGCTGCGGGGCGGAGTCGTGCAGGTGATCTAGACGAGGGCGTCGAACTGATGCAGATCGCGAAGCTTCGGATTGTTCGAGAAAACCTCGACCGGCTTCGTGAACGGCAGACGTAACGCACGCTGCAACACGGTGCACTGCACGTGTTGGTTGTATTCGGCCAGGGTGACCGCCCAGCCATCTTTGCCAGCGCGAGCCGTGCGGCCACTGCGGTGCA
>JBAXER010000061.1:0-16984 GCA_037140375.1 Actinomycetota bacterium
AGCGCCTGCGGGGCTGCGCGAAGTGCCTCAGTTGCGGCGCTTGGCGGCATTGCATCGCACGCCTTGGCGGCAGCGGCCACGTACGCCGCGGCAACCTCAATCGCCTCGGCAATACCCGTGCCCGAGCGCACAATGGAGAGCGCCTTGTCGCACATCACTGCGTCGAGCGGATGGCCGAGCATGTCGCGCAACTCGTCGCTCGCCGGCGACTTCTGGGCGAGGGTTCGCAGCACTGGCAGCGTGTAGACGCCTTCGACCATGTCGTGACCCGCTGGCTTACCCAATTGCTCGTCGGTGGCCACAATGTCGAGCACGTCGTCGACAATCTGAAAGACCATTCCGTAGGCCAAGCCGTAATCAGTGAGTGCGTCGATGACCGGGCGATCGAGCTGAGCCACAATGCCGCCGATACGTGTAGCCGTGCTGAACAATGAGGCGCTCTTGCCCTCGATGGACGACAGGTACGACGACTCGGGACGGCTGACGTCGTAGGTGTGACGCAGTTGTTCGATTTCGCCTTCACACAACCGAGCGATGGTGTTACCCAACAGCCCCGCAACTTCGGCACCAAGCGATGCGGCGATCTCGGATGCCCGTGCCAGCAAGAAGTCGCCAGCGAGGATCGCTTGCAGATTGCCCCACTTGGCATTGACCGTCTCGACTCCACGGCGGGTCGCTGACTCGTCGATGACATCGTCGTGATACAACGACCCGGTCTGCACAAGCTCGCACGCAATGCCGCCCTGAATGGCTTCGTCGAGGCACGGGCCATTGGCCACCTGACATGCCACTGCGGTGAGCACCGGCCGAACACGCTTGCCGCCCGCCACGATGAGATGACGCGCCAACTCGTTGAGATATGCGTCTTTGGTGTGGACCGACGCAAGAAGTGCGTCCTCGATCCGCACTCGGTCTCCGGTCATGCCCGGCAGCGAAAACAAAGGCGTGTTTGCCACACCGCAAGGCTAGGCCACCGCAACGAAAACTGACGATTAGTGTGCACAGCAACGTCATTGGACCCTGGTGTGACAGAGATACGGTTTCCCAGCGCCACACTGCGCCAGCCCACGTATACACTCCCCAACAAGTATCCACCGTCTCTGAAAAGGCCGGGCATGTTCGAACGCTTTACAGATAGGGCTCGTCGAGTTGTCGTGCTAGCGCAAGAAGAAGCGCGGCTGCTCAACCACAGCTACATCGGCACTGAGCACATTCTGCTCGGCCTCATTCACGAGGGCGAAGGTGTCGCGGCCAAGGCCATGGAGTCCCTCGGCATCTCGCTTGAGGCCGTTCGCAGCCAGGTCGAGGAAATCATTGGCCAGGGTGGCTCATCGCCGTCGGGACACATTCCCTTCACCCCTCGCGCCAAAAAGGTTCTCGAACTCTCGCTGCGTGAAGCGCTGCAGCTCGGCCATAACTACATCGGCACAGAGCACATCCTGCTCGGCCTTATCCGCGAGGGCGAAGGCGTTGCCGCACAAGTGCTCGTCAAGCTCGGCGCCGATCTCAGCCGTGTTCGCCAACAGGTGATCCAACTGCTCTCGGGTTACCAGGGCGGCCAAGGCAAGCCAGGCGAACCCGCCGGCGCAGCTCCCGGAGCCGGCGCTGCCGGTAAAGAAGAAGCTGGCGACAAGGGCAACAGTCAGATCCTCGATCAGTTTGGGCGCAACCTCACCCAACTCGCTCGCGAGAAGAAGCTCGATCCTGTCATCGGTCGCTCGCGTGAACTCGAGCGAGTGATGCAGATCCTCAGCCGCCGCACCAAGAACAACCCTGTTCTCATCGGTGAGCCCGGCGTCGGCAAAACTGCCATCGTCGAAGGCCTCGCTCAGAAGATCGTGTCGAACGACATCCCCGACACCTTGCGCAACAAGCAGCTCTACACGCTCGACCTTGGCGCATTGGTTGCCGGTAGCCGTTACCGCGGCGATTTCGAAGAGCGTTTGAAGAAGGTTCTCAAAGAGATCAAAACGCGTGGCGACATCGTGTTGTTCATCGACGAGATTCACACTCTGGTTGGTGCCGGTGCTGCCGAAGGCGCTATCGATGCTGCTTCAATCCTCAAGCCAATGCTGGCTCGTGGCGAGTTGCAGACCATTGGCGCAACCACCACCGACGAATATCGCAAGCACCTCGAAAAAGATGCAGCGCTTGAGCGCCGCTTCCAGCCGGTCAAGGTCGAAGAGCCAACCGTTGCTCACACGATCGAGATCCTCAAGGGCATCCGCGATAAGTACGAGGCCCACCACCGGGTCACCATCACCGATCAGGCTCTGGTTGCTGCGGCAAACCTCGCCGACCGCTACATCGCCGATCGTCACCTGCCCGATAAGGCCATCGACCTCATCGACGAAGCGGGTAGCCGTCTGCGCATCAAGCGCATGGGTACCCCTCCAGATCTGAAAGAGCTCGAGTCGAAGCTCTCCGAAGTGCAAGAAGGCAAGAAGAAGGCTGTTGAAGAGCAGCGCTTCGAAGAAGCCGGACGCCTTCGCGATCAGGAAAAGACGCTGCTCGAAGAGAAGTCCACCAAGGAAGCCGAAGTGAAGGCCAGCGGCGTCGATCTGTTCGACGAAGTCGACGAAGAAGCCGTCGCCGAAGTGCTCAGCTTGTGGACAGGCATCCCGGTGTACAAGCTCACCGAAGAAGAGACGCAGAAGCTGCTCAACATGGAAGCCGAGCTGCATAAGCGCATCATCGGCCAAGAGAACGCCATCAAGGCGGTCAGCCAGAGCATTCGTCGTACGCGTGCAGGTCTCAAAGACCCCAAGCGCCCGAGCGGCTCGTTCATCTTCTTGGGCCCCACGGGCGTGGGTAAGACCGAGCTCGCCAAGACCCTCACCGAGTTCTTGTTCGGCGATGACACTGCATTGATCTCTCTCGACATGAGCGAGTACATGGAGAAGCACACCGTGAGCCGCCTCGTCGGTGCGCCCCCCGGATACGTCGGATACGAAGAGGGCGGCCAACTCACCGAAGCCGTTCGACGCAAGCCATTCAGCGTGGTGTTGTTCGACGAAATCGAAAAGGCTCACCCCGATGTCTTCAACATCTTGTTGCAGATTCTCGAAGAAGGCCGTCTCACCGACAGCCAGGGCCGTGCGGTCGACTTCCGCAACACCGTGTTGATCATGACGAGCAACCTCGGCACCCAAGATCTGCGTAAGGCCAACGTTGGCTTCACCCGCAACGACGAAGCTGTGAGCTACGAGCGCATGAAGGACAAGGTCATGGATGCGCTCAAGACGCACTTCCGTCCCGAGTTCCTCAACCGCATCGACGACGTCGTGGTCTTCCACGAACTCGCCCAGAGCGAAGTGGTGCAGATGGTCGACTTGATGACCAAGCGCCTCATCGGCCAACTCGAAACTCGCGGCCTCGGCATCGAGCTCACCGAGAGCGCCAAAGAGTTGCTGTCCCGCAAAGGCTACGACCCGCAGTTGGGTGCACGTCCATTGCGTCGTGCCATTCAGCGCATGGTCGAGGATCCGCTCTCGGAGAAGATCCTCAACAAGGATTTCCGTGCTGGCGAGATCATCGTGGTCGACACCGAAGACGATCCCGATCGTCCCGGCGAACAACGCATCGCGTTCAGTTCGGTCGAGGGCTTCTTGCCGCCACCTGCCATTGAGTTGGCGGGCGCTGGCGATGGTGGGCCTCCAGCCGGCGGCACTGAATAGCCAAGCCCAGCGGGCTACACGGCTGGGCGAGCGCCCACCCCATCATCACGACGTTTGTTGAGCGTGGCTTTCGGGCTGCGCCAGCACATGCAACCGCTGTGAGCCAGTCTTCGGCACCCTCGCGAACCGCTTTGGCGTGGCCAATACCCACACCAGCACCAAGCCAACCACTTCGGGGATGTGCCGGAATTCGGTGAGTGCGGGCACACGACCCTGCGCGATGTCGATGACGGCCGTAACGGCGAGACACCCAGCCAACGATGCAGTCAACGGCAGCATGCCGCGGGCCTTGGCGGGTCGCAGTGCAACGACCATCAGGCCGATTGCGTATGCGACCGCAAACGAACCTAAGTGGCGCGCTGCGTGTTCGTTACTGCCCTGCGAATGACCGAACAACAGCGCCGGCACCGAGAACACCAGAATCTGCGCCGACACGACGGCAAGACCGAGGCGTAGCACCCACCACACCGATCCACGATCGTTGGCCCGCGCCGTCTTGACCACGTGGGCCGATAGGTCAGGCATCGAGGCGGCAAGGTCGACCGACGCTGCGCGCCGCAGCACGTGAATGTTTTCGGCAAATGTGCGGCACGAGACGCAGCCGGACAGGTGCGCTTCGAGCAAGCGCGCGTCGATGGTGTCGGGCTCGCCGTCGGCACGAGCCGAGATCGCTTCTTCCCACAGGCCACACTGCATGAACACATAGTGCCACTTGGGGGCCAATGAGTTCCCGGTACCTGCGGAATTTGCGAAATTCGTGACGGTCAACGAGTCGCCGAGGTCCGGCTCCGTGAGGACTACCGAGCTAGCGAATCGGAACGGCCGTGGTCCATTGCACCTTGTCGAACGAGTTGTAGATCGCACTGATGTGCAATGTCCACGACGCTGGATAAGGAAACACCGCAGCGGCGGTGGTGTAGTGGCCCAGCCCGGCCTTGGAGACCTCGATCGCGATTGGGTCGATCGAGCGACTGGGATCACTGATCTCAACAGTCACCGAGTCGGGCTCGGCAGTACTGCTGGTGGGACTCGTGATGTAGAGGTGCAGATCGTTTGAGCCGACCCCGCCTGGCGACACCACAACCGACACGATGTAGTCGTTGCTCACCAACGATTGCGAGAACGTGGTTGGGCCGTTTGCCACCGTTGGGTTCGCAGCCATGAGCAACGACGTGACGCCCAAGATGACAACAGCTACGACTACTTCGATGATGACAGCACGCAACAAACGCGGCCGGTCGATAGGTACCGAATCGGCACCGGTGCGACCGAACGCCTTGCCGTGAGTTGCCTGCCGGCTCACGGCAGCAATCGCCACGAGGGCCGCCACCGCAATGATCTTCCAGATCAACAATGTTCCGTAACTGGTGTTGGTGAGCGCGTTGAACGAGCCGAGTTGGCGCAGTGCCTGCACGACTCCGCTGAGAGCCACAACAACGACCGATACGAACGCCACCTTTGAGAACCGAAAGACCGCAGAGTCATCGATGTCGGCAAAGCTCACCAGCACTGCAACCAATCCGCCGAGCCACACGGCCATGCCGCCGAGATGCGCGACCGTGGCAACAATTCCGATGATCTGCCAACGACCGGTGGCTCCGTGTCCGCCAAACGACGCAGCGACTCCAATGGCAAGCAGCCCAGCACCAAACAGCAGACGCCACCAAACACTGGCGCGTCGCGAAACCGTGAGCGTGAGCGCGACACCGCACACCAAAATCACTGCGGCACGCACGGCCCATGCAACGCCAACTCGCGAATCGAGCATTGAGCTCCATGCCGACGAATCGGTAATCACACCCAGCGACTGGCCGGTTGCGTAGGCCACCTCAAGCGGCAACGCGATTGCCCCTGCGATGGCACCGACCACCGACGCTGTGAGTGTGACGAGGCGTAGTCGTGAGCTCAGCGAGACCACGCCAAGCATCACCGCGGCCAATACTCCGAACACCACGGCGAGTGCCAAGGCGACGAGGACGCGACTGATAGCCAATCCCACCTCGGCGGGCGTGCTTGCTGTCTTGCGGCTGAGAATGCCATCGAGGAGCCCTGAGGCGAGCGTTGACGCTGCGCCAACTTGAAAGGTGTACGCCGCGTGCACCGGATGCGAGTCGGATGAAACGACACGCCAATCAACAACATACGAACCGTCGGCAAGTGCCCCAAGCGCAACACGAACCTGCTCGGTATGACCAGCCGGATGGGTGGCCTTGCCGATGTCGACCTGGTTGCCGGCGCCGTCGAACAGACGAATGGCTCCGAGGCTGATCTCGATGGGTTCGGTGAACACCAGCGTGATGCTGGTTGGCGCGGCGTCAAGAACAGCGCCCGGTGCCGGGTCGCTCGATAGCAACTGAGCGTGAGCCAGCGCCGGGGACGCGGCGAACAACAGTCCGGCGAACGACATCAACAGCACCACTGCGGGCAACCGTCGCCACGACCTGCGGCTCAGCATGGCTGAACGGGCCGCTGTCATTCGGCAGGCCGCGCAACGGGTGTTGGCTTGGGACTGAGCCAGGCAACGATCTGGGCGAACACGATGCTGGCCGAAATGATCAAGGCCACAGAGATTGCAATTCGTTGCCCGGTGCCTGCGAGTGCACCCTGCATCAATTCGTGCTCAAAGACTTCGAGGCGCGTGACCGAGAGCGCAGCCACGACAACAGAAGAAATCAGCGATAGCTGCGGCCGAGCAGACCTCAAGGCTGCGGCAGCAAGCAGCACAGCAGCCGTGGCCATGAGCAGCCGAGTAGAGCTCGAGCCTTGTCCCGCAAGACCTGCCAGGGCGCCGAGCGCTGCGAGCACCGGCACCAGGCGCCGCAAACGCTCACTGAGCACAAGGCCCACGATGAGCAACGCCGCCAACGCTGAAATGGCCATCAGCCACCCGGTCTTGTTGGGCGGGGGGAGCCACGTGACCTTCACGATTGCGCTGGCCACACGACCATCGATCGAGAGATCGACCTTGTTCGCAGGAAAAATCACACGCTCAACATCGGGCTGCGCGACCACGTCTTCACGTGGAGTCGAGCTCATCCAGTGCGTGCGATGGTCGTGCCAACGCACCGACGATCCGCTGCTCATCAGATGCCAATCAGGAGTTGCATCGGCGCTCGCTGACTCGGGCGGCGTCTTCGAAGCAAACCGATCGAGGTTGAGGTAGTGCGCTGGCGAGTTGAAGTTTTCCCAGACGCCTTTGCTGTCGAGGCGAAGATAGGGCTCGGCCGAATATCCGGTGACGATGACTTCTTTGGCGGTGGTGCGCACCAGCTCGATACGGCTACCGAGGTCGACCGAACGAACCACGACGCCAGTGGCATCGCCGCTGTAACCAGTGACGACAACCTCGTAGTCGCTGCTCGCACCGCCGTCGCCGCCATGAGCCAAGGCCGGGCTTGCTGGGGAAAGGAGAACGAACGCAATCAAGAGTGCGCCAACAAATGATCGCTTCATCCGGCGAAAGTTATCTCTCAGCGGTGGAACTTTTCCGTTCATCCGGTCGACTTTGTACATATGAACAACAATCGTCTTGCCATTCGTATGTCTGCAGTTGCCGCATCCTGCGTCGCGGCCAGCTTTTTGTTCGCCGGTGTGTCGTACGCCCATGTCGAAACAGAGCCAGCAGCCGTTGAAGCCGGCAAGAGCGCAACCGTCTCGTTCTCTCCCAGCCACGGATGCGATGGGTCGCCAACCATCAGCCTCGCGTTCAAGATGCCCGGAAGCGTGCGCAACGCGGCGGCAGTCGCGAAGACCGGTTGGGAAACGTCAACCGCTGACGGCGTGATCACCTTCTCGGGCGGCTCGCTCGAAGCCACCACGGTCGAAAACTTCGACATCACCTTCACGGCCCCTGCCGCTGCCGGACCGATCTTCTTCCCTGTGGTGCAGAAATGCGTGAAGGGCGAAAACAATTGGATCGACATGCCGAACCCTGATGGCACCGAGGCTGAGTTCGCAGCACCGCTGGTCAACGTCACGGCTGGCCCACCCACCTCGGCCGATCTCGTGGTTGGCGAGGAAACCGAAAGCAGTAACGAAATCGAACTATCCGACAATGTTGCGGTCGGGAAGGACGACGATAACGACGAAACATCGGAGACCGTTCTCATCGTGCTCATCGCGGCGCTCGGAGTTGCTTTGGTCGTCGCCGGTGGAGTGATCTACCGCAAGCGCGCCGACAAAGACGACTGACGCACGGGTACGTTGTGCGCATGCAAACAGGACGTTGTCTGTGCGGTGAAGTGACCTTCGAACTCAGCGGTGATCTCATCGCCACGGCGGTGTGCCATTGCGATCACTGCCAGCGACAAAGTGGTGGCGCCTTCTCGGTGAACCTCCTTGCGCACGAGTCGCAGCTCGCCATCACGGGCGAACTGAAGACCTACGAGGAGACCGGCGAGAACAACGACAACGTCTATGTGCGTCGTCGCTTTTGCCCGTCGTGTGGTTCGCCGATTGTGTCCGAGCTCGCCCTCTCGCCCGGAATCATCGCCATAAAGGCCGGCGCGCTCGACGACAGGTCAGGCGTGAACCCCACCGTCGAGGTCTGGTGCGTCGACCGTCAGCCGTGGGTGAGCCTGCCCGGCATGGCTGTCTCAATGGAGCGCGAGTAAGCCTCCAGCAACTGGGCTACGCACTTCGCACCGCGGCTTCGCTGCGCGCAGATGCCAGACTTGCGTCAATGGCGCACACGACTCGACGAATCATCAGTCTGATTGCGCTCACGCTGATGTGCGCTGCGTGTCGCGTTGACGTCAACGTAAACGTCGCTGTGCAGCCCAACGGATCCGGTGTCGTCACGATCACCGCAGTGGCCGACGCTGCAGTGGTGAAAGAGGCGCCCGACCTCGCCACCGACCTGCGATTCGACGATCTTCGCGCCGCTGGCTGGACCGTCACCGGACCAACGTCTGAACCAAGCGGTGGGCTTCGAGTGGTGCTCACTCAGGCATTCAGCACTCCCGCTCAAGCCACGCAGATCCTCGCTGGTATCAACGGGCCAGGCGGACCGTTGTCGGGCATCACGCTGGTTCGCCAACATGCTGGCGCAGTGACCACCTTTCATCTCGATGGACGATTGCAAATCAGTGGGGGCATCGCCGCCTACACCGACGAAGCGTTGCTCGCCGCGGTTGGCGCCACGCCGTATGCCACCGACCTCGCCAACGCTCAGGTCAACCCAGCCGACGCGGTTGGCATCAACTTCACCGCGACGCTGCCGGGTTCGGTGCGCAACACAACCGGTACCGACGAAACCGGGGTGCTGTCTTGGACTGTGCCCAACGATGGAACAGCGATCAACTTGGGCACGGTGACCGAGGTGCGCGCGCCGACTAATCGCTGGGCCGGACCGGTCGCCACCGGCGCGATGATCCTGTTGCTCGTATGGCTCGCCATCTCGGTGTCGTTCATTGGCTACGTGCTTGTCGTCAACTGGCGCAGAGCGGCTCGTCGCGGCCCTCGTTGATCACCACAAGAACCTTGTACGACCCCTCGCGTAGGGTGACCACATGGCCAAACTAAGGCTCGTTCATCGTTGCACCGAGTGCGGTGCCAGTCATCCCAAATGGGCCGGTCGCTGTCCAGCGTGTTCTGCATGGAACAGCTTGGTCGAAGAGATCGAGGCGCCCGACGACATCAGCACCTTGGCCGCAGGCATGTCGTTGTTTCCGGCGGGCGTTGCCCGACCTATTGGCGAAATCAGCACCGACCTCTCGGGCCCGCGGCCCAGCGGTATCAGCGAACTCGACCGCGTGCTCGGCGGCGGTTTCGTCCCGGGTTCTGTCACCTTGCTCGGCGGCGAGCCCGGCATCGGAAAGAGCACGTTACTGCTGCAGCTGTTAGCCGGCTGGCCCGGTCGCACGCTGTATGTGTCTGCCGAAGAAAGCGCCCAGCAAGTTCGCTTGCGCGCTGGCCGCCTCGATGCTGTGCGGCCCAACCTGTGGCTGTTGCCCGAGACCTCGCTGCCCAACATTGTGGCCGCCATCGATGAACTCAAGCCCGAGCTCGTCATCATCGACAGCATCCAGACCGTGGCCGACCCCGATCTGTCATCGGCACCTGGGTCCGTGGTGCAGGTTCGTGGGTGCGCCCACCGGTTGGTGCAAGAAGCAAAACATCGCGGGGTCACCATGGTGTTGGTGGGTCACGTCACCAAAGAAGGCGGCCTCGCTGGGCCACGCGTGCTCGAACACGTCGTCGACACGGTGCTCTCATTCGAAGGCGAGCGGCACCATGCGCTGCGCTTGCTTCGCGCATCGAAACACCGCTTCGGCCCCACCAGCGAGTTGGGTCTGTTCGAGATGGCCGATGCCGGGCTCATCCCCGTTCCCGACCCCAGCCAACTGTTCCTTGCCGACCGCCGCACCGGCGTGCCCGGCTCGGCCGTGGTGCCGACAATCGAAGGTCAGCGCCCGTTGCTGGTCGAGGTGCAGGCGCTCACCAATCCGGTCAGTGGCGGCGCACCACCGCGGCGTTCGGCACAAGGTGTCGACCCCGGTCGGCTCGCCATGCTGCTCGCCGTGCTCGAGCGTCGGGCACGCCTCTCGGTGAGTGCACACGAGGTCTACGCGTCGGTTGTTGGCGGCGTGAAACTCACCGAGCCAGGGGTCGATCTCAGCCTGTGTCTCGCAGTGGCTTCGGCAATGATGAACCGACCATTAGCCAGCGATCTCGTTGCGTGTGGCGAGGTAGGTCTGGCGGGCGAAATTCGTCAGGTCTCGCAGACGCAACGGCGTCTCAACGAAGCCTCACGACTCGGCTTTGCCAAGGCCATCGTGCCGGCCAATGCCCCCGACTCAGCCTCGAACATGCGCATCACCAGGGTGTCTACCTTGGCCGAAGCACTGCGCGCCGCCGGGCTCATCGGCGAGGGCCCCGCCTAGATCGTCTGGGTCTACGTCGTGTGCCTGCTCAACCGGTAGGGCTCGTCATTCGTCCGTGACGGTCACGCGGTAGAGGATGGTGTTGTCCACCTTGAGATCGCCAGACCAGATGAGCTGTGCGTCCGGCGACCACGTGAGCGTGGTGTAATCGCCCTGCGGACGAACCTCGGCCGCTGTGAACTCCGCAGCCGCGGCCCAAGCACTGTCGTCGAACGTGGGCGATGTCCAGCTCTCGGGCTCCGCAAGTGTCTCGTGCTCGCACGCCGTGGCCGGATCGGCAGAGCTCACACAGTCGACATTCAACGGCGCACGGAAAATCACCAGGCTCTTCCACGTCGTATTCGTGACCGCAATGACCTTGCCGGTGCTCATATCGGTGAACTCGGCGATGAGCCCGCCGTCGCCCATCTGTTGGCGATCGGTGCCGATGTACTCAAGCCCGCTCTCATCCTCGACATAGTCCTTCGCCACCATCGCAATGGTGAGCGGGTAGGTGGCGGTAAACGTGAAGGTCTCAGCGTTAAACGAACGCTCGGTGGTGATCGGCACGCTGTCCTCGCCCACCTTCACGCCATTCACGGTCAGCGAGAACCAGTTATCGGCCCACACCTGTGCCGTGAACGTGACCGACTCAGCAATTGAGGAGGTGTCGGCGGTGGATACAACTGGTGCACTGAACGACGAAGTCGCCGCAGCGGCCGTTGAGGTTGAGTCGGACGACGACGATCCGCCGCATCCGATGAGCAACATCACCATTGCGACCGTGCCGACAGTGGTTGGTCGATTCATCGTCAGAGCCCTTTCGTAGGCTGTGGAGTCGTTGGGCGCATCTTGTTCGTCTGGCTATGGGTTGGTCATCGGCGGCATTGGCGCTGCGGCGTTGCCGGATTGCTCCGACGGCAGTCCCTTGAGACACCCAAAGGTGTAGGGAAATCCTGAGGTGGCGTGGTAACGGTAGGTGCCGTCGGCTCCGATGCGGCCGTTGCATTCGTCGAGCACGTTTGTCTTTCCAGCGGCGTGGTAACTGTAAGCCAGCCACGAATGCGAATGGGGGTTACCGGTCATGTCGTAACCAGAGGTGAACACGGCGGTCGTCGTGCAATCGATGTCGATACACCCGACAGAGTTGTAGATAGGGAACCCATCGAGCGCATACCCGAGGATGTACGACGTATTGAGGTTGCATGCGGCGACCGAGTCAAGCAGCGCGTGGTAGTGGTACTCAGAGATGAACCCGGTGTGCCCGCCACATGTGTCGAGGATTCCGTTGTACACCGGATCGCCGTAGGCCTCGTCGGCGGGCATTGGCCCTTCGGTTGGTCCGTAGATCGGCAGGCCGGTGACCGTGAACCCAATTGGTCCCAGCAGATCAACGACCGTCTTCGGCTGAGCCGCGACTTCGGGCCGCAACGGCACTTGCCATTCCCATGTGATCGCTTCGAGCGGGTTGGGGGTGATCTGATGAAAGGTGTAGCTCGGGACGGCGTTGGTGGTGACCAGCATTTGAGTCTCTGAACAGCGCACGACTACCAACGGTCGCGGGTATCCGTCGCCGGCCCCATCGGTGGTGGACAAGTCTGGGAACACTGATGTTGGGCACTCGCCCCATGCGGGGATACGACTGTTCGACGGCACGTATGCGGCGTCCGTGCTCGGAGTCAATACCTCTGTCACTGGCACTGAGGTGGCTTGCGCTGCAGTGGTGATCGCCGAGTCGGAGGTGGCCGTGGCATTGGGTGACGTGGCATCGGCGCAGCCTGAGAGCACTGTTGTCAGACACAACAGGGCAGCCGTAATGGATAGACGTCTCATGGGTCCTCCGTCGAACGTGCGACTTACTTGGCGAGCGCCAAGGTACCACGCCATCTTGGCGTGTGCCAACCTATTGCAATGACGAGACCAGGTCGCCCCCCGTTGCAGAGCGATGACACCATTCTTGAAGTCGCTCTCCGCTCGTTCGCCAAATTCGGCTACGACGCCACCTCGGTGCGCGCGCTCAATGCCGAGCTCGGGCTGAGCCACGAAACCATCACTCAACGCTTTGGCAGCAAGGCCGAGTTGTATCGGGCGGCCGTGAGCCGCGGTGTGCATCAGTTCGTGGTGGTGTTCGATCACGAGATTGCTTCGCGCAGACCGAACAACGATCTCGAGCAACTCCGCGCCACCGTTCGGGCGCTCATGATCGCTATGTCACAACACATCACGCTGGGGGAACTGTTGAACCACAAGGGCATCGGTGCGTCAGAACGAGACACACTGATGACCGACATTGGGCTGGCCGAGCGAATGCTTGAAGTCGCAGGATTGCTGCATCGCCTGCAATCGGAATCATTGATCCGCGACGTACAGCTTCGCGAGATTTGGTTCCTCGCTCAGGGCGCCACCGCCCCCTTGCACTTCGATGCCCTCGCCCAAATGTTCGACCCCATCGACGGACCCGTTGACCGCGAGCAACACATCGAGCGCATGACCGACGCAATCATGCGCGGCATGCGTATCGACAACGAGTGACCCGAATCTGAAGTGCACGGGCTACACGCCCAACAGCGACGACGACGCCAACAGCTCACGGCGCAGCGCCGCCAACTTCGGCGCCGGATCACCCGAGCTAAACAACTCGGCCGACAACACCCGTTCGTACGATTGCCACTCCTGACGCACGCCAGCCAGATCTCCGCGAGCGGCGTGGGCGCGCATTCGCAGCGCAATGAGTTCTTCGTGGCCGGGCAACACCTTGAGTCCTTGACCTGTTGCCCAGAACACGCCATCGATATCGCCCAGCGTCAAATAGTGGCCAGCCAACACACTGGTGGCCGACGTGACCAACACCGTGAGTTGGCTCGTGACTCCTTCGGCATCAGACCACAAATAGCCGGTACCAAAGAACACCTGATCGCGAACGAGTTCGAGACCTGGACGCAACGTGTGGATGGCATCGGCGGCGCATTGCGTACGTGCATGTTCGAAACGCATCCGCAGTAAGTCGGCGTCGGTCACCACGTTGTGGTGCATGGGCAGTTGCTCGGTCAGCGTGCGGGGAATCCATTCGTCGCCATCAACGTTGGCGGCAAGACGCGCTAGCGCGCGCCGAGCATCACTGACCACATTGGCAAACGTGGCATCGCGTACATCGATTTCCCACAACGCCGTGCGCGCAGCTGTGCGCGTCGACCGGTCGCGGTGCTGACTGAGCCACACCACAAGCTCGAGCGCTTTCGAACGCTCGAAACACGCGACCGCACCCAATCGATCGCACACCTCAACGGGTCCGAGAATGCGCACCATCAGCGACCACGGAGGCTCAGCCCAACCGCGATCGCTGATGGTCGCACCCTCGGTGGGGGGAGCAACGACAGGCGGGGCGGCAGGCAACGGCGCTGTGTCCGATGCATCGAGCAGTTCGCGCATGCACCCGATTTCGTCGGCCGTAAGACCAACCGGAACAATCGCAATTCCAAGCGGCTGCAACACCCAATCGTGGGTGCGTTGTTGTAGCCGCCAACGCGCACCAGCCACTGGGCGATCGACGACAATTGCCAACCCACGGCCGCCGATCGCGGTCAGCCGAATGAGCTCGTGGTCGAGATCGGCGGTGGCTTCAGACGTTTCGCCGCTGTGTGCCGCCACAACGATGGTCGGCTCCCACGCCTCAACCGACCCCGGCTGTGAGCGCAAGGAAAACGTGGACACCGAGGCGTTGGTCATCGCCGCGATAGCGCCGATGTGGCCGACTGCAGCGTCGATTGCTTCGTCGAGGCACCGGGCTGTATGCGATGCCGGTCGGCCGAGATGCGCTTCGTTGAGGCCGCATGTAATGAGTTGGGCCATCTCGGACAACGGCGAGACCGACACCGACGCGGCGATGGCCCGAGCGACGTTCGCCGCATGAGGTTGATCGGCTTCGATCACCAAGAGCGCTACTGCCTCAAGATCTACAAACACCTGCGCTGGTTCGGCAGAAGTGACGTCGGCCGAACGGCCAACATGCACCAACGCGGGGCATGGTTGGTTCGAGGTGCGAGCGAACGGCGCTAATTCATCGAGACTCACAGAAGCAGGCAGCCGCCATCGGTCGGAGCGAACCGCCAACCACGGCAACGGTGGGGCGGGAGTCGGTCCCGAGAGAACCATCTCAAGAGAGCCATCGGTGGACTGCAGCACCGCGAGAACTCCGACACCTGACACCACGTCGGCGATCTGGGACGACAACGCCCGCAGCACAATGTCGAGTCGAGCCAGTCGGTCGCCTTCGTCGAGACGACGAACGATGGTCTCGGCAACAACAAGGTGCTGAATCGGGAGCGGCACGCGAACCTCGCCGACCGTGGCGCGCAGGTGGCGACGTCGCCGCAGTGTGATTGCCGCCACCACCCCAGCGGCGACCATGACGGCGCCGCCAAGTCCGATGGGGGCAGATGCTTGGCGAGGCGACGTCACCGGACACGGAACTGGCGCTGGCTCGGGAGTGGCCACCGCAGGCAGCAACCGCGACACCACCTGAGTGAGCGGAACAGATCGGGGATGGATTGCCGACGACGATGACGCCGAGACCCCACGGGGGATCAAACCAACCAGCATCAACAACGCCGCCACAATCGCAGCCGCACTCTGTTGGGAGGATCCGAGAGCACTCAAGCGGGGCGCCGACTTGCCTGCGAGCGCTGCGGCGAGCTCGATGACCACGCTCAGCATCAAGCGACCCCATGCAAGCCACAACACAACCGCCAACAACTTGATGGCCGCGCCGTCGCTGATGTCGCCCCGCCGCACCGATGCCCACACTGTTGATGCTGCAGGGAATGGCGTGGGCCACGGCCGGCCAACAAAGCTGGTCAGACCGATTGGGACGCCAATCAGCAGCGAAAGCGGCGCGACGAGAGCTGCAAAACCACGGAGTAGACGTGACACGGTGAACCCTCTCTGTTGTTGAAGCGGTGCGTGCAACTAGTGCGTGACCGGCTGCGCGAAACGTGATGCATGAACCGACTTTGTCGCCACGCCAACGAGGCGTAACAGCGTTGTCGATACGGTGGACTGAACGGTGACGGTGACACGATTGGCACTCACGGCCACTGAACCGTCGACGCCGTGCGCAACCAGATACGCCTCGGCATTTCGCTTGGCACGGACAGCATCGAGAACCCATTGACCAGTGCGCAACGACACAACCTGCTGGGCGCCTACACGAGCCGCGTTCTCGGCATGGTCAGACGCCGACACCTTGGCGCCCACGATGCGGCCACCGTCGATGACAAGGCCAGCGCAACAGATGACCGCCATCGTGATGACAAGCACAAAACCGGTGATCGACCCGCTGTCGCGTTTTGTATGTTGCCGGCGCGAACCAGAGCTGTTGAGGTGGGTCATCAGCCGGCCCGATACTGATCGATAACTTCGGTCGAGCTTGCTGTGAGCGTGCGAGCAATCGCACCAACCAGGCTGGTGCCTTGTTGATTCAGCCTGCACGAAACTGTCACCGTGACCGAACTCGCGGCGAGTGCGTTGCTCACCTGCACGCCAACAGAGGTGGAAGCACAGTTGAATCCGTTGTTCGCTAAGTCGGCAGCGGCCACAAGCTGGGCCACGCTTTGCATCTTGGGCCTGGCAACAATCGATGCTGCGCGAGCAGCTTGGTCGGCGGCGTGGCGAACCTGCTCGGTGGCCCCGCCAGCTCTGCCAAGAAACACCACGAAGGCCATCAACAGCACGAGCACCGGAGCGAGGAGCACCATCTCGACCGTCGCGCTGCCGAGATCGTTGGCGGTTCGGCGGTTCAAGAAGTTGCGCACCATTGATCACCTCTGAGTTGGTGCTGTGTGACGAGCTGCATGGAAATCAACGGCTCGATTCGGGGACAAATCGTTCTCGCGGTTCGATCACCGTGCGGGTGACCGAATTGGGAAAGAACGGAACGATGCGAGGCACGGACAGAACAACCGAAACCGACACATATCCGCCAGAGATCGTCAGGGTTGGCGCATGCGCAAGGTGTGAGCCAAGGTCGGCGACCGTGGATTGCGCAACCGCAACGGCGCTACTTGGACGAGACGAGAACGACGAAGCCGCTGCGGCACCTTGAGCGGCCGCTGCCGACGCCACGTTGGCGGCATGGAAATAGATGGCAGTTTGCACACCTAAGAACACGAGGAGCACCAGCAACGGGGTGAGGATCACCAACTGTGTGGTGGCCTCACCCCGATCGCGGCGCGCCGATGATCGAGTGCTGTTCGACGAACCGTGCTTGAGGATGCTCATGGCGAGATCAACCGAGGTTGATTGAGTTCGCCTTGTTCTGCACGCGGGTGGTGATGATCACACCGACGCCAATTGCGAGAGCAATCAGCGCTGCCGCGAGCACAACCGTGGTGGCGCTCACTTCGCCGCGATCGCGGTCGGTCTCGGCCGACGCACGAAAGCGCACCA
>JBAXER010000062.1:0-16218 GCA_037140375.1 Actinomycetota bacterium
GGGTCGATCGAGGCAGCGGGCGGCGTATGTTCTAGTTTCGGTGCCATGTACACCGAGATCCTCTACGACGTCGCCGACCACATCGCCACCATCACGCTGAACCGGCCCGACAAGCTCAACGCGTTCACCAACACGATGATGCGTGAATTGATCGAGGCATTCGATCGCGTCGATGCCGACGACGACGTGCGCGTGGTCATCGTCACCGGTGCCGGCCGTGGATTTTGTGCGGGTGCCGACCTCTCGGGCGGGGGCGACACGTTTAAGGGCGGCGGCAGCGACGTGCAGACCCGAGTGGGTGTGCCACGAGACGGCGGCGGCCTGGTGTCGCTGCGCATTTTTGAGTGCACCAAGCCGGTGATCGGAGCGATCAACGGAGCTGCAGTTGGCGTCGGTGTCACGATGACCTTGCCGATGGACATTCGCTTGGCCTCCGACGCAGCGCGCTTCGGGTTTGTGTTCGCGCGCCGCGGCATCGTGCCAGAAGCGTGTTCCTCGTGGTTCCTGCCTCGGCTCGTGGGCATCAGCCAAGCAGCCGAGTGGGTCTACACCGGCCGCGTCTTTGGTGCCAACGACGCGCTCGATGCGGGTCTCGTTCGCAGCGTGCATCCCGGTGACGAGTTGTTGGCGGCCGCCCGGGCCCTTGCCAGCGAGATTGCCGAGAACACAGCCCCTGTTTCGGTGGCCTTGTCACGTCAGATGATGTGGCGGATGCTTGGTGCGGCGCACCCGATGGAAGCGCACCGAGTTGATTCGCGTGGCATCAAAGAGCGCGGCAAGAGTGCCGACAGCCGCGAGGGCGTGATGAGCTTCCTCGAGAAGCGTCCACCAGTGTGGGTCGACAAGGTGAGCGATGGTTTGCCCGAGATTTTTGCCGACTGGGAAGCCCCTGAATTTTCGTGATCACGGCGGCGTCAGAACTTTGTGACGCAGATCACAAGCTGCTCGAACCGATTGCAGCGCTCTGACTCGTCCATCGTCACAAGAGAACGCGAGGCTCTAGGTCATAGCTGCGAGAGATAGAGGCAGCGTCTCAAGGAGAGACTGATGATCACACGGCTGAGCAACCAAATCGAATCTGGCGATGTCATTGAACTCGATCACGACGGCGTGTGGATCTCGGCCATTGTGCTCCTAGCCAACGAAGAGGCGATCATTCTTGATGCCTGCGATGATTCGACGCCGTTCTTGATCCGCCCAATCGATCTCGTGCGGTATCGCCTGTTTCGTCCCGAAGCAGCCTGACGTCACGGCGTAGGCTTCGGGGCGATGCCAAACGATGCCGAAGCCGAATCCGAAGCCGAATCCATGTCGGTGTTTGATGCCGTCGGTGGAATGGCCTTCTTCGAACGCCTCGTCGACCACTTTTACGACGGAGTCGAGACCGACAACGTACTTGCGCCGTTGTATCCCGAGGCCCCCGACTTCTCGGGGGCTCGGCACCGACTCACATTGTTTTTAGCTCAATATTGGGGCGGGCCCACCACCTACGCCGAAGAGCGCGGACACCCCAAGCTACGCATGCGGCATTTCCCGTTTCCGGTTGGTCCGTTGCAGCGCGACCATTGGATGTTGCACATGTCCAACGCTGTGAAGCTCAGCGGAGCCTCGCCTGAGATCGAGCACACGTTGATTGAGTACTTCGTGCGTGCAGCCGAGCACCTGCGCAACGACACGGGGTTGCCGATTAGCAGCGCCGATTATCCACGCTGAGCGAGGTCTTGGCGTCAGCGCCGCAGGGCGTAACACGCCACCGCTGCCGCAGCCGCAGCGTTGAGCGAGTCGACTCCAGGCGCCATCGCAATCGTGGCGCGAAGGCTGGCAGCGTCGAGCAACTCGTCGCTGAGTCCGGTGCGCTCGGCGCCCAGCAGCAACATCACCGGTTGGTGTGCGGCCGGCAACACGCAGTTCAGGGGTATCGCGTCGTCGGCCAGCGCAAGAGCCACCACGAGTGTGCCGCTGCTGCGGGCCGCTCGCACGGTGTCGACCAACGACTCGCTACGGGCGAAGGGCAGCACAAACGACGTACCCATCGAGACGCGCAAGGCTCGTCGAGCCAATGGATCGGCGCTCGTGCGGTCGAGCAGTAGCCCGTTCCAGCCGAGCGCCGAGGCGCTGCGCACGACAGTGCCGATGTTCACGGGATTGTCGACGGCCTCGAGCGCCACGATGCGGTGCCCGCCTGCAAGTGCTTTGGGATCGAGCGGCGGCGGTCGTCGAAATAGCGCAACGATCGATAACGGTACGCCGAGGCCCATGCCGGCGCGGCGAACATCTTCGGTGCCCGCGTATTGCTCGACCTTGGGATCGAAGCGCTGGATCACAGGCGGGGGAGCGGCAACATCGAAGAACGCCATCACGGCTTCGTAGCCGGCGTCGAGAGCCCGAGCGACTACGAGGTCGCCCTCGGCAACAAAGAGTCCGGCTCCGGTTTGCTCACGCCTATCGGCGCGAGTGTTGATGCCACGTTCGCGCATTCGGAACTGGGCGATGCGCCCGTCATCGGGGTCATCGATGACGATCATTGAACGGCCGTCAGAACAGCCACTTGTATGGGGACCAATCGGGGTCGCGCTTTTCGAGGAACGATTCGCGGCCCTCTTGGGCTTCGTCGGTCATGTAGGCCAAACGTGTTGCCTCGCCTGCAAACACTTGCTGGCCCACGAGTCCGTCGTCGATGAGGTTGAACGAGAACTTGAGCATGCGCTGCGCTGTGGGACTCTTTGCGTTGATCTTGCGGCCCCATTCGAGCGCAGTGGCTTCGAGTTCGTCGTGGGCCACAACAGCGTTGACCATGCCCATGCGGTACGCGTCGTCGGCGGTGTATTCGTCGCCGAGGAAGAAGATCTCGCGGGCGAACTTTTGGCCAACCTGGCGTGCCAGATATGCCGAACCGAATCCGCCATCGAAGCTGGCGACATCGGCATCGGTTTGCTTGAACCGAGCGTGCTCGCGGCTGGCAATGGTGAGATCGCTCACCACGTGCAAGCTATGTCCGCCGCCGGCGGCCCAACCGGGCACCACCGAGATAACCACCTTGGGCATGAAGCGAATGAGGCGTTGTACCTCGAGGATGTGGAGTCGTCCGGCACGGCCTGGCTCGATGGTTGCGGCGGTCTCGCCAGCGGCACCGTCGGGGCCTTCGGGCAGCGTGTACTTGTAGCCATCGCGACCGCGGATGCGTTGGTCGCCGCCGCTGCAAAATGCCCATCCGCCGTCTTTGGCCGATGGTCCGTTGCCCGTGAGCAACACGCAGCCCACGTCGGTGCTCATGCGCGCGTGGTCGAGTGCGATGTAGAGCTCGTCGACCGTGTGTGGACGAAACGCGTTGCGCACCTCGGGCCGGTTGAACGCGATACGCACGGTGCCGTGAGCCTTGGCTCGGTGATAGGTGATGTCGGTAAAGGAAAATTCCGGAACCGTGTGCCACGCCGTTGGATCGAAGATGTCGGAAATCACGGTGACATGTTGACCGCTTTATGGCCTCGGCGCCACATTGTTGTGGCAGCGGGGCACTCATCGGCAAGACTCACGGGATGAGTGGTCTCGAAATCTTTGGTATCGGCGGCGTTGGAGAGATCGAACTGGGCGCTGATCTGGCCGATATCAGTGCACGCGCCGCGAGCGATGCGGGCACTCCGTTGCAGAGCGGCGACGTGTTGATCGTGACGAGCAAGATCGTTTCGAAAGCTGAGGGCCGAACGGTTGAGCTCGATGACATCACGCCGTCGCAGTACGCGCTTGAGTGGTCGAAGCAGTGGGATAAGGACGCCGCCGTCACCGAGATTGTGCTGCGCGAAGCCAAGCGTGTGGTGCGTCAGATCGGACCCATCCTCATTACCGAAACCCATCACGGTTTCGTCTGCGCGAACTCCGGTGTTGATCAGTCGAGCAGCGGAGCTCACGGTCGTGCTGTGCTGCTGCCACTCGACTCCGATGACAGTGCTCGCCGAATTCGCGCTGGCCTCTTGGCTATTGGCCTCGATGTGGCCGTGATCATCAGCGACACATTCGGCCGTGCGTGGCGCGAGGGACAAACCGACATCGCCATTGGCATCGCTGGCATGCAGCCGATTTTGAGCTACATCGGCCAGTTCGATCCGCACGGACACGAGTTCAAGGTGCAGGCGTTATGCGTGGCCGATGAACTCACCGGCGCTGCCGAACTGGTGAAGGGCAACCTCAGCCGGGTGCCGCTGGCTGTGGTGCGTGGCTACCAGTGGGAGCGCGACGATACGGCAACAATTGCACCGGTGCTTCGTGATCAGAGCCGGGACCTGTTCCGCTAAGGACTTTCGTAATTTCATCGACAGGTGACTCGACCATCTACCTACCAGTAGGTAGGCTGCGTTTTGTGACCCCACAGACCTTCCTCGCTGAACTCGAACCGGTTGCCGGCAAGTTGCTCGACCGGCATCTCGCGACAGCGAAAGAATGGTTTCCGCACGAGTTGGTTCCTTACGACCGCGGCCACGACTTTCCGCCTGGATACCAGTGGTCGCCTGCCGACTGCAATCTCGATGGCACTGAGCTCCCCGAGGCCGCTCGCAGCGCATTGTTTGTGAACCTGCTCACCGAAGACAACCTGCCGTATTACTTCCGCGACATCGAGCGAATGTTCACAATGGACGGCGCCTTCGGCACGTGGAACAGGCGTTGGACCGCCGAAGAGGGGCGCCACTCAATCGTGATGCGCGATTACCTCACTGCCACTCGCGCAATCGATCCGGTGGCCCTCGAGCGTGGCCGCATGGCGCAGGTATCGGCCGGCGAAGTACCCACTCCTTCGTCGCCGATCATCGGCGTGATCTATGTGAGTTTGCAAGAGCTCGCGACGCGAATCGCGCATCGCAACACGGGCAAGATCATCGGTGATCGTCGCGGCTACGAAGTGATGGCTCGCGTCGCCGCCGACGAGAACCTGCACTACCTCTTCTACCGCGATCTTGCGACGGCAGCGTTTGAGCTCGATCCGTCCGAGATGATGATCGCCACCGAGGAAGTGGTGCGCACGTTCGCGATGCCGGGCACTGGCATTGTCGATTTCGATCGGCACAGTGCTGCCATCGCCCGCGCTGGAATCTACGACGCCACGATCTTCCACGAGCAGGTGCTGGTACCCGTGATCCTGAATCACTGGAAGGTCGAGCAACTGACCAACCTCACTGCCGCGGCCGAACGGGCGCGTGAAGCGTTGCTGAAGCGCATCGATCGTCTCGGCCAGCTAGCCAAGAACCTTGCGGCGCGCGCCGAGCGGCGCTTGGCTGTTCCGGCTTCGCTCTGATTCCATGCGCTGCGCACTCGGCGAGCGGCATGACTGGCTTCATCGTCATCTCGTGATGCTGCGCCGCTCGACCCGCCTTGGTGCCGCCATATTGATGGCTTCCGTTGCACTCGTGCTACCGCAGTCAGCGCAGCTTGCTGCAGTGGCGGCTGCGCCGTGCACAATTGGCATCACGTTGCGCCAGGGCACTCGCGCATCGGAGGTGTGGTGTCTTGAGACCACATTGCGGCTGCGTGGCTATACCGGCGTTGTGGGGCCGAATCCGTTTTTTGGGGCGACAACCACCGTTGCGGTGCAGGCGTTCCAACAGTCGGCTGGACTTGTTGCCGACGGCATCGTTGGCCCGCAAACTGCCGCAGCACTTGGCATTCGCCGCTCGGTTGGCACTCCGGTGCCGCCCAACGTTGTTGAGCAACGCGTCATCGGTACGTCGGTGCAAGGGCGCGACATCACCGCCTATCGCATGGGTACACCGGGCGGTCGCGTAGTGCTCGTTGTAGGCGTCATTCATGGTGATGAAAACAAGGGCGCACTTGTCGCGGCTGATCTTCGAACGATGCCCACCCCGGCAGGGATCGACCTGTGGATCGTCGACAGCATCAATCCCGATGGCCAAGCGATGAACACCCGTCAGAATGCCAACGGGGTCGACCTGAACCGCAACTTCGAATCGGGCTGGAGCTACATCGCGCGTGGAGCGCATGGTCAGTACAGCGGTGAGCAGCCAGCCGATCAGCCCGAGAGCCAAGCCATCGAGAACTTCATTCGACTCGTGCAGCCCTCGATCGGTATCTGGTATCACCAAGACGCCCACGTGATCACCACCAGTGGGCGCCGTAAGGCGATACCGCTGCGGTATAGCACCTTGGTGGGTCTCGGTACTGGCGGCGTGCCGTGCACGCAGATGTGCACCGGCACGGCAACGAAGTTCGCGAACACAGCCGTGCCTCAGGCCACCAATTTCTTGGTGGAGCTACCAGGCTCGGATCAGGTAACCCCAGAGATGATGTTGATGCACGCTCGAGCGGTGCTCGACGTGATCACGATGTAGCTCAGCCGGGCACGAACGCCTTCACTGCTGCCACCGCTTCGCTGGGGCGGCTGCCGTTGAGACCCTCGAGGCCCATCGCGAGCAACTCGCTGTAGCCAGCGAGGTTCTCCCACTTGCCATCGTCGGGCCACACCCAAATCACGTAGCCGGACGCCTTGCTGAGCGCGATGCTTTCGGGGCTGAGCACATGCACGCCTGAGTAGTCGGGGGGCAGCTGCAAGATACGCATGCCGGCGGGCAGAGGGGTTTTGTTGAGGATGAAGGCCGATGCCAGCCCGAGGCCCGGAGTGACTTCGACCGTCGGGGCAAGCTTCTGGAAGGCAGCGACGACGTCATCGTTGAACGAGGTGACGACGGCGTTCTTGAGACGATTCAACTCGGTGAGTTCGCCAGCGAGTACTTTCGCAGCGGCAAGCGCCGGTTCGCCAACGCCTTTGATCTCAATGTTCAACGGCATCGAGGGGAAGCGCTCAACGATGTCTCGAAAGCGCGGAATGATGAAGTCGTCGGGGGTGTAGCCCGCCAACGGTGGCACAGCGCCAGTGCGCATGCCGCGAAGGATGTAGTCGGCTTCGGGCTTGTCGTGGCAGGTGCACTCTTTGGTGAACCAATATGCGTTGTCGAGCTTGGCGAGGTCGGCGTAGTTGGTGTCGGCAATGACGAGGTTGAGTTCGGTGTTCGCCCCGGTGTCTTCGTTGTGCTGAACCACAAGCACGCCGTCTTTGGTGAGCTGCACATCGAAGTCGAGCATGTCGACACCCGCCTTCACACTGTCGGCATAGGCGTAGGGAGTGGAGTGCGGGTGCTCGTCGTTGCCGCCGGCGTGTGCAAGCACGATGGGGCGACCAATCGAGATGAGCTCATCGATGGTGAGTGGCTCTGCGGGTGGTGCCTCGGTGGGTGGCGTGGTGTCGGCCGGCAACGTAGTTGCAGATGCATCTATCGACGCTGCGGTGGAACCCGATGTTGATGAGGGGCTTGAACTACATGCCATCAAACTGATGGACAACACGGCTATGGCGCAGAGGGACTTCATGTGGGTCACCGTAGTTGGAGTATCGGCGGTGGCCCTACACGGCGCTGATAATGCCGCTCGGGTTCGGCAGTTTCGCGATCGACTCGAAGCGGCTGAGTCGGCGGCACCCGTGAGGTCGTCGGCGATTACGAGTCTGCCGGCGCCCAACAACTGTGTGTACCACTCGAGATGCGCTCGGGGAGCAACACGCTGGCAATGGGCCCACCGGCGATGTCTTGCGCTGCAAAAATCTGGCACTGCGATTGGTCGTTGTTCATGTCGGTGGTGAACGTGACGACATAACCATCGTCCTCGGCGGTTGACCCAATGCGGGGCGCCATTGGGGCTTCGCTGGCGTAGACGCCATCGGGAAACTTGTACTCATCGACAGCGCCGGTGTGAGTGTCGAACTTGGTGAGCCCGTTGAACAAGAACCAACCAGGCTTACCGGTGACCGCGTAGGTGTATCGATACGGCTGGCCGCCGAAGCCACCGTTGATGGTGCCGAACTCAAGGATGCGATCGTCGAGTCGCTCCTCGGTGGTGCGACCGGTGCGCATATTGAACCGCCACCGGTGCGGATGGGGTTGCATGCGGGCGAGATCGAGGAACCGAAACATCTGCTCGAACTCGGTGTCGTCGGGCGCGGCTTTGGGACTGGGATGCGTTTGGTAGAAACCATCGAGCACGATCTCATCGCCGTCTTCGAATGCGTTGATCCAATGCAACACATAGGTGGGATCGGCCTCAAACCAGCGAACATCTCCGGCGTTACCGCGGCGCGGAATGATCGCGAAGCGGGTGGGCATTTCGGGGTAGTAGCGCACGGCGTAGATGTCGCGTTCGAGGAGTCGAGGGTCCCAGAACATCGGGCAGTCGTTGAGAATCGCATAGTTCTCGGTGAAGGCCATGTCGTGCGGCAGGCGTGGGCCGGGCAGCGGAATGGGTGTGTAGTGAACCAAGTTGTTGCTTGCGTCGACGACGCCGTAATGCATGTACGGCGCTTGGGTCGAGTAGTTGAAGAACAGCATCTCGCCGGTGCGCTCGTCGACCTTGGTGTGCGCCGAAACGCCTTCGGCTGGGAAGCGGCCGTCCCATGTTTCGCTCCCGAGATCGGCCAACGAGATGGGGTCGTGGCGATAGAGATCGCCGCATTGATAGAAGCTGGTTTTCGCCACGCCTGCATGAACCACGACGTCGGTGCTCGATGCGTCTTTCAGTCGCGCCCGAGCGCCCCACCCGTCGGTGCGAACCGAGCGTTGTGGGCTCTCGGCGAGTCCGGCCCACAGCGCATGGCCGGCCTCGTTCTCGGCTGCGAGCCCAGCGGTACGGACAAAGCGGTTGGCATAGGTGGCGCGCCCATCGGCGAAGTTGATCGAGTGCAACATGCCATCGCCGTCGAACGGGTGATAGCGCCCGATGGACTCGTGCACCGGGTTCTCGGTATTGCGCAAATAGACGCCAGCAAGGTCACGGGGGATCGAGCCTTTGATGCGGAGATCGCCGATGTCATAGGCCGCGTCGTACTCAGTGCGGTTGGGCCGCCATGGTCCGGATCGATACGGGTGCGCGTCGTTCGGGTCGAGCGAGCCAACCGCGGTGCTCACGATTCTGCTTGTCATCGTGTCCCCATGACTGCTCAGAGTACCTGCGATGAAGAGTTGGCCCGAACGCAGGTGCGACACTGAGCCGATGGCGAGGGTGGTCGGCTCCCGTGAGGTGTCGCTCGGTACATGTATTTTTTGTGACGGACCGACATGTGCGCTTGAGTTTCGCGCCATACGTGCCGATATTGAGGAATGCTAGCGATCCAACCAACTGCCCTTCCTAAGGGTGTTCTTGACGCAACGGTCCTGTTGGATTGCCTTCCCGATGTGGTGCTCGTTCTCGACGAGGCGGGTTGCTTGCGCTACGCGAACGCCGCTGCGGAACGACAACTGGGTTGGACCCGCGCAACGTGGATTGGCCGCTCAGCGTTTGATCTGCTGCACCCCGATGACCTCGCGGTTGCGGTTGCATCAATGGGCACGATGCAGGGCAAGGAGTATGGAACCCCTGTAGAAGTGCGAGTGTCTGATGCCGATGGTGGTTGGCATCTGATGGAAATTGTTGGGGCGAATCAACATCATCACGCCGACGTTGGGGGCCTTGTGCTGGTGGTGCGCGACATCACCCAGCGGAGAATGTGGGAGATTGCCGGCGGTGACGTGGCTCGATTCCAACAGGTGATTCAGCACTCGCCGTCGATCACGATGCTGCTCGACGCCGGCGGCATCGTCACCAGTGTGAACGGAGCGTTCACGCGTCTCCTCGGTTTTGACCCGTCGGTCGTAATTGGCCAGTCGCTGTCGGCCTTTGTTGCCAACGAGTCATTGGGCTCATTGGCCAATGTGTTGGGCTCGATGAGTCGGGATCATTGCAATACGTCGATCGAGCTATCGATGAAGCGGCTCGATCGTGACGAGTTGCGACCGATCAGATTCGAGTTTGCAGATCTTCTGAGCGACCCTGTCGTTGCGGGCATCGTGGTGTCGGGATACGACGTGACCGAACTGCAGCGTGTGCGTAATGACCTCGAGCAATTGGCCCGTCACGATGCGCTCACCGGCCTTGCGAATCGCTCGTTGATGCTGTCGTGTCTCGATACGTATCTGGCTATCGGCCGGCCCGTTGCAGTGGTGTTCATCGACCTCGATCGTTTCAAGCCGGTGAATGATTTGTTTGGCCATGAGGCTGGCGATGAACTGCTTGTGCAGGTAGCGGTGCGTCTCGCGCAGGCAGTGCGTCCTGGCGATGTGGTGGCCCGTGTGGGCGGCGACGAGTTCGTTGTCTTGGCCCCTGGTATCTCTGGTTGGACATCGGCCACGTTGCTCGCCGAACGCATTGAGTCGGCCTTGTCGGCGCCGTACGAGCTCGGCGTGGGCCCGGTGAAGGTCGGGGCAAGCGCGGGTGTTGCCATAGCGGACTCGATGTCGAGCGTTGCGAGCTTGTTGGCCGACGCTGATGTGCGGATGTACGAGGCCAAGTCGGAACGCCGTGGCACCACCACGCGTTCGTCCGGGGAGCCGCGCAGAAATGCATCAGAGCGACGCCGGTTGGCTGATGCGCTCGCTGCTGGTATTGGTCGCGGCGAGGTGGTGGCCCACCTGCAACCCATCATCGATCTCGATACCCGTGCTCTCGTTGGTGTCGAGGCGCTCGCGCGCTGGAACCATCCAGACCTTGGCGAGCTCGCACCGGCTTCGTTCCTTGATCTGGTCGAGGACGCTGGCCTTGATATGCCCTTCGGCGCTGCTGTGTTGGAGTCGGCCTGTCAAACGTTGGAGATCCTCAACGTTCGTGGCATCCACGTGCCTCTTGCGGTGAACCTGTCGGTGGGCCAACTCGCCCACCCGTCGTTGTGCGAGCAAGTCATTCGCACCGTTACCGACCACGGCCTCGATATGGACCAGTTGATCATCGAGATCACCGAACGGGCGATGCTCACCCGTCACGCCGCTGCCGGAATGTCATCGCCTGACGAGACCTTGCAAAAGCTTCGCACGGCCGGTGCCGCGTTGAGCCTCGATGACTTCGGCACCGGATTCTCGTCGCTCACTCACGTGCGCCGCTTTCCATTGGCGTCGCTGAAGATCGACCAGACCTTCGTGGCCGGAATGGAAACTTGCGCCGAGGATCGCGCTGTGGTCGAGGTAGTAGTGGGTCTCGCTCGAGGACTGGGCCTGCAGGTGGTGGCCGAAGGCGTGGAGACCGTGAAGCAATGGGAGATGTTGCGCAAGGTGGGTTGCGATCATGCCCAGGGTTACTTGATGTCGCGGCCGCTTGATGCAGACGCTGCGGTGTCATGGATTACGTCGTACGTGGGCGCTGTTTGATCGAAGCCACTTGGTGGCCTTCTTATCGGTAAGTACCTGATGCGACAGGCGCGCCCACTGCACCTCGAGGTCGCCGCGGTCGCGTTGTTCGCACGCGATGAGGTATTCCACCGCGGGGTCGGGGCGGGTGCGCGTGCGGCCAACTTCGCGTAGCCACTGCTCGGCCAATGCCGAGTCGTGATGCTCGCCGAGCAGTGCTTGGATTGAGCTTGCAGCGTCGCTGAGTCGCGTGGCGGGTTCGCCGATGATCGATTCAATGAGGTCGGCGGCGTATCTGGCGCGCTTCGCCCGAATACGAATTTCATGCAGCGTGTCGGGTGAGGGCGCGTCGCCAGCAGCACGCAGTAGATGTTCGAGCGACCGCCACGCATGCGCCGTGAACTGAGTGCCAACCCGGGCCGCCGATTGGCGCAACGCTGGTTTCGCGTAGGTGCTGAACGGTGGGCGGTGAGCGGCGCGGACAAGGTTGTCGATGAGCCTGTCGTATCGCGGCGAGCGCATGTCGGCGAGCAGGGTCAGGCGTGCGTCGAGGCGCTGCTGGGCGAGCAGTTCGATGAGGCGACGCAACGATGCGGCGGATCCTTTTGGCATCAATGGTTCGCGTTGGTGTAGCCGCTCGGCGAGCACCTCGTTCTCGCGAACGACGCCGAGGCTGCTCGCGAGCCAAGACAGTTCGTCGCGAAGCGACCGGTTTGCTTCGGGATCGAGCAAGGGGGCAAACGTGCGCAGGTGCGAACGGAGTTTGCGTGTGGCCACACGCAATGCGTGCACGGCTTCGGGGTCGTCGCCGAGCCGCACCCCGGCATCGTGACGAATCATCTGCACAAGGCTCGCCGCTATCGAGTGCCGCACGAGGCGACGGGCGCTCGAATGGCGCGCAGTGAGTGGCTTGACCAACACGTCGGGGTTTGCGCTGGCCCGTGGACTGAGCGCGCGCACAAGCTTGGGCAGCGGTGTGTCGCCAACGGCACCAGCGTCAAGCAGTAGGTGCTCGATTGTGCTCAGGATGTGGTCGGCAAGGTCGCCGCCGATGAGTAGCTCGACCTCGATCTCGCGAAAGTTGTTGACCAAGAGGTTGCCGTCGTAGACCGACACGGTGTCGTCGACGAGTTCAGCCACACGTTGGCCAGTGGGTTGGTGAATATCGACGGTACATCGAGTGGTGCGTAGCGTGGCGACATTCACCAGGGGCCGTGACCTCGAGTACGCCCGCACGAGGTCGGCTGCAGCGGCGGGCACATGGCGGTTCGTTCCTGCAAACGTGAGTTCAGATCTGGTGACCGTGTTGTGATGCACGGCGATCGGAAGCTTGAGTGTCCACGGCGCTGCCGCGTCGCCGGATCGGTGGCGCAGCGTGACGCCGAATCTGGCGAGAGCAAGATCGCTGGTGTCGAAGTACGCAGCGACGAGCCGCTGCCTTCGGGGTGGCGAACCAACGAGGCCGGATGTAGATAGGTCGAACTTCGGCATTCGAAGCTCAGGTGGCGCGAGTAGTTTCACCTCGCGCTCAATGTTCACTCGTGGCGTGTTGCTTTCCACGTGCTCAGTCTCGCTCATCTGAGCGGCGTCGTTTTACGGGCCTGTGGCTTCGTCGTCGGCGGGGTTCGAAAGACCAACCGCGTGGTAATACGCCTTCATGGCGCTGCCGATTGTGGGGTAGAGCGATTGCTCGCCAATGCGATCGGCGAGTCCGTACAAGCGAAGACGATCTTTCACCCGACCCTTCATCTCGGCGACCACCAGGGTGACCGAACGACTGTCGAGTTCGTCGAGCAGGCTGCCGAGCATTTCGGCCGCAGTGGTATCGATGTCGGTGATTGGTTCGGCGGCAAGGACCACCCATCGAATTGGCTCGGGACGGTCGTCGATTGCGGCTCGGATTTCTTGCGCGAAGTGATCTGCGTTGGCGAAGAACAGCGGCGCATCGAACCGAAACAGCACGAGGCCCGGCGCAAGCACGGCGTCGGGATGGCGGGCGAGATCGTGGTATCCCTTGCGATTGATGATGCGCCCGAGAACAGCGCTGTGCGGCCGCCAAGCTCTGCGGAGGAAATCGATGACCGAGAGAGCGACGGCCACACCGAGGCCGCGCATCGGGCCGAGCCACGCAACACCAACGGTGGTGACGAGTGAGAGCGCGAGTTCGACTCGGCTGACCTTTGCGAGCCAAGCGAGCGTTGGTAGATCGGCCAGAACGAATGCAGCCGAGATCAAAATTGCGGCGAGCGTGGCGATGGCCAGGTTGCTCATCAGGTCGTTGGCGAAGACCAAGATGGCCAGGATTGCGGCCGAACCAATGACCCCGGTGAGTTGGCTGCGGGCACCGTTTGTTTCGGCGACAGCGGTTCGGCTTGCCGAGCCGCTCACTGGGAATCCGTGGAAGAGGCCCGCTGCAATGTTGGAGGCGCCGATGGCCACCATTTCGTGGCTCGAGTCGACATGATCGCCTCGCTTCAGTGCAAGCGCGCGAGACACGGGCGAGGTGTCGGCAAGGGCGAGAAATGCGAGGCCGGTGGCATCGACAATGAGGTTGCCGAGATCGTGTGTGCTCACGTTGGGAAGGGCAAGGCGTGGGAAACCGTGCGGAGTTGTGCCGACAGCGACGACGCCTCGACGCTGAAGGTCGAGCACCCCAACGGCCATAATCGAGCCCACCACGGCGAGCGCCACGCCGGGGACTCGAGGCGCCCAGTGGCGGCACCCCACGATGATCGCGAGCGAAACCAGGCCAAGAACCGTTGTACTGAGCAGCGCATCGCCGGCCGCGAGGCCTTCGGCAAACGACCACAGTTCTCGCGGTACCGAACCAGACTGTGACGCGAATCCGACGAGCTTGGGAAGTTGGCCGGCAATGATGATGAGCGCCACACCGTTGAGGAAGCCAAGTCGTACCGGCTTCGACATGAGTTCGGCCACGATGCCGAGCTTGGCGAACCCGGCGGCAATACAGATGAGACCCGTCAAGATGGCCAGCGCTCCGGCGAGTGCCATCGCGCGGGCGGGGTCGGCGCCGGTGCCTGCGACGGCAATGAGGGTGGCAAACACGATTGGGGCCAGGGTGGAATCGGGGCCGACGACCAAGATTCTTGAGGGGCCAAAGAGCGCGTAGGCAAGCAACGCTGCGGCTGTTGTGTAGAGCCCCGTCTCGGGAGGGAGGCCGGCAAGGCCGGCGTAGGCCATGCCTTGCGGCACCAACAAGGTGGTGAGCACGAGGCCTGCCACAAGGTCGTGGCGGAACCACTTCCGCTGGTAATTGCGCAGTACCGCGATGCCCGGAACTATGCGCCGAAGTTGTGTGGATCGCGAACCATTGGCGACGGACATTGCACAGTCAGAGTAGCCGGGTCACGGATGGGCCGAAGCGAGCGCCGAGGTGAGGCCGGTGATGCGGCTGCCGGGCGTTTGCACAGCCTTTCTGACGGCTTCGGCGGTACCCACCACGATGAGTCGGCGGGTGGTGCGTGTGACGGCCGTGTACAACAATTCTCGGCCGATGAGCGGCGATGTTTCGGGTGGGAGCACGACGACCACGGTGTCGTATTCGGAGCCCTGGCTTTTATGAATGGTCATCGCGAATGCGGTTTCGACCGAATCGAGTTGCGAGGGGGCGAAGAGTCGCACGTCGTCGCCAATTCGAAAGGCCGCGCGCATGCCATCGGGTTGCTCCACGACGACACCTGTGTCGCCGTTGGCCAATTGTGTGCGTGGATCATTTCGGGTAACGAGCAGTGCCCGACCCGGATAGAAGCGCGTTGACGCGGCGTGGCCGAGCATCCATTGCTCGATCGTGCGGTTCCATGTCTCGGCGCCGAATGGCCCACGCTTGTGGGCGCACAGCACGCGCACACCCGTGAGCTCGTGCAAGGCATCGGTGGCTCGGTTGTCGAGCGCTGCGGCGAGCGACGCAGCGCACGGCGCGGATACCGCGGCGCGCACCGCTGCCAAGACTGTTGCGTTACTTGGGTCGCGGTGCTCGACAAAGGTGAGTAACGGGAGGCCGGTAGCGGCATCGTTGGCGCCGGCGCGTAGTAGTGCCACAACGTCGTCAGGTTTGTTGTCGCGGATGGCATCGGTGAGCGGGGCAATTGGAGACCCGGTCTGCTGGCGGCGTGGCCGGTTGAGGCGCACGACGTGGCGGTGCAGCGGAGACTCGACCAAGCGGGCTGCATCGACCACGTTGGCGAGCACCGAGCCGACCTCGACGCTTTCGAGCTGATCTGGGTCGCCGACCAAGAGCAGCGTTGCATCGGATCGAACGGCTTCGAGCAAGCGGGCCATGAGCGGCAGCGAGACCATTGAAGTTTCGTCGATGACCACGACATCGTGTGGAAGTGGATGTGTTACATCGTGAACGAAGCGAGTGCCATTGGGACCCAGCGGGCCCAGCAGTCGGTGCACGGTGGTGGTTGGCAGGCGGCTGAGGTGGTCGGCGATTTCGGCGGGCAAGAGAGCGCTGCCGTCCTCGGTAGCGCCCGACGCGGCGATGATGGCCTCACGTAATCGGGTTGCAGCTTTTCCGGTTGGCGCCGCAAGCGCAATGCGTAACGGTGTTCCCCGGTCGCTGGCATTGACGAGCATGGCGGCAAGCAGGCGCGCGATGGTGTGGGTCTTGCCGGTTCCGGGGCCGCCCACGATGACGCCCAATGTGGACGACAGTGCCATGCGCGCTGCCTGATGCTGAGTGTTGGGATCGCGCTCAAGAGTGTTGGAGTTCAGCTCAGTGGCGGGCAGCAGGCGGCCAAGAAGGTCTTCGGCGCCCGCCGAGAGCGCCTCGGCCGATGTGCCGCTACACCGAGCTCGAAGCGATGTCGCCACGATGCATTCATCGACCCATTGGCGTTGGCTATAGAGCTTGAGGCCGTTGAGTACCAACGGGTGTGCGTCGAGCACGGGTTCGGTATCGGCCACCGACACGACCCTCACCACGTTGGTCGCCTGCAGTGCTTGGGTCCATTGCCCGGTGCTGGGCCAGACCAACGTGTCAAAGGCCGAC
>JBAXER010000063.1:0-16132 GCA_037140375.1 Actinomycetota bacterium
AGCCATGTCGGCACTCCCCTGTGTTGATGTGTCTCCATCATTGCCGCTCGCAGGCATGGCGGTGCAAGCGCAAGCGGTGATCACCGGAACTCAGAGGTTGATGCGCACTTCGGCCACTGACACCGGTTCACCATTCTCGGCCGAGCGATCGAACACCCGCACGTGCAGCGGCCCCTTGGTGCCGGGCGGCAGGTCGGCGAGTCGAGCATCGAACGTACCCCATTCGCCGGTGCCAGAAGTGGCCATCACGTAGCCCTCAAGCAACTTCACACCATCGGCGCCGAGCACCTCGTAGTACACGGTGGCCTCAAAAGTGTTCGAGCGACCAGCAATACGAATGGGCTGTGAGACGGTTTCGTCGTGATACGGATGCTCGAGCAGCACCAGTGGAGACATGTCAGAGAACGTGGCTCGGGTGACACCATCGACACCGACGCCTTCTCCAGTGAGCTGGGTGATCGGCTCGCCATCGAGGCTGAATCGCACTGTGTCGATCCCTTCGAACTGAGTGAGCGTGAACACCATCTGAGCGAGCCGACCCAGCACCGACATGCTGCCGCCGCCCGAGCCGAACGCACCCGTGAGATCAACTCTCACCTCACGGCCGGTGACCGTGACGCTCAGCAGCTCGGTGCCCGCAGGGATCAACGTGACCATGCCTGCAGCCGCCTCTTCACTTGTTGGCCCGGCGAGCAAGGCCTCGACCGCTGCGGCCGGGTCCGCAATCTCAACGACGCGTCCGACCACATGCAACTTCTCGTTCATCAAGAAGTAGGCCAACACCGACTTGGTTTGCGAAGGTGTCGTTGAGGTGCTGGTGC
This sequence comes from Actinomycetota bacterium, assembly GCA_037140375.1. Taxonomy (GTDB): domain Bacteria; phylum Actinomycetota; class Acidimicrobiia; order Acidimicrobiales; family Ilumatobacteraceae; genus WLMZ01. Next base: position 822 of record JBAXER010000063.1, read on the forward strand.
TCGACGAAGTCGACGATGTCGACGATGACGACGATGACGACGATGTCGACGATGTCGACGACGACGACCCGCAAGCGGCGCCGAACAAACACAATGTGATTCCAAGTGCCCATCGCTGCCGCAGCCGCATACACAACCTCCGTAGTCGTGTTCAGTGTGAGGCTGAGGACACGAAAGGGGCTAGGGACTTCGGTCAGCACTTTGTGTGGCAATAGCCCCTGTGCGACGGCATTGGCTGTGCAGCCAATGCGCTACGAGCGATTGCGCTCGTTCTCTTGCAGCAGTTCGAACTCTTCGACCGTCATCAGCACCGAACGCGCCTTGGAACCTTCGGTTGGACCAACCACACCACCCTGTTCAAGCAGATCCATGATTCGACCAGCGCGAGCAAAACCCACTTTGAGCTTGCGCTGCAACATCGAGGTGGAGCCAAGTTGGCTACGCACCACAAGCTCCATTGCCTGACGGGTCAAGGCGTCGTCGTCGTCGGCGTCGCCGCTGGTGACGCTTGAACCGCCCGAGCTCGTATTGAACAAGCCGGTGCCAGCACCATCGCCCTCGTCGCCTTCGATACCCGCAACCGTAGAAACATCGGCGCTCTGTTTGCGCCAATGGCCAGCGATCTTGCGAACCTCTTCTTCGCTCACGAACGAACCTTGGATTCGTTGGGCCACGTTTGAGCTGCCCGGCAGCAACAACATGTCGCCCTTGCCGACCAGCTTCTCGGCGCCGGGCTGATCGAGGATGACTCGGCTGTCGGTGAGGCTGCTCACGGCATAGGCCACACGGGCCGGCACGTTGGCTTTGATGACGCCGGTGATCACGTTGACGCTGGGCCGCTGGGTAGCGACGATGAGGTGGATGCCAATGGCTCGTGCCTTTTGGGCGATGCGGGTGATGCTGTCTTCAACATCTCGCGCTGCCACCATCATCAAGTCGTTGAGCTCGTCGACCACGATGACGATGTAGGGAAGGCGTTCGAATTCGCGATCGGTGCCGGCCTCAGCCTGCAGCTCGCCACGATCGAACGCCGCGTTGTAACCACTGATGTCACGGAAGCCGACCTCGGACAAAATGTCGTAGCGACGGTCCATTTCTTTGCATGCCCAACCCAGCGCATTGGCCGCCTTTTTGGGGTTGGTCACCGGCTGAGTGAGCAGATGCGGCAGCCGGTTGTATTGACCCATCTCGACCTGCTTGGGGTCGATGAGGATGAGCCGCACCTGATCGGGCGTGCTGCGCATGAGCATCGAGGTGATAATGCAGTTGATGCCGCTGCTCTTGCCAGCGCCCGTGGCGCCAGCGATGAGCAGGTGAGGCGTGGTGGCGAGGTTGAGGAATACCGAGCGACCGGCGATGTCTTTGCCAATCGCAACATCGAGCGGATGTGTGGCCAGCTTGGCTTCGGCCGAGGTCATGATGTCGCCCAACGACACCAGCTGACGGGTGTGGTTTGGCACCTCGACGCCGATGGCCGAGCGACCAGGAATGGGCGCCAAAATTCGCACATCGATTGCGGCCATCGCATACGCGATATCTCGGTTGAGGCTGGTGACTCGGGCAACCTTGACACCAGACCCAAGCTCGAGTTCATAGCGGGTGACCGTAGGACCAACTGTCATGCCCACGAGCTTGGTTTCGACCCCATGCGAGTTGAGGGATTCGACCAGCGTGCGGCCACGTGACTCGACCTCGGCCTTGTTCACGGTTTGCACGCCGCTACGCACGAGCATTGAGGCTGGCGGCAACACCCAGTTGCCCTTCTTGGCACCTGGGCCAAGATCGAGCTCGCCTTGCTCGGCAAGACCACCCACGTTGAGCGCCGCAGGCGCAGGCGCAGGCGCCGACTTGCGCGACTTCTTGGTTGGCACCGACGGGTCGCCATCTTCGGAGTCGGCGTCGTAGATCTGTGGGCGCATGCCCGGATCGATGGACGCACCATCGCCACGATCGCCACGATCGCTCGACAACGTAGACATTCCGCCGAAGGCGCGCCGCGAAGCCCGAGCAGCAGGACCCGACACGGTCTCGACTGAAGTCTTGACCCGCTCGAACAAGGTGTTCACTGACAGCCCGGTGATGAGCAAGATGGCAGCGAACCCGAGCGCAAGCAACAACACCACACCAGCGACATCGCCCAGCAGCGACCGAACCGGAACGCCAAACAGCGCGCCAATCCATCCGCCTGCGCCATCGAGTGGGCCAAGGTCTGACCAGCTGTTGGCGGGCGCCACGAAGATGTGCAACAACGCCAATACCGATGCGACCAAGGCGCTCCAGCCCACGACCAAGCGCACCCGGCGATCGCTGCGACCCTGACGAATGAGCGCCCAACCAGCAGCCACCAACACCACGGGAAGCGCGTAACGACCAAGTCCGAACAACGAGCCGAGTGCACGCGAAAGGCCGCGACCAATGACGCCAGCGGTTTTGAGATAGACGGCAAGACCAAGCAGCACGCCAACGGCGATCATCGCGACGGCAATGAATTCGTGCTCGCGACCTTCGACGGCCTCGCGCAATTCGGCCCGAGTACCGCCGCTACGCGATGTTGGTTTCGTTGACTTCGCCGATTTCGTTGGTTTCGTCGACTTCGGCGCCGGCTTGGACGACGAATTCGACTTGGACGACGATGCCGATTTACCGGCAGATCGAGTAGGTGATGAGCTTCGGGCGTTTGCGCCCCGCGTTGCCATAGATGATCAACGTACCAAGGGGGTGCACCACGGTTGGAGCATCTTCACTTCTGGGCTTGGCCGATGAGTGACCCATCGGGCTTCACCGGCACCTGAAAGTCGCCACCCTTGGCCGATTGCATCGTGATCAGATAGGCCGCGCCACCATTGGCAACGCCAACGATCGAGAACACTCGATAGGTGGATTCGGGCAATTCGACCAGCACCGGGTCAAGCACATGGGCTTCGTCGTAGGCGATATCGGCAGCGCCGAACGTGGGCGCTCCGGCCTTCACCGGCTCGGGCGCCGCGGGCTCACTGAGCGCCCCCGCAGTGAACACATATGCCGTGGCCTGCGTGTTGTCGCTGTTGGCCACGAAAAGGTTGACCAAGGTGGGGGTGGCATTGACCTCGAAATAATGCTGCGACCCGCCCAATTTGGCCTCGAGCGCAGCGAGTGCTGGGCGAATCAGTTCGAGTCGCAACGGCAGATCGGCGGTTGCGCCAACCGAGGAGCCAACCGACGAACCAGGCGCTGCATCGGAACCGCTGCTCGCACATCCGCCGACCATCACAGGAATCGCGGCCACCGCAACCACCGCTGCGGCACCCAAGACCCGTCGGAAGAAACCCATCGTGATTACCGGCGAAGTCCGAGGCTCTAGGCCTCCATCACCACAGGCACGATCATCGGGCGGCGCTTGGTGCGCTCGTTCACGAACTTACCAGCGGCCTTACGCACATCGCGCTCGAGGGCATCGACATCGCGCTCACCCTTGGCTAATGCAGCCTCGACGGCATCGGCAATTCGCTCGCATGCTTCGTCGAGTAAGTCTTCGGCCTCGGGCGCATAGACCCAACCACGCGTGATGATCTCGGGCCCAACAAGCACCTTGCCCGACGTGATGTCGACGGTGAGCACAACCACCACCACACCCTCTTCGGCCAACACCTTGCGGTCGCGCAACACGCCTTGGCCAACGTCGCCAACGATGCCATCGACATAGAGATAGCCCGCCGGAATTCGACCTGCTGGGGCGAGACCCTCATCGCTGAGTTCAAGCACATCACCGTCTTCGCACAACAACACGTTGTGGCGATCGACGCCCATGATGACGCCGAGCTTCGAGTTGGCAACTAAGTGGCGGTACTCGCCGTGGATAGGCACATAAAACTCTGGCCGCACGATGGACAAGTAGGTCTTGAGCTCTTCGGCCTGAGCATGACCCGTTGCGTGCACATCGGCGATGCCGCTATGGATGACGTCGACCCCCAAGCGCAGCAGCCCTTCGATCACGCGATTGACGTTGCTCTCGTTGCCCGGGATGGCATGGCTCGACAAGATGACCGTGTCTTGATCGGTGATCTTCACCCAGCGGTTCTCGCCACGGGCCAGCAAGCTGAGCGCTGACATCGGCTCACCTTGCGAACCGGTGCTCAAGATGCACAGCTTCTCGGGTGGGTACTTATCGGCGTCCTCGATGTCGATGAGCGACGCATCGGGAATGTGCAAGATGCCAAGGTCGCGGCCCATGCGCACGTTCTTCTTGATGCTCAGCCCCAGCGTGGCCACAATGCGGCCGTTGGCGATGGCGGCATCGGCGATCTGCTGAATGCGATGCAGGTGGCTCGCAAAGCTGGCGGTGATGATGCGACGGCCAGCCTGCTCGGCGAACAAGCGACGCAGCACGGCGCCAACAGCGGTCTCGCTGGGTGCGTGGCCATGCTCTTCTGAGTTGGTGCTGTCGGCGAGCAGTAGGCGCACACCTTCGGTAGAGGCAATCGCACCGAGGCGGGCCAAGTCGGTGCGACGACCATCGACAGGAGTGAGGTCGAGTTTGAAGTCGCCCGAGTGCACGATGACACCTTGCGGTGTGTGCAAAACGATGGCGTGAGCATGTGGCACGCTGTGCGTAACCGGAATGAACTCGACATCGAACACGCCGATCATGCGGCGCTCGCCGTCTTTGACCACGATGAGCTCGGTCTTGCCGAGCAGCCCCGCTTCTTCAATGCGGTTACGAGCGAGACCGAGCGTGACGGCCGAACCGTAAATGGGGAAGCTCAGTTCGCGCAGCAGGTACTGCAGGGCGCCCACGTGATCTTCGTGACCGTGCGTGGCAACGCAGCCAACAACCCGACCGGCGTTCTCGCGCAGCCACGTGAAATCGGGAAGCACGAGGTCGATGCCATGCATGTCGGCATCGGGAAACATCAGCCCGCAGTCGATCATCAACAGTTGGTCGTCTTGTTCGATGACCATGCAGTTGCGGCCGATCTCTCCGAGACCGCCGAGGAAGTAGATCTTGACTGGCGAAGCCGAATCAGGTTTGCTCACGAATTAACGACCTGGCTGTAGAGGGAATTGATTTCTCCATCGTTGCAGGTTGTCCCACACTTGGGACACTCTCTGCTCGACGAAGTCGGGAGCATCGCCCATAGGCAAGCGCGCTTGGCCCACGGGGATGCCGAGATGGCGCATCATTGCCTTTGAAGGAATTGGGTTCGGTGCATCGTCGCCAGTCTCGAACGCGAAGCTCTCGAGCATGCGGGCGTTCACGGTGCGAGCACCAACGGTGTCGCCCTTGTGCCAGAGATCGAACATCTGCTGATGGTCTTCGCCGGTCCAGTGTGTGGCCACGCCAACCGTGCCCACAATGCCACTGGCCAACAACGGAAGGGTGAGGCCGTCGTCGCCGCTGTAGACCTCGACGCCATCGGGTGCCTGGCTGATGAGCGACGCTGTCTCGCCGGGGTTACCGGCCGCATCTTTAAGCGCCACAATGGTGGGCACTTCGCGGAACAGCTTGAGCAACGCTGCAGTGGTGATCTTGCGGCCAGTGCGCACAGGAATGTCGTAGACCATCACGGGCAGATCGCTGGCTGCTGCCATGGCCCGCATGTGTCCATCAATGCCCGCCATAGATGGACGGTTGTAATAGGGACACACGGCCAAGATGCCCGCCGCGCCAAGCGCTGCGGCCTCTTTGGTGAGATGCACGGAGTGCGCCGTGTCGTTGGTGCCACTGCCGGCAATGACTGGGATGGTGACCGCTTCGATGACTGCAGCAAACAGCGACAAGCGTTCGTCGTCGCTGAGCACTGGCGCTTCGCCGGTGGTGCCAGCAATGACCAAGCCATCGTTGCCATGGTCTTGCAAGTAGCGCGCCAACTGCTGCGCCACATCGAGGTTGAGCGACCCATCGTCGTTGAATGGTGTCACCATCGCGGTGAGCACACGTCCGAACCGTGCCATCAAAAGGACCCTTCTTGTGCTCGATCAATACCCTGCGTGAGGATCAGATCTTCGTGGAGTTCCATCCACACATCGTGGTAGCTGCCACACATCAGTCCGGCAAACATATTTGTTTCAGCGTTGATCACTCGCTGGCACGTCTCTGCCAGGCGAACCGAGTAGTGCGCGAACCGCTCGAACTCGTGACCGATGGCGACGGCGATCGGGTGCACTTCAGTGTTGAGCGCAACGAGACCAGCGACGATTGCGGCGTCATAAGCCTCATCAGAGTGATCGTTGACGACGCCATCGCGAAGTTGAAATGCACCGCACAACACCTTGAAGCGTTCGTGTAGCGCGAGGAAGGGCCCATAGATATGCGCCAGCGATGTTGGTGTGAGATGCGCTGTGTCTTCGCGAAGTAGAGCTGCGTGCGCTTCGCTGCCAGCAGGTGTGAGCTGCCACAGCGAGCGAACCTCACGAAACTGCGCGTGGCCTGAATCTTGGAGCTGCAACAGGTGCTGCTGAGTGGTCTCGAGGTCGTGACCCGCAACCACGGCAACGACTTCGGTCTTCGCAAAGCCCTTGATGCGCAGCGCATGGTGCGTGCGAAAGAGCGGGAGCGAACGATGCGTCATAGCGCCCGCCATCGTAGTGAGCGCGTGGGCCATCGACTGCGGCGGAACGCTGTTGCTCGCCAGAACATGCCCTGAAAAACAAAACGGCCCGGGACTCGAAAGCCCCGGGCCGTTTGCAATAACTGATCGACTACTCGCCAGCGACTGGCATTGCTTCGTCGAGACCGAACGATGCGTACTCTTCGCCAGTGTCGGCCCAATCCTCGAACTGGATGACGCCCATCTCTTCGAAACGGTGGCGCAGCCACTTGTCGTTGCGATCGAGCAGACCCAGCTTCTTGCAGTTCGGCACGATCTTGCTGAACAACATCGACTGGAACATCACGCGGGTTGGATCGGCGAGCGCGATTGGAACAATGTCGCGCACGTTCACGCCCATGCGCTCCCACACTTCTTGCTGCATGAAACGGTCGCGCATGCGCACGGCGGCCTCGAATGCGAACTCTTGGCGGTCCTTCATCTCGAGGTCGGTCATGCCGTCGTAGACCTCTTTCAGGCTGAGCACACCAAACGCAACGTGGCGGGCTTCGTCGCTCATCACGTAGCGCAGCAACTGCTTGAGCAGTGGCTCTTGGGTGGTCTGGTGCAAGAAGCCAAAGGCTGCGAGAGCAAGGCCCTCGACCATGATCTGCATGCCCAAGTAGGTCATGTCCCAGCGGCTGTCGTTGATGATGTCGTCGAGCAGCATGCGCAAGTGAGCGTTCACCTGGTAGCCGCCGCCGAGCTTCTCGTCGAGGTAACGAGCGAACACTTCAACGTGGCGGGCTTCGTCCATCACCTGGGTGCTGGCGTACAACTTGGCGTCGTACCACGGGACGGTCTCGACGATCTTGGCGGTGCAGATCAATGCACCCTGCTCGCCGTGCAGGAACTGGCTGAGCTGCCAGTTGCGGCCCTCAATACCAAACTCGAGCCACTCTTTGTCGCCCCACTTGGCCACTGGAGTGCCATCGAAGATGCTCTGGTCGATGCCGACGCCGAGCATTTCTTGGTCCTGCTTCACGGTCTTTTCGACATCGACGTCGAGGTGCCATGGAAGGTCGGTGGTGCCGTTCCACTGGCCAGTCTTGGCCTTCTCGTAGAGCTTGCGCAGCGCTGGGCGAGAGAGCGAATAGTCCCACGTGAAGATCGAGTCAGCATTGTTCTGGACAATGTGCAAGATCTCGTCGGCATCGGTGGTGGGGATGGCAAGGATTGCATCGATGTCGTTGATCTCGGCGCGGCCAAGAATCGACTCGTTGTCGTTGTGCACGATGGTCATTGTGGAACTCCTGATGTAGTTGCAACTGCTAGTTGAAGGGTTTGGTCTGATGGAACAATTTGGAACGCTGGGAGAACATGGGCGCGAACAAAGCGTCGGGCCGACTGGGCGTCGCCAAGGTCAACAAGATCTGACGGCGCCAAGAAGTATGAGATAACAAGACGGGCAAGCAGCTCGACAAGGCGAGCAGCGCTCTTGCGCCCAAGGTAGGGCTCGACCAATGGAGCGAACGACAGCGAGGCCATGCGGATGATTCGCGGCAGGCCCTGCACGGTGAGCTGCGACAACGCCTCGCCGGGCTCAGAAGCCAACATGATGGCCAAGTGGTAGTTGCTACGAAGCTCTCGGGTGGCGACCACGAGGGCACGCACGATGAGGTCTTCGAGATCGGCAGCGCCACCGACTGCCTTTTCGAGTTCGGCAAAGAACTCTTCGAGGTCGCGTACCCGCAACGCTTCGAACACGACATCTTTGCCGCCAGGGAACATGCGATACAGCGTGGCTCGCGAGACGCCTGCTTCTGCAGCGATGTCGTCGATACTCACTTTGGCGATGCCCCAACGCTCGAAGCACACCTTGGTGGCATCAAGAATGCGGGATTCGGCCGGAGTCACAAGTTGAGACGATAAGAGAATTCCGTCTCACTGTCAAGGGGCGGCGGTGAGTAAATCCGCGACGACTAGAGACGGCCGGCGTCGACGATGCGCTTGAGGAACTCGCGGGTTCGATCTTCGGACGGATCGCCAAAAATCTTCTCTGGCGGACCTTCTTCGAGGATCACGCCCTGATGCAAGAAGCACACCTTTGACGACACCTCTTTGGCGAAACCCATCTCGTGAGTTGCCAACATCATCGTCATTCCCTCGCTGGCGAGATCACGCACGATGTTGAGCACCTCGGCCACCAGCTCAGGGTCGAGTGCAGATGTGATCTCATCGAGCAACATCAACTTGGGGTCCATCGCCAACGCGCGCACGATGGCCACACGCTGTTGTTGGCCACCCGACAAACGGTCTGGATAGTCGGTCGCTTTCTCGGCGAGACCGACACGACTGAGCAGTGCCATTGCTTTGGCTTCGGCTTCGTCTTGGTTCATGCCCAACACCTTGCGCGGCGCCAATGTGATGTTGTCGATAACACGCATGTGTGGAAACAGGTTGAAGCTCTGAAAGACAATGCCAACCTCTTGGCGAAGCGCATCGACGTCGATACCCCGGCCGCTCACGCGGTCGCCGTCGAGGCGGATCTCGCCGCCGTCGATGACCTCAAGCGCATTGATACAACGCAACAGGGTGCTCTTGCCGCTGCCGGAGGCGCCGATGAGGCAGACCACTTGGTGGACATCGACGTCGAGGTCGATGCCACGCAGAACTTCTACTTGGCCAAAGCGTTTGAACACCTGATTGATCTCGAGAAATGCCATGGCTCAGCGACCACCTTGGGTTCGGGCCTGGCGGCGATTCTGCAACCATTCGAGCCAGCGCGTGAACGGAATGGTGACCACCAAGAACAACAACGCTGCCATCGAGTACGCCGTAAGCGAACCCTTGGCGTTGTTGATGAACCGAGCACGGCTCACAACATCGAGCACCCCGATGACCGAGATGATTGCCGTGTCTTTCTGCAACCCAATGAAGTCGTTGAGCAACGGCGGAACAACACGCCTGACTGCCTGCGGCACCACCACGAATCGCATGGTCTGCGTATACGACAGACCGAGCGAGCGGGCGGCGGCTACCTGACTCCAGTGGATTGATTCGATGCCAGCGCGATACACCTCGGACACGTATGCCCCGTAGGTGAGCGACAGGGCGAAGATCACATATTGCATGTCGGACAGACGCCCAACGAGCGGAAGATTGGCCTGCGGCAGGCCCAAGCCAACGATGTAAACAACCAGGATCGCCGGGAATGCTCGAAACGCATCGACGTAGACGGTGGCAAGAAATCTCAAGGGGCGACACGCTGGGCCCGGCAACAAGCGGACCACGGCGACAAACAGTGCCCATACCAACACAATGACTTCGGCGATGAGGAACACCTGGATGTTGATCCAGAAGCCCTTGATCATCGAGTGCCACGCGCTGCCATCGGTGAGGATGGACCACGCGAAATACACCACGCGCACACTGCCGTGGTTGGCAAACAACAGCCCTACGAGGGCCGCTACGACATAGACCGTCAGGCCCACACCAACCGAATACCAGGCCCAGTTACGAGCCTTTTCGCCATGCTCACGAGCGAGTTCGATTTCGCCCTTTTCTGCAAGCCGTTGGGCCCGAAGGGAATGTACCAACGCCGGGATTCCGGCGGGCGGGAAGAACAAACTTGCCACCGCGCCAGCCCGGTAGGTGAGCACACGGCCCACCCGCTTTTCAGCGGGTGGGCCGGTGAACGCTGACGTCTGGTTCAACGAAATTACTTACGACGTGGCTGTTGGAACAGGCACATCGATGAATGGCACGGTGCTTGGGTCGCCACCGAGGTACTTGGCGATGAGACCGTTGATGGTGCCGTCGTCGATGAGACCCTGCAGGATCGGATCGAAGATTGCCTTCTTGCCGTTACCGAGGCCAAAGATGGCGCCGTACTCTTCGCCGGTCTTGAACTGACCAATCACTTCGAGCTTGCCGTCTGACTGCGAGGCCTGACCAAGGTTGATTGGTGTGTCGATGACGATGCCATCGACCTGGCCAGCGTTGAGCGCAGCGTATGCCGACGACAGGTCAGGGAAGACCTTGGTGTTGTCGAGTTTCCATCCAGGAACCTCACCCGAAGTGAAGTAGAACTCGGCGGTGGTTGACGCCTGCACACCAATGGTGAGCTTCTTCACATCGTCGAAGGTTGCGGCAGCGGTGCCGGCCTTGACGAGCAGACCCTGATCGCTCTTGAAGTAACCAGCCGAGAAGTCGACGACCTTGGCGCGGTCTTCGGTGATGGTCACCTGTGACAACGCGATGTCGTAGCTGTCGCCTGCAACCTGGCCAGCAACAATGGCATCGAAGCCTTCGTTACGGAACTTCATCGTGAGGCCGCACTTGGCTGCGATGAGCGTGGCGAGGTCATACTCAATGCCGCTACTGATCTTGTCAGGGTCGACTTCGGCGTCGGTTGTGCCCCAGAAGTTCGGGCCAGGAAGGCTGGTGACCACAGTCAACTCGCCGGCCTTGACAGGCTTGCAGTCGATTGCGCCGGCACCAGCAGTGTCACCAGTGGCAACTGAAGTGTCGGTTGCATCGGTTGCTGGCGTGACTTTGGCATCGCTGCCACAAGCGCTGATTGAGAGTGCACCGGCAACGGCCAGTGCTGCGTATGTACGCATTTTCATAGTTTGTCTCCCCCTTGGAGTCGAAGCGGCAATCTTAGAACAGATGCCATCGCTCGGAGCAACGATTGGCAAAAAGGATTTAGACGCGACCGCTCGTGATGCCGCAGACAACCTTGCGATGCAGGCATGTCTTGATCTCGGCGACAAGTTTGTTTTGCGCCCAACTGTTGAAGAAGTCGGCGTGCCCGGTAAGCATCGAGCCGCTCGATAGCGATAGGCCGGCGGGGTCGCCGCTAAAGCCGTAGTCAACAGAAAACTGCAACTGCGCCACGGCCACCGGATGCGTAGCCGGGCAAGCACCGCCGCTGCTGTAGGTCATGTGTGAAGCGTGGTCGTCGCTATCTACGTTCACGCCGTCCCAGCAATCGGGAAACGTGACCATCATCCGCAACGGCCGATGCTCGGGACACGAAGGGGGCAGTACTTCGCGTCGAATTGCTGTCCCGCAGGTGAATGCAACCACAGCAGTATTTTGCGCTTGCTCGGCGTCGCCATCGCCAGCAACGATCTTGAGACCAGGCGGATACGGCTGCACCGCAGTTGGGTCAATGCCTTCACCCGGCCGGTAGTAGGCAACGCTCTTGATCGGCGTGATCAGCGTGTCGCCCTGCATCAACGCCGGCACCCAGTACGCGGCCGTATCGGCTGGCTGATCGCAGTTGGTAGTGCCAGCAAGCAACGACTCGTAGGTGCTTGCGGCATCGGTTCCGTTGTTGCCGAAGAACATGTGTAGGTGCGAGGCATCTGGCGCATTGGGAAACACGATGGGATCGTCGTACGACGTGTGGCTCAACGGACACTCAACCAGAAACTGCGGAACACGACCCTGAGGGCCTGCGACCGGCTTGTCGGGAGCGTCCGCCAGTGAACGATTCAACACCGCGGTGGAATCGGAAACGGTTGTGCTGGCGTCGTTGCCCGCACGGGTGCAGGCAACGACGCTCAACGACAACAACACAGCGATGGTCAAGCGACCACCGCGCACTACGGAAATCACGGTGCTGGTTTTGCGGGCACCTTGATTGCCGCTACGTCGATTTTTTCTGGAACATCGGTTGCCGGGCGTGCTGGCGCAGTGGCCGCATCGGGCATGTTCGCCTGGCTTGGTGGCTCAGGCGACGATGTCTTGTAATCCTGCGATGGTGGGTGCACGTCGGCCAACCAGCTGATCACGTTGAGTGAACCCGCGGTCCAGTCGCCGCCATTTCCAGCAGCATCACATGGCCCAAGCTTTTCGAGGTCGAGCGGAGCCGAAGTCTTGAAGGTGTTACCACTGAAGCAGTTGCCAAGCGTTGACAGATCGACGTCGACAGTGTCAACAGCAATGTCGGCCACGCGGTTGTTCTCGAGCACGTTGCCGATGACGCGGTTGTTGAATGGGCTCCAGAGCACTGCTGCTGGCACAGTTGATGGATCAGGCGCTGGATCATTTTCGGTGTCGGCGCAGGCGCGATCCCATGTGTCTTGGCTTGGCTCAGCATCGTTGGGGTCTTGCTCGAGGAACGGCACAAGCCCGACGCCGGTCTTGTCGTGGTCGAACACGAGGTTGCGTTCGATGTTGTTGTTCACGCCACCGGCCACAAGGATTCCGTTGCCCATTGCCAACAACGACACATCGATAGCGGGAGTATCAGGCTGGTTGTTTGAGTACACCGTGTTGCCAACAACCGTGGTGGCACGCTCGGGGTAACACAGTTCGTAGCTACCGCTGTTTGGCACGACGCCTGCGCGGTTAAAGCGGAAAATCGAGTTGGCAATGACCAAGTTGCCACCAGCGTTGGTACCCGAGTAACCGAGACCGTTGTACTCGCTGGTGACGTCGTTGATCAGTGCGTCGCATGGGTAGCAACCCCCGATATAGAAGCCAGCATCGGGGCTACCTGCGCCATAACTGTGCTCAAGCTGACCCTTATACGACAAGAAGGCGTAGATGCCGTAGTCGCCGTTGCGGAATGCGGTGAGGTACGAACCGCGGTAGCCCGTGACACCGGTCCAGAAGAAGCCGTTCTTCGTGTAGTTGCGGGCAGTGAGGTTTTCGATTGCCACGCCGTTGGCGCCAACGACCTTGATGCCGTTGTTCAACTCGAAGTTGCCATCGAGGATCGTGGTGTTGCGATCGATGCCGCGAATGGTGAGGTTCTCGGTTTCAACAGTGACGGCCTCTTTGTACACACCTGGCTGGATCAGAATGAGATCGCCAGGCTTGGCCTTGTCGACAGCGCCCTGAATAGTGGCGACATCGGCGGGAACGTTGATCGTGGCTCCCGCTGTTGGCGTCGCGCTATCGGCCGGCTGTGTTGGCTGCGTCGAAACATCTGATGCATTTGTGGTGCCTGTCGATGTGTTTGAACTCGAGCATCCGGCTGCGAGCGTGAGCAGCGTTGCCGCCGCGAGAAATCGCACCATCTTCGTCATGAACTCTCCCCTTGAATGTTGATTACTCGGCCACCGTAATGGTTCCGACCATGCCGACCTTGGTTGTTCCGTGGATCGAGCAGTAATACGGGTACACGCCGGGCTTGCTGAACACGTAGCTATAGGACTCACCAGGCTTCAGACCGTTTACGTCGGTGCCCCAGTCGGTGCCGGTCTTCGGCAGCACGTTGTGATCGTTCTTGCCCTTGTTCACGAACGTGACCGTGTCGCCGACCTTGGCGGTTGATTTTTTCGGACGGAAGTTGTTGTCGATAACCGTCACCCGCACGACCACACCGGTCTTCACTACGTCGGGGGCATTGGTGACCGCAACGGCCGACTGCGAGGCCGTTGGGGCGTCGCTCGGATCGGGCGCACAACCCGTGGCGGCAATGGCCACCAAGGTTGCGGATACTGCGAGACAAATGCGCTTGCTGATATTGGTCATACAACTGTCTTCTCTGAAGGGGTGCCTGCAGATTAGGACACAAAGCAAGTGAGCCAGCAAGTCCGATAGGGTCGCCGCTCTGTGGAAGAAATCGTGGCACTAGAGAACGAAAATCTTGGGCGTCGAGACCGCCGACTCGTGATATTGGTCTCGTCGTTCGCGGCGCTGGTGGCATGCACCCAAGTGGGCAGCATCATCGCCCCATCGATGGTCAAGCACAGCCCCGAGTTGGTGCTGGCGCTGTCATCACGCATTCGTCACCTGCTGTTCGCAGTACCCGCCAACGTGAATCCTGTTGCGTACGCCGTCATCGGCTTCCTACGAATCTCGGCCGCAGCGTGGCTCTGTTATGCCATCGGCTATTGGTACGGCGACCGCGGTTTTCGTTGGCTCGAGCGTCAGGCTGGCGGCGAGCCACCGGCAACGCTTCGTTGGTTACAGCGCACGGCCAGTCGCGCTGGCGGACCACTCGTGTTGTTCATGCCGGGCAGCAACATCGTGTGTGCGCTCGTTGGCCAACGCCGTATGCCTGCACGACGCTTCGGAGTCTTCGTGTCCATTGGCATCGCATTCAGGCTCGCCTGGGTGTGGATCGCAGCTCGCGCCTTCGACTCACAACTCAAGCACGCTCTTGACTGGATCGAGAAGTACCAGTGGTACCTCGTCTCTGCGTTCTTCATCGTCTCGATTGTGCAATCGGCCCGACGCGCATCGGCAACTCCTCCCCCACCTTCGCCCAGCGAGTAATTCGCTGCTAAAAATTTGGGATGGCACAAATCACTCTCGGGGGAAGCCCCATTCACACCCTCGGCGATCTCCCAGCGGTGGGTTCATCCGCTCCTGACTTCTTGCTCACTGCGGCCAACCTGTCGAACATCTCAAAGGCCGATCTGGCCGGCAAGCGCGTTGTGCTCAACATCTTCCCGTCGGTCGACACCGCCGTGTGCGCCACCAGTGTTCGCAAATTCAATGAGGCCGCATCGTCGCTCGACAACGCCGTCGTGCTGTGCGTCAGCGCCGACCTACCCTTCGCCCAGTCACGCTTTTGCGGTGCCGAAGGCCTCAGCAACGTGCAGACCGGCTCTACGTTTCGCGATGGCTTTGGCGCCGCCTACGGTGTGACCATTGCCGATGGCGTGTTCAGCGGTTTGCTGGCTCGTGCAGTGGTCGTGCTCAACGAATCAGGCACCGTGGTGCATACAGAGCTGGTATCCGAGATCGCCCAAGAGCCCGACTACGAAGCCGCTATCGCATCACTCGGCTAGTCGCCTCGGCGCTGCGGCACCGCAACTAGAGGTCGAGGAATCCGTC
>JBAXER010000064.1:0-15969 GCA_037140375.1 Actinomycetota bacterium
CTTGAAAGCGGAAGCCTCGCAAGGGGCCGGGGGTTCAAATCCCTCTCGTTCCGCCAAGGTCAGAGCCTATTTCTGACTCCAAATCGAGACCACGCTGCGTTAACTTGTGGCATGACTTCCGACTCTCCCGATGCCGCCGTCGATTGGCTTGAGATTGCTCGACGTAACGCTCGCTCGGTACAGACCACTATCGGATGGATCTTTTGGGACCCTGGCGCGGGGCGTCGTTACCAAGACGCCGGCATGCCCGAAGCCTTCGCTGGGCCACTTGGCTACATCGCCTCGCGGTGCGCACCATTGGCAGGCGCCGGCGCCAGCGCTGTTGTTGCATCATTTGGTTCGATCAGCCCGGCAGGGATCGGCGCCGTATTTCAGCTTCTCGGCACCCCCGAACGCTTCGGCGACATCTGGGCAGCACGCGATGCGGCCGTGGTCGAAGGGCTTCGCGAACACGCGCCCGACATCATCGAACCACTCACCGAGATGGCTGCCGAACTCTGGGCCGTTGTCGATCAGCTACCTCTCGTCGGACGAGTGTTCTTCGGGGCGCACCTCGCGATGCCTCGACCCACCGACCCGCTGCTATCGGGTTGGCATGCTGTGAACTGCCTACGCGAGTGGCGAGGCGATACGCATTGGGCACTAGTGGTAGCCGAGGGGCTCACCCACGCCGAGGCCTCCATTCTGCACAACGCATGGCTCGGGTATGAGCCCGACTGGCTGGCGAAGTCGCGGGGCACGTCGCCCGCCGATATCGACGGCGGCTGGGCTGCGCTCAACGCTCGCGGTCTGGCCGATGGCCACACAGTGTTGCCCGCTGGTTTGGCGTTGCGTCAACAGATCGAAGATGCCACCGACCGTTTCTGTATTCCGATGTGGCAAGCGCTTGGGCTTGAGCGCTCCATCGAATTCGCCCAACGGTTTGAGCCGCCGTGCGAACTGTTGTTGTCACGCGTCGATGAGACCGCCGGCAAGAATTATCAGCCGGCATCACGCATCCGCCAGTAATAACAAACGGTTCACCTATGCCGTACGATCCGCCCATGCAGACCGACCTGAACGTGTTGACTGACGAAGAAGTTCTTCAGTTTCATAAAGACGGCTTTGTGGTGCGAGAAGGCTTCTTGTCGCCCGAGCAGATTCGCGCCGCCAGCGACGAGGTCGACCGGTACGCCGATACCGAGCCGCGCTTCGATGGTCGCAACGTGTGGAAATACGACGAGCTCTGTTCGCTCATCACCGATCCAAAGACGCTCGCCGTCATGGACCAGCTCATGGGCGACCCCAACTACGCGCTGCACCACTGCCACGCAGCTCGCCACAACGCCGGCCTTGCGGGCGTGGGTTGGCATCACGACTACGAGCAGATCCCACAGGTCAACCGCAGCCATACGCAGGTTCACGTGTTGCATTATCTGGCCGGCCTCAACGGAACTATCGGCGACATGCTGCTGCTGCGTCGCAGCCATCGCGCGGTCATGCGTCGCGATGCATTGTGGTTCTGCGGCACTGAAGAAATCCCCGGAACGGTGGTGCTCAACAATCTCGCTCCAGGCTCAGTTGTCTTTGCCCACTCGGCCTTGGTGCATGCCCGCCGCCCACAACCAGGCGGCGAAGGCACCTCGCGCTATTTCATCGACATCGTGTTCATGCAGGCCGGCATCAAGTGGCCGTCGTATGGTCGCGAGGGCTGGCGCGACACACTCGCCGAGCTCGACAAGCGCCTTCACGATCCACAGCATCCACACTTGTTTGACGCCGACGCGTTCTTCGAAATCTCCGAAGCAGTCGCTCGACTCGAAGGGCTTGAAGGCAGCGTGGCGCTACACCTGCCCGAGGCCGACCCCAACGCCCCGCGTAAACATGGCGGCTCAATTCCGGTCGTGCAATGAGCACCGAGCACGACCTCTCATCAGTGCCGCCACTCACGTCGCTGGTCAATGTTGGCGTCGAGCAGATCGCTGAATTTGCACGCGATGGACACACAGTTGTTCGCGGGCTGGCATCAACCTCCGAGATCGATGTGTACCGCGCCGCCATCGAGTCATCCGTGCAGCGCGCCACCGCCCGCCACCCCGACATCACCAAGCGCGACACCTACGGCAAAGCGTTTTTGCAGGTTCCCAATATCTGCTTCAACGACGACGTCGCAAAGATGTTTTCGTTCGCACCACGTTTTGCCAAGGTGGCCGCCGACCTTCTCGGGGTCGAAGGCGTTCGGCTCTATCACGATCAGGCATTGTTCAAAGAGCCGTTCGGTGGGTTCACACCGTGGCATCAGGATCAGACATATTGGCCGCTCGACACTGACCGCACCATCACGATGTGGATGCCGCTCGTCGATGTGCCCGCCGATGTCGGCAGCATGACCTTCGCCGACGGCAGCCACCTGCATGGCGATCTCGGCAAATGGGTGATCGGCGACGAATCAGAGGCACGTTTCGACGAGATGGTTCGCGAGCGCGGGTTTCCAACCAGCACCCACGGCGCGGTGCGAGCGGGCGACGCTACGTTTCACACGGGTTGGACCCTGCACCGCGCTCCGGCAAACAACACACCGTTACTGCGCTCGGTGATGACCGTGATTTATGTGGCCGACGGCACCCGCGTGGGGCCCGATGACTCGCCGTATCGCGCCTTCGACCGGGCGATGTGGCTTGGTGGAGCCGAGCCCGGAACTTTGGTCGGCGGACCCGGCAATCCGCTGCTCTGGCCAGTTCACTAGCGCAACACGCACCGCTCCATTTGCCCCGGCACTACGGCGTGAGGCGAGCCTCAAGCGCTACTACTGCGGGGAACAGCACGTCGTTCTCCTTGTGTATGTGCAGATGCGTGTCGGCCTCGATCTCTACGAGCAACTCGAAGCATGCCCGATAGGTAGCGCAGGCGTCTGACGGCAGTTCGTATTCATGTGCGGCAATCCGGAGGTCGGCCAGCAACTCACTCACCCGACCGTGTTCGCTCAGCATCATGGAGATTGGGTTTTGCAGCGTGCCGCAATGAAACGAGGGGGCCACCTTGGCCGCGGCCAAACGACGCACCATTGGAAACAACACCCGCTCTTCTTTCACGAGGTGTGGACGCAGATCGGCCTGAAGCTCATGCATCAGGCGTTGCACCTCGAGCAACTCTGGGTGGCGCCGTGAGTGCTCGTCGGCAATCGCATCAATCAATGCCAACGCTCGTGGCAACTCTTCAGCGAGGTATCGATGATGCACTGCTTCGACATGGTCAACGAGGTCGAGCAACTTCAGGCCGACCCACGCTTCGGCATCCGGGGCGGAGGCCACTTCCGGCAGCTCGGTCGATGTCGTGATCTGAACCATTGCCGTAACTCCCTCGATACTGCTGCCATCGGTCGGCAGGTCTCATCTCAAAAGTTACGGAGGATGCCCTCGCCGATCTAGGGCCGAAAGTCATTACCTTTCGGCACGCATCGGTTTCATAACCTGCTCGACAAAACGGTGCACCGGCTCGGTGGACTGCGGGTGGCCAAAGTCAAGAACAAAGTGACGCACGCCAAGCCCCACGAGATACTCGAGGCGCTCGCGGAACTCGGCGGCGTCGGCATCGGTGTCGGGTAGCGCTCGTTCGACAGTCATGCTGATTTCGATGTCGGCTGGGTTGCGGCCAGCCTTCTCGGCTGAGGCGTGCACAATGCCGCGCTTACGCAACCAATCGACCTCACCGCGCATGAAGCCATTCCACATATCGGCCAGGCGTCCGACCATCGGCAAACCAATCTGCTCACCCGACGCACCCATACAAATGGGTGGAATTGGGTTCGGCAGCGGCGGCGCTGAGGCCTCGGTAATTGAGAAGTGTTTGCCCGCGAAACTCGGGGCGTCTTCGGTCCACATTGCTCGACAGATGTGAATCAGTTCTTCGAGTTGAGCGAACCGAATGGAAGCCTTCGGAAAATCGTAGCCATATGACTTGTATTCGTCTTCGCGCCAACCGGCACCAATGCCCAAGATGAAACGCCCACCCGACAGGGTCTGCAGCGTTGCCGACATCTTCGCGGTGAGGGCCGGTGGCCGATAGCCCTGGCCGAGTACGTGATGACACAGCAACACGTTTGGAAACTTCGCGGCGAGCCAAGTGAGCGTGGTCCACGCTTCCAGGAATGGATCAGTTTTGGCGTCGAACCCGTAGAAGTGATCGGCAATCCAGAGCGAGTCGAAGTGCGGGAGAGCCGTCGGCAAGATGTGCTGTTCCTGATACACGACGATGGGCTGATGGTCGCTCCATCGGTTGCCGATAACCGGTGATAACCAACCGAATTTCAGATCATTGACCATCGCGATGTCCTCATCTTGTTGCGTGCAACTTCGCCCCCGAGGCTACCGAAGCTACCGAGCAGCGTTGGCGGGCAACGTCTCTGGTGCCTCGCGCTTGAGCTGGGCAAGGCCCACGAGAGGGAACACCAGCACCGACAACATGCCCGCACCTACAAGGGCCGCCGCGTTGGCTGGCCTCATTCGCCCCGAGTCGACACCAATGGTGGTGATAACAACCACCAGCGGCAAACCAGCACTGGTCATCAGCGCAACCGCACGGCGAGAGGCGGCGGTCAATTCCTTTCGATACAGCACCATCACCGGCACGCCACGCACAATCAACATCAGCACGAGAAACAACGGAACCTTGGCGATTGCGCTGGCGTCGTGCGTCAGCGCATCGAGGTCAAACTTCATACCGCTCACCACGAAGAACAACGGAATCAGAAACCCGAACCCAACCGCATCGAGCTTTGACTCGACGATTTTCAAGTGCTCGTGATCGTGCGCTGACTCGCTGAAGGTGCGAAACACAATGCCAGCGGTAAACGCCCCCAACAGAATGTCGAGCTCGAGCTTCGATGCCCACCACACCAATGCTGTGACGATCAAAATCGCTATGCGGACGGGCAGCTGACCACTGGTGCTCAGCGTGCGTTGAGCGAGGTGCGAAATCCGCTTTGGCACTGGGCGCGACGACAACCACACCGCAACAACGGCGACGACTGCGAACGCCACCAACGTGACAACCGATCGGGCCGGACTCTTCGATCCGAGCGCAAGCGCTATCGCCAAGATGGGTCCGAATTCTCCAACGGCGCCATTGGCAAGGACATGTCGGCCAACGTTGGTTGTGAGCTGGCCAGCGTCACGCAAGATCGGCAGCAAGGTTCCGAGCGCCGTTGTAGTGAGCGCTAACCCAACCACCAACCACGAAATGGTGAGGCCGCTTGAGGCCATGAGATAGCCCGCGCCGAGGCCGAGCACGAGTGACGCCGCCCATGTTTGTGATGCGAGACGCAACGGCGCACCTTTCATGTGCGCAAAATCGAGTTCGAAGCCGGCAAGGAAGATCAAGAAGGCAAGCCCGAACTCGGCCAGGACCTCAACGATCTCGCCACGTTCGGCCCACCCGAGAACCATTGGACCAATCACGATGCCGAGCACCAGTTCGAGCACCACAGCCGGCACCCGTACCTTCTTCGGAAGATCGACCACGATTGGCGTCAGCACGGCGACCGCGAAAATCAACAGGAGCGTAGGGAGCGGAGACGAATGCACGCCGCGAATGTAACGGACGTGACTTTCGCTGCGTTGATTGATCGCGGCATGTCTGGCACGATGAACCAACTGAACCGGAGCCGTGCGACGCATGCCCGAACGGAGGTCGCCCGTGAAATCATTCGTTGCTCACGTACTTGCCATTTCGTTGCTCGCGACAGTTGGCACCATCACCAGCGCCTCTCGTGGGGCCAGCGCCGCGCCCGTTGTCACCACACCACCCGCTGCATTCGTGCCGGTGCAACCGTGCCGCCTCGCCGACACCCGTCCGGACGGCGGCAACGGTTACACCCGAGTCGACCCACAAACCATCTCGGTGTCGTCGCTGAATCGTTGCGGCATTCCCACTGGATCAACCGCACTCGCCGTGACGCTCACCGTTGTAGGCCCTGTAGCCGATGGGTTTCTCACGGCCTGGCCTGGCGACCGCGAATTGCCCACCGTCTCGAACCTCAACTTTCAAGCTGGCCAGACACGCGCCAACGGAACCATCACCAAAGTTGACGATCTCGGCCGGCTGCGCGTGTACACGTCGGTGCCCGCATTCGTTGTGGTCGATGTCGTCGGCGCATTTGTTCCTCACGGGGCCATCGTGGCGGCCGGGCGATTCGTGCCAAGCACCTCGGCGCGACTTTTCGATTCGCGGCCGAGCAACATCGTCGCGGCGGGCGGATCAGTAACCATCCCCTTGCCTGCAGGCGTGCCCTCAGACGTCACCGCTCTGGCTCTGAACATCACCGTCACCGAGTCGTCGCGACCCGGCTTCGTCACCGCGTTTCCAGCAGGCACTGTGATGCCGAGGGCGTCGGTACTCAACCTCGACGGGTTCGACCAGACACGTGCCGCCGGCGGCATCTTCGGCGTGTCACCCCAAGGGATCACCTTGTTCTTGTCGGGTGGCGGCCACGTGGTTGTCGACTACTCGGGCTACTTCACCGGCCCAAGCGCGGCAACGAGTAGCGACGGCTTGTTCAGCGTGGTCGATCCGGTGCGACTCATGGACACTCGCCAGACGAGCCCGCTTGGTGTTGGTATTCCTATCTATCCGCAGGGCGGTGTCGAGCTCGCAGTGAGCCAACGCGGGTCGATGGCCTACAACGTGACATCCGTAGATGGTGACGCTGGGTTTATCCGTGGCTACGCAGCGGGAACACCGCAACCCGACACCTCAACCCTGAACCCACAGGGCCAAGGCGACATCGTTGCCAACTTCGCAATCACCCAAACATCCGACCATGGCCTCGACTTCTGGAGCCAACCACAAACCAACTTGGTGGTTGACCTACAGGGTTGGTTCTCTGGACCATCGCTCACCGCGACGCTCGCAGCACCCACGAACGTGGCACCGACCACCCCGCGCGCTACTTACTCGGCATGCACCCACGAGGGACTCGATCGCATCAACGCCGAGCGCCGACAAGCACGTGTTGGGGAGCTCGTTGTGAATCCGGCTGCTCAGGCAACCGCATGTGCGTGGGCCCTGCACCTCGCCCAGTTGGCTGGTGGCCTTTCACATTCAGCGGCGGCCCCTCGCAACGCTGCGGTGGGCTGCCCCACCGGTGAAAACGTTGCGTTCTCTACTGCTCCACCATCGATTGCGGTACCGCAGTTGATGGATCTATGGATGGCATCGCCACCACACCACGCCAACATTGTCTCGCCGTTCTACAAAGGCATTGGTCTTGGTTACGTCACCCGCACCGACGCAACTGGAGCAACCCGCACCTACGGGTCAACTACGTTCGCAGTGTGCTGAGGCCGCGAACGAAATTTGTCACGCTGATCACGATCACGACCATGCTCGGTTTTGCATCGTGCGCTCACACGACCCCGCGCGGGCAGCTCAGCGACGCTCAGCCTGCTGCATCGCCGACGCTCTCCTCGCTGATCAACACAACGGTTCATGTCACCGAGCCCGCCGTGCGTGGTGACCGTTCTCAAGAGTTGCCGTTCCCGAGCGCGCCGCTGTTCGACGATTCGCAGTTGGCCGAGTGCGATGCGCGCGTGCTCGGTTCGTTAGTGCACAGCGAGCCAACAGCGAACCAGTGGATTGTTGTGTTAGCTCCATCAATCACGTCTACGAATGCAACACTGCAGATCGCCACTCGCGGCGCCGACAACGCGTGGCGCTGCTCGTTGGCGCCGACCGCGGCACGGCTTGGCCGCAACGGAATTCGACCGCTCGCCGATCGTCGCAGCGGCGACGACACCACCCCATCGGGTGTCTTCGGTTTGGGCGTGGTCAACAGCCCACAGGGACCCATCTCGTTCTTTGGAAACAGCCCCGACCCCGGCGCTCGCGGCGCATACCGACACATCCAACCCGACGACTGTTACGGCGCTGAGCCCAACACGCCCGGCTACGGGCACTGGCGCTCAGACGCCATCGCGTGCTCGGGTGCCGACGAGTTACTACACGGCGTTGGTGCCGCCTACGAGCACGCCGTGCTCATCGGCGCCAACACCGAACCGGACGTAAGCGGCGATGCAATTGGGGAGCCGGCGTTGGCGTCAGCAATCTTTTTGCACCGCTTCAGCTTCACCACATCGGGCGCCACCAAGGCCACGTCGGGTTGCGTCTCGATTGCACATCAGCCGCTATTGATCGCGCTGCGCACCATTGACCCGAGTCTGAACCCACGCTTCGCAATCG
Source organism: Actinomycetota bacterium (assembly GCA_037140375.1). Lineage (GTDB taxonomy): Bacteria > Actinomycetota > Acidimicrobiia > Acidimicrobiales > Ilumatobacteraceae > WLMZ01. Next base: position 8,215 of record JBAXER010000064.1, read on the forward strand.
GAACCGCCGCGACGCTGACGACTCGCTGACGCGAGCTACGCCTTCTTCGGCGGCCGCGGGAAGAACGCGCTCGTGGTGGCCACGTATTCGGCATAGCCGGGACGACGCTTGCCCATCGTCTTTTCGAGCATCGGCACCCCCGACACGCGGCGCACAAGAATCGTCATCACCAACGAGCCAATCAAGCCCCACGCGGCCGAGCCGGTTTCGGCGGCAACGAGGCCGATGCCCCACCACACGCACGAGTCACCGAAGTAGTTGGGGTGACGGGTGTAACGCCATAGGCCGGTGCGCATCACCATGCCCTGATTGGCTGGGTCGGCTTTGAAGCGAGCCAGTTGAGCATCGCCTACGGCTTCGAAGAACAGCCCAACCAACCACAACGCGACGCCGATGTACGCAATGACACCAATGTTCGGTGTGGCATCGGCTTGTCCAAGTTGCACCGACAACGAAACCACAAACATCAGCACACCCTGCAGAGCAAAGACGGTGACAAGGCTGATGAGCCCAAACCGCTGGCCGTAGTGCTTGCGCATCGCGCGATAACGGAAGTCTTCGCCGTTGCCGTGGTTACGCCAAAACAAGTAGCCCGCGAGGCGAAGGCCCCACACGGTGACCATCGCAACGAGCAACCATTGGCGAGCGTTGTTGCCATCAGTAGAGAGGCGAACAACCCAAGCCACCATCACGAAGCCCAGGCCCCACACGATGTCGACGATGGATGCGTTTTTCAAGATGAGACTCAGTACCCACGTACTGAGCATCAGCACAACAATGGCGAGCGCTGAGACCAGCATCGCATGGCTCATGTGAGCTTCCTTTCGGCGCGCTCGGTGAGCGCGAGATCTACTTCGTTGTCTAAACGTAACCACTGGTCGTCGAGCCAAGGTGCGAATGCGTCGCCGGACGGAACCTCGGCGTTGGCCACACGATGGGCCACGAAACGGATCGGTTCGAATCGACGACTCAACGCCTTGAGAATGCCGCCGAACGTATCGAGTCCCTCGAAGCCCACATGCCACGCCAAAATCACATCGACATTCGGAGCCCCGCGCATCATTGCGCTCGCGCCGCTTGGTCGCGGTGGAAGCAGATGACGAAGGTTCTTGAGCTTGTGGGCACGAGCAGGATCTCGCTGCTCAAGCTTGGCCATCGCTGCGGCCCGCTTGGTGGGGTTGGCGCGGGTGCCCTCGGGGAAGATGATGCCGATGTCGGCCGGACCGAGGGCGGCAGCGAGACGTTCGATGGCCGCAAGTTCGGGAGCCGAATCGTTCGCCCCGCGATCGAGAAAATAGTTGGGCACGCGCTGCCCAACAACATCGAGACACGGGTCGCTGAGCAGCTCGCGTTTGAGCACATAGTGCGGCCGCATCTTGGCCAAGTGCGTGATCACATACGCAGACACCAACGAGTCGGCCAAGCTGGCGTGGCGTACGAACAGCAGCGCTGGACCCGGGCTGAACGCCGCGTGGTCGGTGGTCTCTACGCGAATGCCGCACGTGACCCGCAACGCGTCGAGCAAGTGAGCTGCCCACCATCGCTGTAGGTCGTAATGCGCGCGCTGGTTACCGCTCTGGCCGATAGCCCACAGTCCAAAGGCGGCAACGACCCCGACCGTTTCGAGCCAAGCCCAGCAGAACGCGAATGAGACGAGACGAAGGAGCGGAAAGCGAAACTTGGCGCGCAGGGCATCGGCCAACACCATCACCGGAACCCACACCGGAATCAACAGCGTGAGCAAAACGGCAGCAACGAACAACGCAGGGATGGTGATCACCCGACGTTGAAGGGTGTTTTTCGAAACACTCACGGCACCGTTGTAGCTCATTTTTTGAGGGCCTGCGTCGGTCAGCCAGACAAACGATCGGTAGCGAGCTCGGCGTTACGCCAAATCGAGCCCGAAGGCTGCCTTGAATCCGGCGTAATAATCGCTGTCATCTTCGTGACGGCCCATCTCGACCCAGTCGGCATCGGACATCTTGGCGCGACCCTCGATGAGCTCGGCGCCGCCCCAGCTGCACGGATAGCGCAACTGTGGAGCATCGGTGGTGATCGCGTGGTGAATCAGCTCGCCCACTTCAAACGGATCGGTGGCGTTGGCCATACCCGTGGCATAGAACTGAAACAGGCGGCGGTAGTGCGGGTCGTAGGCGCCGCTTTGGTTCGGGGCATCGATGTTCTTGGCGAAGATGGCCGACTTGGTGACGCCGGGCTGAATCACCGCAACGCGAATTCCGAACGGCGCGAGCTCTTGGGCCAAGCCTTCTGACAGACCTTCGAGCGCCCACTTCGAGGTGACATAGGGCGACTGCGCCAGCGCGGCCATGCGGCCAGCAATCGAGGTGATGTTCACGATGCAACCGCTGCCGCGCTCGCGCATTCCGGGAAGCACCGCCTGGATGCATCGCACGGCACCGCACAAGTTGGTGTTCATCACATCGAGATACATCGAGGGTGGGCACTCTTCGGCCACAGCGTTACCGCCAACGCCAGCGTTGTTCACGAGCACATCGACCCGGCCTGCTTGGCGCAAGATCTGTCCCATTCCCTCACTCACTGAATCGTCGGATGCAATATCAAGTTCGATCAGTTGTAGCTCGGCGCCATGGTCCTCGGCCATTGCCAAGACCTTGGTGGCCTTGGTCAAACTGCGCACGGTGCCAAAGACCGAGTAGCCGTTCTTCGCGAGATGAATGGCCGTTGCGCGACCGATTCCTGAGTTAGCTCCGGTGACGACTGCAACAGGTTGTGACATGGCCGCAACTGTAGATGAACAACGACAAACCGGGGTTCGATGTGTCAGGGGGCGACACATCGAACCCCGGTCCGTCAGGGGAGGGACTCTGTTGTTGAAGGGTTGAGATCAGCCGTTAGTTGCACCATTGGTGGTTGCCGGGGCATCGGGCTGATCGGCAGGTGCCGCTGGGCGGACACCATTGACCATGTCGGTGATGCGGGTCTTGGCCTCAGCCACGAGCGCATCGATCACGGTCTGTACGTTCACGCCCTTGGCAGTAGCTACATCGGCAATGCTCTTGCCGCTTTGCAGCTCGGTGCGCAGTTCGTCGGCGGTGATGCCGAGCGCAGTGGCTGCGGCCTCAAGTCCGGCGCCGCGTCCACGACCCATACCGCGACCGCCCATACCGGGGCCGCCCTTACCTTCGCCGCCCTTACCGTGGTGGCGACCCATGCCTGGACCGCCCATACCGTCGCCGGGCATGCCCGCTGGACGATTGGCTTCAAGTGCCGCAGTGATCGAGTCGGCCTGCGCCTGAGTGATCGTTCCGTCGGTAACCAACTTCGAGAGTGAGTCGGCGAGCATTGCACCATGGCCACCTTGGCCACCTTGGCCACCGTCTCCGTCGCCATCACCGATGGCGGTTGGATCTGCTGGCACCGAAGGCGTCGAAGCAGCAACAAGGCTTGCACCGCTGGCACCTGCCCCGGCGGGCAAGTTGAGCACGACGCCAGTACCGGCGCCAATGAGCAATGCACCGGTCATGCCTGCGATTGCGAGTCGTTTCTGATTCATTTCATCTTCTCCTAGTTGACTACGTCGAGGTGTCGAAGGGGGTTCGATCTCGCTGTTCGGATGTGCATATCTTGAGCGCCTCACGTATGAGCCACTTCGCGCGGAGGTGAGAGTCAGGTGAGAGGCGAGCGTTCAACAATCGGCAGTTCGAAACCAACGACTGCGCCCCGCTCTGGGTGGTTCGCAGCGAAGGTTGTTCCACCGTGTGCTGCCGCCACCTCGGTGACAATGGAGAGCCCAAGCCCTGAGCCCGGCTGCGAGCGTGCTGCAACTGCCCGATAGAAGCGGTCGAAAACCAAATCGAGATCCGCGGGAGCGATTCCGGGTCCATGGTCGCGTACAGCGACACGACCCTGAACAACGCTGATCTCGATGGGCTCTGCAGAGCTATCGAACTTGGCAGCGTTATCGAGCAAGTTCGTGATCGCGCGATCAAGCGATGACCGCTGCGCGAGCACGACCGAATTGTCGGCAGTGATATCGATGGTACGGCCCGTGCGTCGGCCGACTCGACCGGCTGCAGACTCGACCACGTCGGCGATGCGCACCTCGACGGAGGGTTCATCGGGGCTTCGTCCAGAACCAACGGCCACAACTTCTTCGACAAGGGACGACAGCTCGGCCACTTCAATATCGAGATCGTCAAGCACCTTTATGCGCATCTCGGCGGGTAGATCACCGTGACGGCGCAAGACATCGACATTGGTGCGAAGACTCGTGAGCGGCGTACGCAGTTCGTGGCCGGCATCTTGCACGAGGCGGCGTTGCTCTTCGCGAGATGTGTTCAACGCGTTGAGCATCGTTGAGAAGGCGGTGCCGAGGCGACCAACTTCGTCGCGGCCGCCAGCGGCTACATCGATATCGAGTCGGCCCGTAGACGACACCTCGCTTGCCGCCTCAGTGAGTGCGCTCAACGACTTGGTGAGGCCTCGGGCCGCGAACCAACCAGCGAAGGCGGCCAACACAACAGCGACGCCGCCGACGAGCAAGATGCGCGAGCGCAGATCGTGGAGCACACGATTCATCTCGGAGAGATCGCGACCAAACTGAAACGCACCGATACGTCGCGGCTGAGTGCGCACCCGAAACTCACGTTTGTCGGAACCCGTGACCGTGCGCAGCACCTCACCCTGCCCGGTACGAGCAACGGCTCGCTCGGCAGCATTGACCGGCAGCGTGACGCCATCGGTCTGGATGATGATCTGGCCAGCTGCATTCAGTACCTGAAACACTTCAAGGCTCGCGAGCTGCACGCCGCCGTCACCACCGCGACCGGGGCGGCCGGCACCGGGATTCGGCAGGTTGTCGTCATCGAGATCGTTACGCGCCCGACTCGAGTTCAGCAAGGTTCGATCGATCTCGGCAAGCATGCGCGTGCTGGTGGCGTCGTAACTCAACAGGCCCACCCCGATTGCTGCCAAAGCAGCAAGCGACGCCAACACGAGCGCGAGTTTGGCGCGAAGTGTCATCGCGCCCGCACCGTGTAACCAACGCCGCGCACCGTATGGATCAACGGTTCGCGACCCGCCGTGTCGATTTTGCGACGCAGATAGCCGATGTACACCGCAAGATTCTTTGAATCGGCGCCAAAGTCGTAGCCCCAGATGCGTTCGTAGATCGTGGTCTGATCGAGCACGATGCCCGAGTTGCGCACGAGTAGTTCGAGCAGATCGAACTCGGTCTTCGAGAGTTCGATCTCGTGGTCACCAACCCAAACCCGTCGCGCCGGTGAGTCGACGCGAAGGTCACCAACCGAGCAGGCGGTTGAGTCGTCTTCGGTGTCGGGCTGAGTGCGCCTCAGCAGCGCGCGAAGGCGAGCAAGTAGCTCGGCCAACGCAAACGGCTTGGGCAGATAATCGTCGGCACCGGCATCGAGACCAGCAACTCGATCAGAGGTTTCGGTGCGTGCGGTGAGCAACAAGATAGGCACGCGATTCTTTTCGCTACGCAAAACACGACACGCAGTCAGACCATCGACCACAGGCATCATCACATCGAGCAGTAACACGTCGGCGGGTTCGGCGCGCATCGCCTCAAGCGCCTGCGCTCCATCGGACACGGCAGTCACCGAGTAGCCCTCAAGCGTGAGCGCCCGAGACAATGACTCGCGAACGGCGCGTTCGTCCTCGGCGATGATGACGCGAACTGGTGCAGGCATATTCACGTTTGTACACGTTCAGCGTAAGAAAGTGGTGAGAGCACGGCCTAGGTCAACATTGACCCGGGTCAGCGCGGCTGAATGTTGGCTCGGATGGACTCGACCCAGTCGTCGGCTTCGCGCCAGCGCGCATCGGCATGCTCGCGACTGCTGTGGGCATGCTCGCCCGCGGCCGGGTACGAGCCGAGGAACTTCACGGCCCCTTGCTTCGAATGCAACGAGCGCATGACGTCGGCCATGAGTTCGTCGGCGATATGGCCATCGGCATACAGGATGAAGCAGTAGTCGCCAAGGCCGCCGCGCTTGGTGGGCCGGCTCAGCAGATTCGACAGGTTGATGCGGCGCGCCGCGAACTCTTGCAGAATGCCGATGAGGCTTCCGGGCTGATCAGCGCGCTGATACACCACAAGCGCAGTGCGATCGTGTCCGGTTGGCGACGGAACGAGCTGCTGACCAACGAGCACAAAACGAGTCTGGTTGGCTCCATGATCGGCAATGTCAGCCGCAATCACGTCAAGGCCATACAGCGCGGCCGCATTGCGTGGAGCGATCGCAGCGACACCGGCCGCCGGGTTAGCCGACAACGAGCGGGCCGCTTCGGCTGTGCTGCTTGTTGGTGTAATCGAGGAATCGGGGAGATGAGAGCGCAAATACTGATGACACTGTGCGGTAGCCACCGGGATGGACAACACCTCGGTGATATCGGTGAGCACTGTGCCCGGCGCGGCCAGAAGACAATGCTCGATGTCGAGCACCACTTCGCGTTCGATCAGCAACTCGTAGTCGAACGCCAAGGCGTCTTGAGTGAAGTTGACCGTGCCTTCGATCGAGTTCTCGATGGGCACGAAACCAAGATCGACATCACCGGACTCAACAGCGTCGAGCACATCGGGAACGGTACGAAAGGGCACGAGCTCGCCGTCGGCAAGATCGGCCTGCGTGCGCAGTGCCTGCTCGGTAAATGTGCCAAAGGGGCCCAAAAAACCCACCCGTACCCTGTTGCTCATCGGCTCAGGCTACGGCACCACGGCGCTCGGGCACGGCCGAAATACCATGCCAGCCCCAAGATTTCCCGCCCAGATTGGCGCTGGCTGTGGCAGCATGCTTGCCGTGAATGAGGCCGATATTCGTCAGTTACTCGCAGGCGTGAGCGCCGGAACGCTCAGCACCGACGAAGCAGTGGCCACCTTGCGCCGCCTGCCCTTTGCCGACGTCGGCGACGCATTGGTCGATCACCACCGCTCGCTGCGCCAAGGTATTCCCGAGGCCGTCTACGGGCCCGGCAAAACCGCCGATCAGGTCACCCGCATCGTGGGCGAACTGCTGGCTCACAGCACCGACCCGGTTCTGCTCACCCGCGCCACAGCCGAACAGGTTGGCGCTGCGATCGCGGCCCACGGCCCCGCAACCGAACTGGGCGGCTCGGCCCTCTGGCGCCAGCCCGCTCCATGGCGCACCGCGAAGGTCTCGGTGCTCTCGGCCGGCACGGCCGACCATCAGGTCGTCAACGAGTGCTTAATCACCCTTGCAGCGTTCGGATTCGCCCCAAGGCAAATCACCGATGTCGGCGTTGCCGGACTACACCGACTGCTCGCCCACCTCGATGAGATCACGGCGGCCGAAGCAATCGTGGTGGTCGCAGGCATGGAAGGCGCCCTTGCAAGCGTGATCGGCGGACTCAGTTCGGCCCCCATCGTGGCAGTGCCCACCAGTGTCGGATACGGCTCGTCGCTCGAGGGCGTCACTGCGCTCTTGGCAATGCACGCCTCATGCGCCAGCGGCATCACTGTGGTTGGCATCGACAACGGGTTTGGCGCCGCGTGCGCCATCGCGAGGATGATGAAGCAATGACCACTGCCTGGTTCCACTGCTTTGCCGGAACTGCTGGCGACATGACCCTCGGATCGCTCGTTGATGCAGGGGCCGATCCCATTGCGGTTGCCGAGATCATCGGGCGATTGGGAATCGACGATTACGCATTGATGTTCGAACCCGTGTTGCGCTGTGGAGTCGCCGCCACGCACGCCGTCGTGGTGGTGAACGATCACTCACATGAGCACGA
>JBAXER010000065.1:0-15889 GCA_037140375.1 Actinomycetota bacterium
CTGCCAGTTGCTACATCGAGCACCCACAAACAGTTCACCGGATCGTCGCCGCTGGCGCTGCGGCAAAACACCACGCGCTGCCCGTCGGGAGACACCGTGACGGTGCGTGGGTCGCCCAGCGTGAGCCGCTGAGTACGTGCGTACTGTCGAGGGAAGGTCAGGTCGCTCGGGGCGTCGCCGTTGACGAACGAATCACTCATTCGGATGGTCCTTACGGCTTGACGAGAATCTTGGCGTGCGCCTCAGGGTTGGCCAGATCGGTGAACGCCTGCGGCACGCCGTCGATGTTGACAGTGCCGGTGATCCACGATGAAAGGTCTACTTTGCCCTCTGCGATTGCCTCGAGCGCAGATGAGAATTCGGCGGGCTCGTAACCCAAAGCGAACTGGATGTTGAGCTCGCCCTGAATGCCGAGCATCGGGTGAATGTGGTCTTGCTGCATGCACACACCGACCACGAGGATGCGGGTGTCTTTGGGTGCAACCCGCATTGCTTCGTTGATCATTCCGGGCACGCCCACAGCTTCGAAGATGACCAGCGGACGAGAGCCATCGATCTTGCGCCACGCATCGATAGCGGTGGTCTCGCGTGGGTCAACCGCAATGTCGACGCCGAGCTTCTCGGCGAGTGCGCGGCGACGCGGCGAGAAGTCGGCAGCGATGATGGGGCCAATGCCGCGCATGCGGAGTTCGGCGATACACGCCAAGCCCACTGGGCCAAGGCCCATCACGATGGCGGCGTCGCCGACTGCAATGCGGCTCTTGGCCACGGCGTGTACGCCAACAGCGAGTGGCTCGGTGAGCGCTGCGAGATCGGTAGGCAGGCCAGCTGGAACCTTGATGCCGAGCATCTCGTTGAGCACCATCATCTCGGCGTAGCCACCGTTGTAGGTGTTGCTGAAACCAATGCCGTGCAGTCCGGTGTTATCGAATGCCACGGGCATCGAAACGATGACATCGCCAACCGCAAAACGGTTTGCGCCGGGGCCGAGCTCGACGACCTCGCAGCAGAATTCGTGACCCATCACCATGTCGCGTTCGGGCACGAACATCTGCATGCTCACCGGGTTCGGTGCCAGACCCTCGCGGAACTTCTCGGCCATGTCGCGCTGCTCTTTGCCGTGGGAGAGCAAGTGAAGATCGCTGCCGCAGATACCGCACGCCAACACCTTGGTGAGCACTTGGCCCGGACCCGGTGTTGGGATGTCGATGTCGTCGACCCTGAGTTGCCAATCACGAATTACGGCTGCACGCATGGTGGTGAGAGTACCGCGGCAGCGAACGCGGGGGACTGTTCGGCGAAGCTGGTCAGCTGCTGAAGTGGGCGATGGCAGCGACGATCACATCGAACGCGGCGTCGGCCTCGACATGGGTGAGTACGTCGCAGTTCGGTGGGCGACGCTCGATGAGCGCCCGCTCGTCGATGAGGGTCATGCCGCGGGTGTGGTCGCCAGCGGTCTCGATGACCACATGGCGCTGCACGATGGTGAACAGCTCTGGGTGGGTGAGCGCCATCACGGCAAGCGGATCATGCACGGCTGCGCCGCCCATATCGTCGTGGCGGGTCATGTAGGTGGCGCTAAAGAAATGCAAGAGGTCGGCGAGCAACTCAGCAAGCCGACCGGGAAGCGCGCTGACCTTGGCGATGCGATCGGGGGTTGCCTGAAACTGGTGCGTCACGTCGAGCCCGGCCATCTTCAGCGGGCCGCCGTATTCGTAGACCATCGCGGCGGCTTCAGGGTCGGCCCAGATGTTGAACTCGGCTGCGGCTGAGCGGTTGCCGAACGAACCGCCGCCCATCAGCGAGATACCGGCGATGCGATGTTTGAGGTCGCTCGCAAGGCGAAGAGCGAGCGCGATATTGGTGAGCGGACCGACCGGCACAAGCCAGATGCCTTCGGTGCTGCGGCATGACTCGATGATGAACTCAACTGCGTTGTCGCCATCGACCCCGCGCGTGGGCTCGGGAAGGTCGGCGCCATCGAGGCCGCTTTCACCGTGCACGTACCCGGCATGTCGTGGTGGGGCAACAAGCGGTCGGTCGGCTCCGCTGTGCACGGGTGTATCGAGGCGGAGCAAGTCGGTCATGATCAGCGCATTGCGCGTGGTCATCGTGAGCGGTGCGTTGCCTGCGACGGTGGTGATGCCCACCAAGTTGGTGTGTAGGGCGGCAACGACGATTGCAATTGCGTCGTCGTGGCCGGGATCGCAGTCGAGAATGATCGATGGCTGTGATGCGTTGAGGGGCGACGTGTTGGTTGACGACATGGCCTAGAGCATGCCACCGGTAGCTAGTCGGCGTTGATCTTTCCGTCGGCGTCTCGAGTGACGCTGCGGTTCACCCATTCGCCAACGCACATCGCTGCGGCGAGATCGGCGTCGGTTGATGTGGCCCACGCGCGGCGACCATCGGCCAAGAGGCACGAAACGTTGGCGGTTTCTGGCACGCCGTCGCGGTTGTGAATGACCGTGTACGCCTCGATGGTGACCTTGCCGGCAGCGTCGGCGCCGTCGGCGAGTTCGCGGCGAGGGAGCGCATCGATTTCGGCCTGCGGATCGGCGTGACGAAATGGATTCGCAGATGGCTGAGTGCTGTACACGCCAAACGAATGCTTTGTTGCGTAGCCGCCGTTGCCCCACACGAGCCCGTTGGTGCCAGCGCCATCGCGGAGGTCGTTCATCGTGGTGGCGACTGCATGCATCACGTAGTTGTTCCAGGGGCCGCCAGCGAATGGCAAACCACCGGTGCGGGTGAGTTGGCGGTCAAGCGAGAGTCCCAACGATTGGGCGCCCAACTGAACGGCCGACGGGAAGCAGCTGTAGAGATCGACGATGTCGATGTCGTCGATAGTCATGCCAGCGAGCTCAAGCACCAGGCGTCCGCCGAGTTCGATGGCAGGAGTCTTGGAGAAGCTGTAACGGTTCGACATGAAGCTGTGCTCGTGGCAATCGGCGCCCGAGTGGATGAACACCCAGCGGTCGCGCGGCACGCCCAGCGCCTGCGCCTTTTCGGCGCTGCACATGATGAGCGCTGCGCCCATATCGACATCGTTGTTCGAGTTCATGTACTTCGTGTACGGAAAGCCAATCATGCGGTTCGAGGCACTTGGCGTGCGGATTTCTTCTGCTGTGCGCGCTTGCTGGCTCCAGGCGTTTGGATTCGTTGCGGCGACCTCGCTGAAGCGTGCCCAGAGTTCGCTGGTGATCAGCTCTTGCTCTTCGACAGTGCGGCCAGCGGCAGCGCGAATTGCTGTCTCGAACATTGGATACACCTGCACGGGCATGAAGATGCCGTGGGCGCGTTCGGTGGGATGACTCATGTCGAGGTCTTTGCCCATCACCGTTGGGACCTGAGAGTCAGGCGCCTTCGGCCAGTCGAAATCGATGCCGTCGCGGCGAGCCCGCATGCGGCTTCGTGACGCCTCGGCGCCGGTGAGGATTGCGATGTCGAGCTCACCGTTTTGAATCTGCATCGCGGTGGAGTTCACCAGCGTTTGCGGGCTGTTACCGCCGTTGGTTGTGAGCACGGTTTCGCGCGGGGTCAGGCCGAGTTGCTGGGCCAGCACATAGGCCGGGTCGCCGTAGCGCCATGTGAGCAAACTGATCACGCGAATCGAATCGGGATTCGGCGTTGACGCCAAGCCTGCGTCGGCAGTGGCGCGTTCTACTGCAGCGGCCATGAGCTCCACCGGGTGCATGGCATCGGCGAGCTGCGCGGCGTGGTGTGCATATTGTCCGCCGCCGATGAGTACGGGGGTTCGTGGGTCGAGAGGCATAGGCGCTGAGGATACGTGCAACTCTGCGTAAGGGGCGAGTGCAGCCCGCCGCTCTACACTTGTCACGTGTCACGCATCTCCATTGGGTCTGATCATGCCGGCTTCGAACTGAAGGAGCACCTCGTGAAGGTGCTCGAGGCCGCCGGACATGTGGTCGACAACCAAGGCACGCACAGTGCCGAGAGTTGCGACTATCCGCCCATCTGCGCAGGCGTGGGCCGCACCGTTCGCAACGGCGACGCCGACTTCGGCATCGTGCTTGGCGGCAGCGGCCAAGGCGAGCAACTTGCGGCGAACAAGGTTCGTGGTGTGCGTGCAGCGCTCTGCAACGACCTCTACACCGCCCGCATGGCCCGCGAGCACAACAATGCCAACGTGCTCAGCATGGGAGCGCGAGTCGTTGGCGTCGGCCTTGCCGAAGAGATCGTTGCGTTGTTCTTGAAGACCGCGTTCGAAGGCGGCCGTCACGAGCGCCGTGTCGAGCAGATCACCGAAATCGAAACCCAAGAATTCTTTCGCTGACGTTTTGGCACTCGCCGATTCGTCGCCACACACAGGAGACACACCACATGCCTTGGCCATCTGAGATTGCCCCAGACACAGCGGTATTCGACCTCATCGACCGAGAGGTCACGCGTCAGTCCACCGGGCTGCAGCTCATTGCCAGCGAGAACTTCACGTCGCCGGCGGTCATGCGGGCAACGGGTTCGGTGCTCACCAACAAGTACTCCGAGGGTTACCCGGGCAAGCGCTATTACGGCGGAAACGCGATCGTCGACGACATCGAGGCGCTCGCAATTTCACGCGTCAAAGAACTGTTCGGCGCCGAGCACGCCAACGTGCAGCCGCACAGTGGTGCCAGCGCCAACATGGCGGTCTATCTCGGTCTGCTCGAGCCCGGCGACACCGTGATGGGCCTCAGCCTCGATCACGGCGGCCATCTCACCCATGGCTCTCCCGTGAATGCCAGTGGCATTTTCTACAACTTCGTGTCGTACAAGGTTGACCCCAGTGACGAGCGCATCGACTTCGACAAGATGCGCGACCTCGCGCTCGAGCATCGCCCCAAGATGATCGTCGCCGGTACCACCAGCTATCCCCGTCGCCTCGACCCTGAGGTGTTTAAGAGCGTTGCCGACGAAGTGGGCGCTCTGCTGATGTTCGATGTGGCCCACCTGGCCGGCCTCATCGCGGGTGGTGCTCACCCCAACCCTGTGCCGTATGCAGACGTCGTCACGTTCACTACGCACAAGACCTTGCGCGGGCCGCGCGGCGGTTGCATTCTGTCGAAGGCCGAGCACGCCGCCACGATCGACAAGGCGGTGTTCCCAGGTAGCCAAGGTGGTCCGCTCGAGCACGCTATAGCTGGCAAGGCCGTGGCCTTCCGCGAGGCAATGCACCCAAGCTTCAGCGCCTATGCGCATCAGATTGTTGCAAATGCATCTTCTTTGGCTGCAGCCTTGGCGCACCAAGGTTTCCGCCTTGTCAGTGGTGGCACCGACATCCACTTGATGGTGGTCGATCTGCGCCCATTCGATGCCGAACTCACCGGCAAGCAAGCGCAGATTGTTCTCGACGAAGCGGGCATCACGCTCAACAAGAACAACGTTCCGAACGACACGCGTAGCCCATTCGTTACGAGTGGCGTACGAATCGGTACGCCCAGCGTCACCACGCAGGGTATGAAAGAGCCAGAGATGGTTCAGATCGCTGAGCTCATTGCCGAGGCATTACGTGGACGCGACGACACAGCGGTTCTCGCCGACGTTCGCCAACGCGTCGCGGCGTTGTGCGCTCGTTTCCCTGTGTATTCCTGAGGCTCTTGTTCTTGGGGTTGGCGAACTAAAGTCGTCCCGATGCCAGATACAGCCGCGTACCTCATAGTTGGCGGCTGCGCGGCTGGCACCACGTTCGTCCTCACGCCGGTTGTCATTAAGGTCGCCAATCGACTCGGATGGGTCGTGGCCCCCGACGAACGTCGCGTGCACAAAGTTGCAACTCCCGATGTGGGTGGCATCGCCATGTTCATTGGCTTTGTGGTGGCGCTTGCGCTGAGCCGGCTGATGGATTCGTTCGATTCGCTGTACTCGCGAAACTCTGAGCCACGCGGCGTTCTCATTGCGGCCGCGATTATTTTTGGGCTTGGCTTGCTCGACGACGTGCGCGATATCTCCGCGCCAGCAAAGGTGTTGGGCACGGTTCTCGCTGGTAGTGCACTGGTGTACTACGGCGTCACCATGTTCTATTTCCGCGTGCCGCGCGTCGATGTGTTCTTTCTCCCCGACGAGTGGGTTCCGTTCGTCACCATCGTGTGGCTGCTCGGAATGACGCAGGCCATCAACCTCATCGATGGCCTCGACGGGCTCGCCGCAGGCATCGTCGCCATCGCCTCGGGGTCGTTCTTTTTGTACAGCACCGAACTGCAGAACAAGGGCCTGCTCGCCAACGACAGCATCGGTCCGTTGGTGTGCATCATCGCCGTAGGTATCTGCCTTGGCTTCATGCCGCACAACTTCAACCCCGCCAAGATCTTCATGGGCGATGGCGGCGCGCTGCTGCTTGGCTTGCTGATGGCCTCTGCCACCAGTGTCGTCGGAGGCCGTGCCGACCCGGTCACCCAGCAGCAGTTCGGTCAGTCGTACTTCTTCTTTGCCCCGTTGTTCATCCCGCTGTTCATCCTTGGTGTTCCCATCCTCGACACGCTGTTCGCGATTATTCGTCGCACCAGTAGGGGACAAGGGCTTGCTACGGCCGACAAGGGTCACCTGCACCACCGCTTGATGAACTTGGGTCACGGTCAGCGTCGCAGCGTGCTGATTTTGTGGCTCTGGACAGCGTTGTTGTCGGCGTTTGTGCTCTATCCGGTCTTCACCACCGGAGGTGCCACGCTCGCGACATTGGGCGTGATGGCGCTGGGCTTGGGCCTCTACACGGTGTTGCATCCCGAGGTCCGCCGCAACCGGGCCCTTCGCGCCGAGAACCACGACTCCGAATTGGAGAATTCGGAAACCGGACGCTAGATTGTTCCCGCATTCACAAGCGCTTCGGCACCGCCGTCGAAGCCGTGTGAGCACACCCCACGACATGGACCTCCGCCCCCGCAAACGCGTGAACACCTCCGACGGCCTCGGCCGTGGCATGGAATTTGCCATTCTCGTGGTGATGTTCTTGGGCCTCGGTTATGCGCTCGACACATGGCTCGGCACGAAGCCCGTCTTCATGATCGTGTTCGTCGTGCTTGGAATCGTTGGCCAGTTTGCGAGCTTGTGGTACGGCTACGACGCTCGTATGAAAGAGCTTGAGGCACAGCGACGCGACCTCAGCCGCGATGGCAAGGCGGCGGTTCGGTGATGACCGATACATCGTCCCCAATGACCACTCGCTTCGAGGGCGCAGCCCCCGAGGTCGAAGTGTCTCGCGACATGATCCGTCGTGGCCTCATCGTTGGGCCAGTGCTCATCGCCTTGTGCGGCATCATCTGGTCGATGTCTGGCGTTGCGTCTTCGGCCTACGCGCTCGCTTTGGTGCTCATCAACTTCGGCATCGCCGCAGGTCTGATCGCTGTTACCGCTCGAATTTCACTCGGACTGATGATGGGTGCCATTCTGTTCGGGTACCTGATCCGTCTCGCAATGCTTTTCTTGGCCGTGTATCTGGTCAAAGATGCTGGCTGGATTTCGCGTCCAGCCCTCGGATTGACAATTATCGTGTCGCACCTCGGTCTCCTCGCATGGGAACTGAAGTACGTCGCTGCCTCGCTGGCTTACCCCGGCCTTAAACCATCTCGCTCGCACTGAGAGGAACCGATCAAAAGTGTTCGGTCTTGAATTTCCACCAATCAACGAAATCTTGCGCTGGCACGATCTCTTTTCGTCGTTCAACAAGATCTCGCTCATTGCCGTTGCCGCAGCGGTGATTGGCAGCCTCGTGTTTTTGCTTGCCGGCAGCAAGGACGCCTCTGTAGCGCCTACCGGCATTCGCAACTTGGCCGAGACGTCGGTTGAGTTCATCGAAGACAGCGTGATCATGCAGACGATGGGCAAAGAGGGGCTTGCTTGGACACCGTTCCTGCTGAGCCTTTTCGTGTTCATCTTTTTGTGCAACCTCACCGGCATCGTGCCGTTCTTGCAGATGCCCGCGACGGCGCGTATCGCCATCCCACTGTTCTTGTCGCTGTTGGTCTGGCTGATCTTCATCGGCACCGGCCTCAAGCATCAGAAGTTGAGCTACTTCACCCACCTGCTTTGGCCCCCAGGAGTGCCAGTGGCATTGAAGCCGCTCGTGGGCCTCATCGAATTCTTCTCCACGATCATTGTTCGCCCACTGTCGCTCACGGTGCGACTCTTTGCGAACATGCTCGCCGGTCACATCCTGCTGGTCACGTTTGCATTGCTCAGCGAGGCAATGTTCCAGGCCAAAACCCACGTGCCGATTCTTACCATCGGCGGCATCTTGCCGTTCTTCATGCTGGTGTTTCTCACCGCATTCGAAGTGCTCGTGGTCTTCTTGCAGGCGTACATCTTCACCATCTTGACCGCTGTTTATATCGCTAGCTCGACACACGCCGAGCACTAACCCATCTCCCACAGAGAAACCAACACAGGAGAATCCATCCCATGGAAGCAATTTCACACATCGCTGCAGCAGCCCTCACCGGCGACGAGCAGAAGAAGGCCAACGCAGCGATCGGTGCCGGTTTTGCGTACGGCATCGCCGCAATCGGACCTGGCATCGGCATTGGCTACATCGTCGGCAAGTCCGTCGAAGCCATGGCTCGCCAGCCTGAGGCTGCCGGCATGGTGCGTACCACCATGTTCCTCGGTATCGCGTTTACTGAAGCACTGGCCCTCATCGGCTTCGTGGTCTTCATCCTCATCGGCCTCTAAATCCATCCGTCCACCCACTCCCACAAGGAGCTGACGTGCTGACAGCCGTCGTCACCCAGTCGGGTTCGGCATACACGGTGCATCTCGCATCCGTGCCGCCGGACTCAACTGCAGAACAGACAATTAGTCCAGAGCCAGTGGCTTTAGCGACCGTTACCTCCGATTCCGCTACCTCAGACACGGTTGCGTTTGATCCGCAGATCGCTGAATCAGGCGTGGTCACTGCGAGCGAGACGGAAACCGAAGCAACGGTCGAAGTGAACCCAGGTCCGAGCCCCATCGCGCCCGAGCTCAAAGAAGTCGCTTGGGGCGGTGGATCATTCGTGGTCTTCGCCGTGCTCATGCGCTTCGTGCTGTACCCACGTCTGAAGAAGGGTATGGACGCTCGCTATGCAAGCATCCGCGCTTCACACGAGGGTGCCGACGCAACACGCGCCGAGGCCAAGGCTGAGGTCGCCGGTTACGAAGCGCAGCTCGCTGGTGTCAAGGCCGAGGCTGCAGCTCACATCGACGCCGCTCGTCAGACGCTCGAAACCGAACGTGCCGCCAAGCTGGCGGCAGTTGGTGCCGAGATCGCCGAGCAGCGTGCAGCGGCTTCTGCCGCCAACGATGCAGCGCGTCAAGCGGTGCAGTCGCAGATTGAGTCAGCTGTTGGCGATGTCAGCGGTCGGGCCATCGAGCTTGCTGTCGGCAAGACGCCTGATGCTGCAGTGGTCAGCCGAGTGGTTCTCGAAGTGATGAGCGCAGGAGTTGCACGATGAACGCATTGATTCGCATCGCCAGTCTCGTTGCCCATGCTGGCGAGCCACCTCGCCAAGACAGCGAAGGCATCACCACCCGGTCGTGGATTCTGCCCGAAAAGGCCGAGATGATCTACGGCATTCTTGCGGCGCTGATCATCTTTGGTTTGCTCTTCAAGTTCGCCGGTCCCGGCATCAAGAAGGCCATGGCTGCTCGCACAGCTCGCATTCAAAAAGAACTCGACGATGCAGCATCCGATAAGGCATCTGCAGCCACCGAGGCCGCTGGCATTCGCCAGGCCAAGGGAGACATTGGTGCCGAGCGCCAGCGTCTACTGGCCGATGCTGCCGTGCAGGCCGACGCAATGCTGGCCGATGGCCGCACTCGCCTCGAGGCCGAAGTTGTCGAGCTCAAAGCTCGCGCCGTCGCCGACATCGATACCGCACGGGGTCGCAGCGCCGACGAATTGCGCGGCGAGATCGCCCGCTTGTCGGCCACCGCCGCCGAACGAGCAGTCACCGAGTCGATCAACGATGCAACGCATCAAGACTTGATCGAAGCATTCATCCAGAAAGTGGGTGCCTCCGCATGAGCGACGCACGTATTGAGGGCTACGCCCGGGCGCTGTTCGAAATCGCACGCGCCGAGGGCTCGCTCGACGAGGTCGAAGACGAGTTGTTCCGTTTTGCCCGTAGCTACGAAAGTAGCGAGGCATTGCGCAGCGCTCTCACCGACGAGATGATTCCTGCCGCCAAGCGTCAGGCCATCATCGAAGATCTCATCGGCGGCAAGGCCACCGCAACGACCACTCAGTTGGTCAGCATGGTGGTGGGTTCCGGCCGCGGTCGTGACCTTCCTGCAATCATCGATCAGCTCGTCCTTCGCGCCAGCAGCGCCAAGAACCTCGAGGTGGCCGAAGTGCGCAGCGCCGTGGCGCTCAGCGCCGATCAGCAGACCCGACTCGCAGCCGCGTTGGCCAACGCCACCGGCAAGCAAGTGAACCTAAAAGTAGTCGTCGATCCTTCCGTACTCGGAGGAATCGTCGCCACTGTGGGCGACACCGTCATTGACGGCAGCGTCCGTACCCGCCTCGACCAGTTGAAGGCCCGGCTCTAAGAGCCGGACACCATAGGAAACGGAAACGACATGGCAGAGCTCACCCTGAGCGCCGGCGACATCGCCGCAGCACTGAAGAAGAACCTCGAGGGCTTTGAGCCTTCACTTGAGGCCCGCACCGTTGGTCGCGTTGCCGAAGTTGGCGACGGTATTGCCCGCGTCACCGGCTTGCCCGACTGCGGCGTGAACGAACTCCTCGAGTTCGCCGATGGTTCGGTGGGCTTGGCCCTCAACCTCGACGAGCACTCGATCGGTGCCGTTGTTCTCGGCAACGCCGACGCAATCGAAGAGGGTCAGCCTGTGAAGGCAACCGGCCGCATCTTGTCGGTGCCGGTAGGCGACGCAATGCTTGGCCGCGTGGTCAACGCATTGGGTGTGCCCATCGACGGCAAGGGCGACATCGTCGGCAGCATCCAGCGCCGAGTCGAGATTCAGGCGCCTGGCATCATGGGTCGCAAGCCCGTGCACGAGCCACTGCAGACCGGTATCAAGTCGATCGACGCAATGACCCCAATCGGTCGTGGCCAGCGTCAGCTCATCATCGGCGACCGCAAGACCGGCAAGACCACTGTTGCCATCGACGCCATCATCAACCAGCGTGGCCTTGGCGTGAAGTGCATCTACGTCGCCATCGGCCAGAAGGGCTCCACCATTGCCCAGACCGTCGAGACGCTTCGTCAGTACGGCGCCATGGAATACACCGTTGTTGTGGCAGCACCTGCCAGCGAGCCAGCCCCCTTCAAGTACCTCGCCCCCTACGGCGGTTGCGCGATGGGTCAGCACTGGATGGAAAACGGTGAGCACGCGCTCATCGTGTACGACGACCTCTCCAAGCAGGCCGAGGCATACCGCCAAGTGTCGCTCTTGCTGCGCCGCCCACCGGGCCGCGAGGCCTACCCCGGCGACGTGTTCTACCTCCACAGCCGTTTGCTCGAGCGTGCCGCCAAGTTGAGCGACGAGCGCGGCGCAGGCTCGCTCACCGCCTTGCCGGTCATCGAGACCAAAGCAGGCGACGTGTCGGCCTACATTCCAACCAACGTGATTTCGATCACCGATGGTCAGGTCTACTTGCAGGACAACCTGTTCAAGTCGGGTGTGCGTCCAGCCGTCGACGTGGGTATCTCGGTGAGCCGAGTGGGTGGCGCTGCGCAGATCAAGTCGATGAAGACCGTCAGCGGCACGCTCAAGCTCGACCTTGCTCAGTTCCGTGAGCTCGAAGCCTTCGCAACGTTTGGTTCAGAGCTCGACGCAATCTCCAAGGCCCAGCTCGAGCGCGGCTACCGCCTCGTTGAGTTGCTCAAGCAGCCGCTCAACAGCCCAATGCCTGTGGAAGAGCAAGTGGTCGTGGTGTTCGCCGGTACCAAGGGTTACCTCGACAACCTGCCAGTCTCCGACGTGCGTCGCTTTGAGGCGGGCTTGCTCGACTTCATGCGTACCCGCAACGCCGGTGTGCTCGCCGGAATGCGCGCCAACCCCAAGGCCGATGTTCCAGCCGAACTTGGCGATCTGGTTGCTGCCTTCAAGGCCCAGTTCCTCGCCGCCGATGCCGACGCCGCCGCTGCTCGCGCAGCCGATCCCACAGCCACCGATGCCGGTGAAGTGGGCGACGCGCACAGCGACAAGACCCTGGCAACGGAGTGATCTAGATGGCCGGCGGTCAGGAGCGCATTCTTCGCGGACGCATTCGTAGCGTCCAGGCAACGAAGAAAATTACGCGCGCCATGGAACTCATCGCAGCATCGCGCATTGTGAAAGCACAATCGCGCGTGCAGGCAGCGGTTCCATATAGCGATCAGATCACCGAGGTTGTCAAAGACCTCGCTGCAGCAGGTGCTGGCCGTGGTGCTCCGTTGCTCGTTGGCCGTGGCGAGGTCAAAAAGACCTGTTACGTGATCATCAGCGCCGATCGCGGGTTGTGCGGCGGTTATAACACCGGTGTGCAGCGTGCGGCCGAAGGCGAAATCAAAGTCGATGTACTCGGTGGTCTTGGTTACGAGATCGTCACTGTGGGTCGTAAGGCCGACAACTACTTCCGCTTCCGTGGCTACAACCGCAACGCCAACTTCGGTGGCTTCAGCGAGAACCCCACCTACGACCATGCCCGCGAGATTGGCAAGCATGTTGTCGGTTTGTTCGAGAGCGGCGAAGTCGACAAGGTGCTGCTGGTGTATACCCGCTTCATCTCGGCGGGTAGCCAAGAGGTCGTGTTGCGACCATTGGTGCCACTCGAAACCCAAACAGTCGAAGGTGGCGACGCAAAGCCAGCAGGCGGCGGCGGCGACTACGAGTTCGAGCCAGATCCCGAGACTATTCTCGAGACCCTGCTCCCTCGCTACGTCGAAGCCCGCATCTACGCAGCGTTGCTCAACGCAGCAGCCAGCGAGCATGCGTTCCGTCAGCGGGCAATGAAGAGCGCCACCGACAACGCCGAGGAACTCATCAAGAGCCTCGCTCGAATCATGAACCGTGCCCGCCAGGACTCGATCACCACCGAGATCATGGAAATTGTCAGCGGCGCCGAGGCACTCGGCACTGGCAAGGCCACCAATGTCCGCTACGTCGATCTCGACGACAGCGAAGTTACCCAATCAGCGAACGCACTTGTGTCCTCCGCAGGCACAAACAACGCGAACGACCTCTGAGCAGACGAGCCAAGAAAGCACAAGGAACCAACAGCCATGACCATGACTGAAACAGATCGCAAAGACGGTCGCGTTGTCGGCATTGCCGGCCCGGTGATCGACGTTGAGTTCCCTCGAGGCTCGCTGCCCGAGTTGAACCATGCCGTCGAGTTCACCGTCAACGTCGACGGCAAGCCCGTGACCGTGCTCGCCGAAGTTGCCCAGCAACTCGGCAACGGTCGCGTTCGCGCCGTTTGCCTCAAGCCAACCGACGGCCTTACCCGTGGTACACCAGTGCGCAACACCGGCCGTGGCATCAACGTGCCCGTCGGTAACCGCACCTTGGGCCACGTCTGGAACGTGTGGGGCGAGGTGCTCGACGGCGACAATGCAGATTTCGCCGATGTCGAGCGCTGGGACATCCACCGTCCAGCCCCAGACTTCGATGCACTCGAGCCATCGAAGCGCTTGTTCGAAACAGGCATCAAGGTCATCGACCTGCTCACCCCATACGTGGCCGGTGGAAAGATCGGTCTGTTCGGTGGTGCCGGCGTCGGCAAAACCGTTCTCATTACCGAGATGATCCGTCGCGTGGCGCAAAACCACGGTGGTGTGTCGGTGTTCGCCGGTGTCGGCGAGCGCACCCGTGAGGGCACCGACTTGATGCTCGAAATGGAAGAGTCGGGCGTGTTCGAAAAGGCCGCTCTCGTATTCGGCCAGATGGACGAGCCACCTGGAGTCCGGCTTCGCGTCGCGCTCTCAGCCCTCACCATGGCCGAGTACTTCCGCGACGTTCAGAACCAAGACGTGTTGTTGTTCGTCGACAACATCTTCCGCTTCGTGCAGGCAGGCTCCGAAGTGTCCACCTTGCTCGGCCGTATGCCATCGGCCGTGGGCTACCAGCCCACACTCGCCGACGAAATGGGCCAACTGCAGGAGCGCATCACCTCGACCCGTGGTCGTTCGATTACGTCGCTGCAGGCCGTGTACGTGCCCGCCGACGACTACACCGACCCGGCTCCGTTCACCACGTTCACCTTCCTCGATGCAACCACCGAGCTCAGCCGTCAGATCGCCTCGTTGGGTATTTACCCAGCCGTCGACCCGTTGGCATCGACCTCGACCATCTTGTCTCCCGAGGTCGTGGGCGAGCGTCACTACCGTGTTGCTCGTCGCGTGCAGGAAATCCTCCAGCGCTACAAAGAGCTTCAGGACATCATCGCCATTCTCGGTCTCGACGAACTGTCCGAAGAAGACCGCCTCACCGTGTCACGTGCACGCAAGGTGCAGCGCTTCTTGAGCCAGCCGTTCTATGTGGCCGAGGTCTTCACGGGCGTCAGCGGCGAGACCGTGCCAGTCAACGAAACCGTCGAGAGCTTCGAAGCAATCGTCAACGGCGAACTCGACTCGGTTCCTGAGCAGGCGTTCTTGAACGTCGGCGGCGTTGAGCAAGTGCTTGCTAAGGCCAAGGCCTTGCAGGAAGGCGCAGCCTGATCATGAGTACCGCATCGATGACCGTCAGCGTGGTCTCACCCGAGAAGATCCTCTTCACGGGTGAGTCAACGCAGGTCATCACGCGCACGCTCGCAAGTGGCGAGATCGCCTTCTTGCCGGGTCATGCCCCGTTCCTTGGTGCGCTCACCGAGTGCCACACGCGCATCTACATGGCCGATGGAAGCATCGTCGATGTTGCTGTGCACGGTGGCTTCGTCGAGGTCAGCAACAACAAGGTCAACATCTTGTCCGACGTTGCCGAGCTCGCCGAGCAGATCGATCGGCCACGCGCCGCTCGCGCCAAAGAGGCAGCCGAAGAGCATCTCAAGCGAGAGCACGACGCCGAAGTTGCGGCATCGTTGTCACGTGCACATGCACGCCTCAACGCTACGGGCGGCGTCACCGGCACTTCTGCCGGAGCCCACTAGCCCACTCCCGTTTCGAACCCTCTAGGGTTACGCAATGGAGACATACCCGTTCACATCAGCATTGGTCACTGGCGCGTCAAGCGGCATTGGCGAGGCAATGGCACATCTGCTCGGGCAGGCCGGCATCCCTACGGTGGTCGTCGCGCGCCGCACCGACCGTTTGGAAGAACTCGCCAAGCGGTACCCATCGTTCGAGGTGCTCAGCGCCGACCTCAACACTGCCGAAGGGTTGGCAGCCGTTGAACAGCGCATTCTCAGCGTGACATCGCCCATTGATCTCGTGGTCAACAACGCGGGCTTTGGCACCTCGGGTCTCTTCCACGAGATCGAGCCCGATCGCTTGCACGACGAGATCGGTCTGAACGTGCAGGCGTTGACCCGGCTCTCGAACGCAGCGTTGCGGGCCATGCTGCCGCGTGGGCGAGGCTTCTTGCTCAACGTCAGTAGCGTCGCCAGCTTTCAGTCGGCGCCGCGCTTGGCTGTGTATGCCGCCACCAAGGCCTACGTGACCAGCCTCACCGAGAGCCTGCACGAAGAAGTTCGCGGCACCGGAGTGCACGTGACTGCGTTGTGTCCTGGCCTCACCAAGACCGAGTTCCAGAGTGTGAGCAGCACCGATGCGTATGCCACAAGCTTTCCCGGTTTCGTGTGGCTCAAGGTCGACGAGGTCGCAGCCGCAGGGCTCGCCGATGTTGCCAAGGGCAAAGCGTTGTCGGTACCCGGCGCGATCTACAAGGGACTCGCATCTATCGCTGGGGTCACGCCTCGCGGCCTGACCCGCCGCCTCAGCAGCATGGTGCAACGCAACCCGAAGTGACGGGCTAGGTG
>JBAXER010000066.1:0-15266 GCA_037140375.1 Actinomycetota bacterium
GCTCGCCGACATGTCGGCAATGGGCGACGCGATGGCCGCGAGCGGACTCGATGTGCAGCGCGGCGACGTGCCCACCAAGGGTCGGGGTCGCTTCTTTGCGGGTGTTGACCATTGGCTCGAGCACGCCGAGTTTCGCGAGTTTGCCTGCAACTCTCCACTGCCCGAAACCGCCGGACGCATCATGCAGTCGCAGTGGGTGCGCTTGTGGGAAGACAGCGTGTTGACTAAAGAGCCCGGCACCATCGAACGCACGGCTTGGCATCAAGACATGAGCTACTTCCACGTCGAGGGCAACAAGGTCTGCACGATGTGGTGTCCGCTCGATTCGGTCACATCTGATTCGGGGGCCGTCAAGTTTGTGGTGGGCTCACACCTGTGGCCCGAGTTGTTTCAACCCAACTTGTTCGTGTCGTCGATGGCCATACCTGGCACCTCTGGTTCGCAGGCGCCCGACATCGACACGATGGCGCAACGCGGCGACTGCGAAGTGGTTGCGTTCGATACCGAACCCGGCGACGTCACCATCCACCATGCCCGCACCGTTCATGGCGCCGGGCCCAACACCACCACTCGCAATCGACGAGCGATCAGCTTGCGCTACTGCGGCGACGACGCCACGTACTTCAAACGACCCGGATCAGCGCTGAAGGCGAACCACCATCACGTGGTCGACGGCCAACCGTTGCACAACGACGATTGCCCAATGGTCTGGAAACGCGACTGAGGGCACGCCGACCGCGTGGTCAACGTGCCCCCAATTTCACGACACTCTCCTCAATTGGTCAGATCAACCGTTGACCCGACGACGCACGCTGAGCAGCACCATGCCGGCGCCGAGCAACGTTGCAGCGATGGGCAACAACGAGGTGCTTCCACCAGTTTCGGGCAGGGGCGCCTCTGACGCCGCAGCTGCAGCCGTCGTGGTTGGCGCAGCAGCCGTGGTGGTTGGCGCAGCAGTCGTGGTGGTTGGCGCAGGCTGTGTGGTGGTCGTTGGGGCCTCACAAGCAACCAGGGTGTACTCGCCAACGACTGTCATCGGTGTTGAAAACTCATCGCCAACCGCCGTCGCCCAAAAGGTGACCGTCTCCGTCCGGGTGGATCCAACGTCACGGTCCTCGTCGACCACAGCCGTTGCCGCCTCGCCCGGAGCAAGCACGAGCTTGTTGTCAAAGTTCTGCAGGATCAACTGATCCACATCCACCAGACGAAGGCCATCCACCTCGTAGCCCGAACCCGAGAAGGTCCACGTGACAATCGCGTCGTTGGTGCCCGGCACGCACAGCTGCTGTCCGGTCAAGGTGCCTTGTGCTAACTCCTGAGGCGGCGCTACAGCGCTTGCTGCGCCCAAGCCGACCAGCGAGGTCCCTGCGAATGCTGCTGCGGTGATGGCGAGCGCCCCGGCGAATCGCCGAATGGTCACGCCGGTAGTGCGAGCTGAGCCGGATGGGGCAATTGCGATGTCGTTAGTGAGGATCATGGTGTTGATCCTCCTGATTTTCCCAGCCGCAGTCAAGGGTGCAACCACCAGACTTCGAAGTGGTGCTACCACCACCGCTCGCCACAGCGATGCGGGCTTGCCGGCTCAGAACCAACGCGACCTTGTCGTGATGCGTAACTCAGCTCTCACCGGCACAGCGGCAAAACCCGAGAAATAGATCGAGCCGTCGACAGGCCGAAGCTGGATATCGCCGTCGAGCATGGCCTGACCGGCAATGAACCGCCCTTGGGTGGCCACGAACGTCTTCGAGAATCGCTGCTCAGTACCGTCGCACACCAACCCGGCGCCGGCATCGGAAAGCTCCTCATCAAGGCCCACAAGGTAGCGACCATCCACAAGCTGCATTGCCGACAGGTTCACGAACGCCAACCCAAAATCGGGATCGGCGCAGGTGAAGGTTCCGGCAACGGTGAGCGTGCTGCTCTGCTTGTTGAGCAATGCACGGCGATCGAAGCTGACCACCGGACTCAATGCATCGGCGCTTGAATAGCGAGGACGCGACCATCCGTCGGTCTTCATCTGCATCGCAGCATTCAACGGATTCGAAACGGAAGTCATGGCCCTCAACTCAGTAATCTCAAACGACATGCACTGGGGAGAGCAGCAGGATCATACCGCTCAACCACCGGCAACCAATCATTGGTCTCGCGAGCCGTCTCTTGAGCGGTCGTTGTCGAGCACCGCAAACGCGACCACTACGCTCCGGCGATGAACTTGCCCGGGTACCACTTCGAGAGAATGTCGCCAGCCGAACTGCTCACCATTACGCAATGGGCGGCCGACGAACAGTGGAACCCTGGCCTGCATGACGTCGAGATCGCTCACGCCCTTGATCCCGATGCGTTCGTTGCCTTGCGCCATGGCGACGAGATGGTTGGCGGTGGATCCAGCTTTTCGTATCACGGCGAGTTTGGGTTTATCGGGCTGTTCATCATGCGACCCGACTTGCGCGGACAAGGCATCGGTTCGGCGCTCTGGAGTCACCTCATCACCGTGATGCGCTCGCGACTCAGCCCAGAAGCAGCAATCGGGATCGATGGGGTCTTCAACGTGGTGCCTTTCTACGAAAAGACCGGCTTCTCGTTTGCCTACCGCAACTTACGTTTCGACGGCGTGGCCTTGCCCGCCCCCGATCAAGGCCTTGTGCCCTTCGTTCAGACCGCCTTCGACGAACTTGTCGCATATGACCAACCGTTCCATGCAGTCGAACGCTCAGAGTTCTTGCGCACATGGGTGGGTCATCCGGCGTTCCACACGGCGACCGTCGTTGAACACGGCCGCCTCGTGGGCTACGGATGCTTACGCCCCTGCCGCAGCGGCTTCAGGTTCGGCCCAGTTGTGGCCGATCGAGCCGACATCGCCGAGCGACTGCTTGTTGGGTTAATGGCCAAGGTTGCTGGACAACGCGTGCAACTCGATGTGCCCGAACCCAACACAGCCGCACTTGCCCTTGCCGCCAAGTTCTCGATGACCGAATCGTTCGGCACCGCGCGCATGTACAACGGGCCGACGCCGCAGATCGCAGTCGACCGAACCTACGGCGTCACTTCGTTTGAGTTCGGCTGAACCGCGTTCGCGATCGTCCCTCGCCCAGACGCATCCACCCGGTACTGTTCGCTCCTTGGCGTGACGGCCGCTCGCCATCCAAGGTTGAGGAGCAGACATGAAGTCCCGAGTTCCGGTAATTCCCGCTTCCCTGTTTGGAATCGTGCTCGGCTTGATTGCCCTCGGAGATTGCTGGCGGGCCGCGCACTTCGCGTGGGAGACGTCCACCGCAATTCCTGACGCGATCATGGTCGTTGCCGAGGTCGTCTGGGCCGTGCTGTTGCTGTTGTTCGCAGCGAAGTGGGTGCTGCATCGCGATGCGGCTCGCGCAGAAATTGACCATCCGGTTCAGTCCAGTTTCGTCAGCCTCATTTCGGTGTCCACGCTGTTGATCTCATATCTCGTCGACGAGAAGTCGCACCATGCGGCGGTAGTGATCTTTGCGATCGCGCTCATCGGTGCGGCTGCGTACGGCGCCAACTTCACGGCGCGTCTGCGCCGCGGCGAGCTTGACCCCACCACGCTCACGCCAGCCGTGTATCTGCCTACGGTGGCCGCCAACCTCGTTGCTTCGTTCGCGGCTGCGTTCCTTGGTTTCCACTCGCTCGCCGTTTTGCTGTTCGGCGCTGGCCTGCTCTCGTGGTTGATGCTCGAGTCGCAAATCGGCTTCCGGCTCGCGTTCACCACATCGCTACCACCCGGGCTTCGCCCGACGATGGGCATCCTGCTTGCGCCACCCTCGGTTGCCTGCATGGCCTACCTGTTCATCACCGGCGGACCCAAGGGACCCAAGCCAGACAACGTGGTGCTCGGCCTCATCGGCTACGGATTATTCATTCTGCTCGTACTCATCAGAGATCTGCGTTGGCTGCTGAAACAACCGTTCAACACGTCGTATTGGGCCTTCAGCTTCGGCATCGGAGCACTTGCTTTCGACATCGTGCTGGCGCGCGCTCGCGGCATGAACGGATTCTTCGACTGGATGGCCAAGGCAGGCTTGGCGGTCGCCACACTCGTGATCGTGGCATTGGCAATCGCCACGCTCTGGCAGCTCGTCACTGGCCGTCTGCTCAAGAGTCCCGCGACGGCCGCTGCCACCTCGTAGAGCCGCTGCGAATGCCGGCAACCTTTGAAGCAGAGATCACGCCCGTGATCGACGTGGTGGTCTGGCCCGATTTATTCCGTGACGCGCAACAGGGAGGGCCCGAAAGGACCCTCCCTGTTGAATTGCGGTGTCAGTGACGTGTTTGAGCTCAGAGAGCCGTTACGTCGAGACCTGGGGGAAGGATCACTGCATCGATCACATGGATCACACCGTTCGACGCTTCCACGTCAGTGGCGATGACCTTCGACGAACCGTTGAGCGTGACCGTTCCGGCGTCGACTGTGACGGTGATGTTCGAACCCTCAACCGAAGGCACGTCGCCCGCAGCCACGTCTGCAGCCATGACCTTGCCAGAAACTACGTGGTAGGTCAGGATCTTGACGAGTGTTTCCTTGTTCTCAGGAAGGAGCAGCTTGTCGACCAGACCGGCTGGCAACGCTTCGAAAGCGGCGTTGTTCGGGGCAAATACAGTGAACGGGCCGGCGCCTTGCAGTGTCTCAACCAAACCAGCGGCCGTTACTGCAGCAACAAGGGTCGAGAAGTCGGGGTTGCCAGCGGCAACGGCGACGATGTCGCCGGCTTCGGCTGCCACCGTGGTGGTGGTGGCGTCAACTGGGGTCTCAGCCGACGTCTCAACTGGGGCTTCAGTGGAAATCGTCTCGGTCTTTGAGTCGCTACCGCATGCCACAAGGGCGAGCGATGCAACAATGCCAATCGCAACTACGCGTACTTTCATGGTGCCTCCTCAGGCTGTGCCGGTACCTGAGTGGCAACCGGGTTATAAGGGAACCCTAACACATTTTTCCATTCATTTAGCACTGAATTGGAATCCGTCGCGTGACGTACGTCATCGGTGGCTCGCGCTGTTCCTGCTCGACGTGATGTTTTGATCGATGTGACCTCCGTCGGCGGCTCGCCTTGATGCATCCAGCCTGCGATAAGTTCGAATGAATGGTTCCCCAACGCTCCAAAGTGATCTGGCTCGGCATCGCGTTGATCCTCACCGCTTGCAGCTCCGACCCCGGATCCACCACAGAATCATCGACAGGGGCAAACGACGCTCAATCCTCGGCTCAAGCCGCCTGCGACGCCGGCACCACGATCGCCTCCGGAAAACGGCTCCGGATCAGCTCAACGGTTGCCCCGATCACGTCTATCGTCGCCAACATCGCTGGCGACCACGCCGATATCACCGGCCTAGTCCCCGAAGGCACCAACTCTCACACCTTCGAGCCGGCGCCAAGCGTTGCTGCAATCCTCTCAAAAACCGACGTGTTGTTTTCCAACGGGTTGTTGCTTGAGGAACCCACAAAAGACCTCGCTGCAAAGAATCTTGCGAACGGAGCCATCCTGTGCGAACTGGGCACGGCCGCCCTTCCTGTCGCCGACTACATCTACGACTTCTCGTTCCCGGTCGAGGGCGGCAAGCCCAACCCGCACCTGTGGACCAACCCACCTTTCGCAAAGCGGTACGCCGAGATCGTCAGAGACGTGCTCGTGCGCATCGACCCCGCTCACGCCGGTGCGTATCGCAGCAACGCAACTGTGTTCATCGCCCGAATCAACGAACTCGACACTGCGATGGTCACCGCTACCGCCACGGTTCCGGCGAATCAGCGCAAGCTGCTCACGTACCACGACGCATACGCGTATTTCGCACAAACCTACGGCTGGACTGTTATTGGCGCCATACAACCGTCGAACTTCGACGAACCGACGGCGAAAGAGATAGCCAACCTGATCACCCAAGTGCGCAAGACCGGGGTGCCAGCGATCTTCGGGTCCGAGGTTTTCCCGAGCCCGGTGTTGCGTCAGATCGGCGCAGAGACCAATGTCAAGTACGTGGATGTGCTGCGCGACGACGACCTACCCGGCAAACCCGGCGACCAGAGCCACTCGTTTCTCGGCTTGATGCAGTTCGACTACGTCACGATCGTCGACTCACTCGGCGGAGATGCTGAGGCGCTGAAGACCATCGATATCAGCGATGTCAGCCTTGACACTGCGATGTACCCGCAGTGACGAGCACGGCACAATCCCTTGTCGAAGTCGACGGCGTGTCACACAGCTACGGCGGACCACTGGTGCTCGATCACATCCATCTCTCGATCGAGGCCGGCTCGTTCCTCGGAGTCATTGGGCCGTCGGGCTCAGGTAAGACCACCCTGCTGCGACTCATCCTCGGCAGCCTCTCCCCCACAAACGGCACCGTGAAACGCGAGCCCAATCTGCGTGTGGCCTACGTGCCGCAGGTCGAGACCGTGAACTGGAACTTCCCGATCACGGTGAGCGAGGTGGTGCTGATGTCGCGGTCGCCATCCATTCGTCGCCCTTGGGCCACCGAGTCCGAACGTCGCGATGTCTCCGAAGTGCTCGAACAGTTGGGACTCGCCGGCCTGGGCGATCGCCACATTCGCGAGTTGTCGGGCGGCCAGCAACAGCGGGTGTTTCTCGCCCGCGCTCTGCACCGCAAGCCCGATCTTTTGGTACTCGACGAGCCGACCTCAGGTGTCGACGTGCGCACCCGCCACGAGGTTGTGCACCTACTCACCGATCTGCACCGCGCCGGCATGGCTGTGGTGTTAACGACGCACGACATCAACGGCCTAGCAACTCACCTGCCAAGAATCGCGTGCGTGAACCGCGAACTCATCGCGCTCGGGAGTCCACGCGACGTGCTCACTCCGCAGGTACTCGAGCGCACATACGGCGCACCGATGGAAGTGCTCGAACATGGCGGGCTCCTGCTGGTAACCGACTCACCGTTGGCAACGTCATGAACCTGTTCGAGCCGTTCCAGTTTGCCTTCTTCCGCAACGGCATCATCGTGGCAGTGCTCGCAGGAGCAATCTGCGGGCTCATTGGGGTGTACGTCGTGCTCCGGCAGATGAGCTACATCGGCCACGGTCTGTCGCACTCGATCTTCGGAGGCGCCGCAGCGAGCGCTGTGTTGTCGGTGAACTTCTATCTCGGCGCCGGGCTGTGGGGTTTGTTGTCGGCACTCATGATCGGCCGCGTGGCCCGTCGGGGCAAGATCGGCTCCGATGCGGCCATCGGGGTCATCACCACGGCCTCGTTCGCGATGGGCCTTGCGTTGTCAAACCTATTCGGCCAGGCGAAACGCTCAATCGACGCCGTGTTGTTCGGCTCGATCCTGGGGGTCGGCGGCACCGATGTGATCGCTGTCCTCGGCGCCGGCGTGTTGTCGGTTGTGGTTATCTATGCCTGCTACCGCCACTTGCTGTTCGCCACATTCGATCCCGAAGTCGCCAATGTCTCCGGTGTCAACGTCGCTCGAATGGAAGCACTGCTCATGCTGATGCTGGCCATCACCATCCTGTTCACCATGAAGGTGATGGGCGTGCTGCTCATCAGTGCAATGCTCGTAACTCCGGCGGCAACGGCACGAATGATGACCAACTCGTTCGCAAGAATGCTCACGATCGCGCCGATCATTGGGGCCCTGTGCGGCTTCGCGGGAATGCTGCTCAGCTACCACATCGACGTTTCGCCTGGAGCCACCATCATCCTCATGGCGTCCACCGTGTTCTTGGTGGTATTCACAGTTACCGGCAGTCGTGGCCGGCGCAACGTTGCCGGCCTTGGCCACCACTAACTGAGTCGTTCCAACGAATTCGTTCGGCCAGGTTTCGCCGTGACTCAGCCCAACGGCAAGAGCTCCCACACTTGACCCTCGGGGGTATCGCGCACCTCGACCCCCGCAGCGGCGAGACCATCGCGGATCATGTCGGATAGGTCGTATCGCTTCGCGGCACGCACTTCGAGGCGGGCGTTCAGCGCCACATCGATCACCGGTCCAAGGATCGAGCGCGGATCAGCGAGGCCCCCGACCGCGGCCTCGCCGAGCCGCACGATCATCGAACGCAACAACGAGCGGGCTCGCGTGGCAGCATCACTTTGCAGAGTGTCTGTCGACCAACCAACGATCGCCTCGTCGAGATCAAGCATCGCCGACACTGCCTGAGCAGCATCGCGGCTCGCCAACGCTTCGTCGAAAATCGCTCCGAGTCGCTTTGCGTCACCGGCCAACGAAGGTGCCGCTGAAGCTTCGCCCAGTGGGCCTGCTGGCTGCGTCGCAACAGCGACTGCGGAGGAAGCATTTGTGGAGACTGGCGAGGTCGAAGCCGACGATGAAACCGACCTCACTTCGGGGCCGGCGCGCAACACATCGATCGGCACTGTCTCACCTGTGCGGATCTCGGTCGATACCCCGCCTCGACGCAACGTGAGCACGCCGAGACCGACGACCGATGCGGTGTCGGCTTCGAGGTCAAGGATCACTCCGGTGTGCTCGTCGAGCCCCAACACAAACGCACCATCGGGCAACAGTTGCTCCATCATCGCGAGGCGACGCTCTCCGAGGTAGCAGAACCGTGTGTCGTGATGTCCGCCTTCGGCGTTGTTGTAATGAGGGATCACGGCCACCGGCAAACCGATCGGCGACAACAGATCGAGGCCATCAAGCCAATACGGATCGGCACCAGACTTATACACCTCGTACACCGGCACCGTGGCCAGCCCGAGTGTGAGCGCGGCTGCGCTCGAAAACGTAACGGCGCCCTCAGTTCGCAGCTTCTCGGCGAGGAGGTCCGGAACCGGAGTACCCGCCCACTGCCTCAAGGCATAGGTGGGGCTGCCCGGGCCGGCGAAGACAAACCGCGCTAGGCGGATACGGGCAAACGCAGCCTCACGTTGCAGCGTGCTGATCGTCTCGATGCGTTGGAGGCCAGCGACGCCGATCGTTCGGGTGAGACTCGTCTCGAAGTAGCCAACGGTCTTGGCGGAGAGCTCATCGGCGTTCTCCTGAAACCCGAACGGCGTGTCGAGGAACACCGCTGGAACCGCATCTGGCGCGCCAGCCTCGAGTCGCTCGAATACCGTGCGATGCGGCTTCACCATCGTGGGAGCTGTCTCGCCACTTCCCATAATTGTCAGTAAGCGGGTCATCGAGCACGTCCTTTGTGGGAGAGGTCAATCAATACTTCGGCCAACTCGACCGGAAACTGCGCGTGGATGTCGTGGTGTGCTGGCGAGAACCATCGCACGTGTCCATCGATCAACAGAGCAAGCGCGGCATCGACCGCGGCTCGTTTGTCGTGCGTCCAAGCCACGTCGCCGGTGTCGGCGGGGATGAGCAGTGTGGGGACGGCAATTTGGGAGTACCGCTGCGACGGACGGTGCGCGTAGAGCGCCTCGAGAATCATCATGTGCCGATCGAAGGTCAGCCATGGGGCGATGGTGCCATCATCTCGCACCTCAAAATTTGCCATCGAGCCGACGATGCCCGTTTCGGGCCAACTCGATTGACCCTCGCGAATCCATCGCTCCATCGTGGCGGCCGGTGTGCCGACGAGCCGTGGTGGCGCGAGAACTGCACGGCAGTCGTCCCAGGTGGAGAACCGATCGCCCAATTCAATGAACCCGCCGTCGACAGCAGCGATCGCACCGGCAAGATGCGGGTGGGTGGCGCCAAGCTCGATGACCACGTTGCCTCCCCAGGACTGGCCCACCACGATTGGTCGAACCCATCCGAGCGATTCGATCAGCGCTACGAGATCAGCAACAATCGTGTCGAAGTCGTAGCCCCAATCGGGCTTGCTCGAGCGCCCGTGACCACGTTGATCAACCGCCACAACTGGATGGCCTGCGGCGGCCAGCACTACGGCGACACCATCCCACATTCGGGCGTTCGAGGCGAGGCCATGCACGAGCAGGAACGGGGCCTCGGTTCCATCCATGTTGCTCGCGATGATTCGAAGTCGTACGCCGGACGCCACCTCGATCATGTGCTCCGATGAAGTCATGTCGTTGCTCCTGTTGCTGAGGCCACTTCCCGGATTCGGTCACACAGCTCGGCCATGATGACCGATTCGTTCAGAGGTCGCGGCCATGTCGCTTGCCCCTGCACCGCAGCAGCAAACGCCTCAATCATCGCGACATAGCTGTTGCCACCGGCGGACGTTCGACGTTCAACTGTGCCATCTGAGTGGGTGATCGAAAACGAGGTGTCGTGTTCGCCGGGCGTGAACGGTCGGTCGGCAGAGAGGCTGGCCTTGGTACCGCACACGAGCAGGGACTGACGCTCGGCCAGTTCGATCGAAGTAACAACCGAAGCGGTTGCGCCGGTGGACCACTCAAGCCAGACAGCTGTGGTGGCATCGACGGTGCCGGTAACAGTGGCCTGCGCTGCAACATTCGACGGCGGCCCTCCCATCGCCGCCAGCAGCGGCGAGAGGCAATAGATCCCGACATCGAGGAGTGCTCCACCGCCACGCTCACCCGACCAGCGGTAGTTGTCGCCCGGCGCGAGGCAAAAGGTGAAGGCAGCGTCCATGTGCCGAATCTCGCCGAGTTCGCCAGAGCGCAGGCACGCATCGATCGCAGCGCTCCGAGGATGAAACGGCGTCATGAATGCCTCGGCCAGCAACACTCCGGCGGCGTCGCATGCCCCAATCATGCTGCGGACTTCGCCTTGCGAAACCCCCATCGGTTTTTCACACAACACGTGTTTGCCTGCTGCGGCGGCGGCCAGCACCCACTCGAAGTGCATGTCGTTCGGGAGCGCGATGTACACGGCCTCAACCAAGGGATCGGCAAGCACGTCGGCGTAGCTGATCGAACCGCTTCTCGAACCGACGCTCCCCAGCGCGGCGCCCCCACTGGCGCGGATCGCAGGGATCACTGCTTCATTGGCGATCCAGGACCTGCCACCGAGTACGCCGATCGTTACCGGTCGAACCACTGCGTCAGGCACCCGAAACCGCTGCCGAGCCTGCCGCCGATCGGTGCGCCCGCTCGAGCACATCGACCACGTCACGCGACTGCTCAGCAGGTACGGGGCTGGGTTCACCGAGCAGCAAGTGATCGGCAAGCGCCCGATGGAATGGCCAGCCAGCGGTCTGAACCGGAGGCAACGACATCTCAACGATGCCGTAACCCGGTTCGTAGCGGGCAACACGCAAGGTCGAGGCGACCTCGGCGTGATGCCAACTGGTCGACACATGTCCGCGGCCAGCGACGAGCTCGTCGGTGATTACTGGTCGGTAGTCAGCCGCAATCGTGCCCGCAGTTCCCTGCACGAAGAACTTCGGTTTGCGGATGGCGGCGACATCGCTTTGGATAAAGCGCGCTTCACGCCCGTCGGCCCAGCGCATATGGACGTCGATCTGGTCCGAGTTCG
Source organism: Actinomycetota bacterium (assembly GCA_037140375.1). GTDB lineage: Bacteria > Actinomycetota > Acidimicrobiia > Acidimicrobiales > Ilumatobacteraceae > WLMZ01. Next base: position 11,350 of record JBAXER010000066.1, read on the forward strand.
TCACGTCGCGCCACACACGCTTGTGTGACGAGGCGTGCACGATTTCGGGCGGCCCGCCGAAAATTTGCAGAATCCAATCGATGTGGTGAGATCCCCAGTCGTACACCGCTCCGCCAGAAAGGGCTTCATCGCTGTGCCACCATCGGCACGGATGCTCGAACGATCCAACAAAGGTCTCAATGTTGAACACATCGCCGATCGTGCCGCCGTCGATGGCCCGGCGCAGCGCAAGGTAATCGCCATCCCAGCGACGACTCTGGTGCACGGTGATGGTTCGACCGACTGCGGCGGCCTCGCTGAGCAACATGTCGGCGTCGGCTGCCGTGAGGCACATCGGCTTCTCGACGACCACGTGCTTGCCGGCGCGCAGCAACGCGAGCGCGATCGGGGCGTGCAGAACAGGCGGAGTGGCGACGATGACGACGCCAACGTTGTCGTCGCCAGCCAATGCTTCGAGTTCGGTATATGCGCTGACGTGCGGAAAGTCGACCAATGCGGCCTCACGCCGCTCGGCGTTGGTGTCGCAGATGCCAGCAAGGTGCAGGCCTTCGGTCTCCGTCGCCGCGAGTCCATGGGTGTAACCCATCCCGCCGAACGGCCCGTAGCCCACGATTCCGACGCCGACGCTGGCGGTGTTGCGCTCAACCGAAGCGGTGAGGCGGTCGAGAAACCGGCGGTGCTCGGCGACGCTGCGCAGGCGATCTGGTTCGATCGCCGTAACGATCACGCTGCCTTCGGGCGTGTTGCACTCAACGATTGCGGGCACATCGGTGAAGCGAACTCCTGCCGTCGCCACGATCGCAGCCAGCAAGGAATCAACCACGCGGATGTGGGTGAAGGCACCAGTCACGGCCGTCTCGCGCGGCATCCGAACAGCTTCTGGGCGCAGCGAATCGGGGCGGACGAACCACTCACCGGCCTGCAACGCGTCGCCGCGGGCGAGGCCCAGCGAGGCAAGATCAGTGTCGGAGAGGTCACCCACGTGAACCACGCGCGCAGAAGAAAGCATTGATGAAATCTAACCCGAATGACCAAAACTGACCTGTCGGAGCCGGGGATGAATTCGCTGAAACTACTCCGGCTTGGTTCACCGCCGCCACGCGTCGAGGCACTACCAACGATTTTCTCGTCGTACGCGGACGATCGGGCACCGCCGAGCGGGCTACCGTAACATTCCCTTTCTGGCGGAGTTCAGCCGCTCAGGAATGATCAAGGAGCACAGTTCGAATGGCCCAGCACGACGCAGACGCAGTTCAACTTCCTGAGGAGCAACTGCGAGACCGTTACCGCATCGAGCGTGAAAAACGACTGCGTCAAGACGGCATGAACCAGTATCTCGAACTCGATGCGGTGTTCAAAGACATCGATGCCGACCCGTATGCCGAGCCCGGCTTCACCCGCGACTCGATCGAACAAGACGTTGAAGTGGTAATCGTGGGAGGCGGCTTTGGAGGGATGCTCGCGGCCGCGAATCTGCGCAAAGAAGGCGTTGACAGCATCCGCATCATCGACAAGGCCGGCGACTTTGGCGGCACCTGGTACTGGAACCGGTACCCAGGTGCTGCGTGCGACGTGGAGTCGTATTCCTACCTGCCGATGCTCGAGGAAACCGGCTATATGCCAACCGAAAAGTACGCGAAGGCGCCAGAAATCTTTGCGTACTGCCAACTCCTCGCTACGAAGTTTGATCTCTACCGCGCGGCAATGTTCCAAACCGAAGTTGAAGACGCCGTCTGGGACGACGTCGCGCATCGTTGGATTGTCTCTACTACGCGCGGCGACCGCCTCACGAGCCGTTTCTTAGTCGTCGCAGGCGGGGTGCTACACAAAGCAAAACTGCCTGGAATCAAAGGGATTACTACGTTCCGCGGCCATAGCTTTCACACCAGCCGTTGGGACTATGCGTATACCGGCGGCGGTCCGCTGCAGTTCATGGACAAGCTCGCCGACAAACGCGTTGGCATCATCGGCACTGGCGCCACCGCAGTACAGGCAATACCAAAGCTCGCCGAAGCCGCCCAGGAACTTTTCGTATTTCAACGCACACCGTCGAGCGTTGGCGTGCGGAACAATCAAATGACCGATCCGCAATGGGTTGCATCACTGAAGCCCGGCTGGCAACAAGAACGCATCGACAACTTCACCGCGATGGTCATTGGCGATCAGCCCGAAGTTGACCTCATCCAAGACGGTTGGGGCGAGATGCTCTTCGTCGACACGCGGGCTCCGGCCGCAACGAAAGAACGCGAAGCCGAACTCGAACGCATCGATTTCGAAAACATGGAACGCGTGCGAACCCGCGTCGCCGAGATCGTGCACGACCCCAAAACCGCAGAATCGTTGAAGGCCTACTACAACCAGCTCTGCAAACGGCTTTGTTTCCACGATGAATACCTGCCGTCGTTTAACCGCCCCAACGTGACGCTCGTCGACACTGACGGCAAAGGTGTCGAAGCCATCACACCAACGGGCGTTGTGGTCGATGGCGTGGAGTACCCCGTCGATTGTCTGATCTACGCGTCGGGTTTCGAAGTAACCACGGACTACACGCATCGCTTGGGTTTTGATCCGCGCGGCCACGACGGAGTCGCACTGAGCGAAGCGTGGGCCGATGGTCCTTCCACGCTGTTTGGCGTACATACCCGAGGGTTCCCGAACTTGCTGATGATCAGCACGGTGCAAGGCGGCCAAGCAATCAATTTCTTGCATCCGATTAGCGCTACAGCGCGCCACGTCGCAAACGTGATCGCCCGTTGTGAGGAACAAAACATTGACACGATTGAGCCAACCGCCGAAGCCGAAGTTGAATGGTTCAACATCATCTTGACCAACCTGATGAAGCTCGGTCGCTATAACGAAACGTGTACGCCGGGCTACCTCAATAACGAAGGCGGCGGCGACCTGCGCTCGGCGCGTTCCGGCGCCTATATGGGCCGACCGTTCGAATACATCGAGCGTCTCGAACAGTGGCGCGCCGACGGCAAATTCGAAGGCCTCGAAGTCACCCGCAGCGTCTGACCGCCGAGCCAGGCCATCAGCCGTTGCTAGCCCCGTTGCTACCCTCGCCCGTTTCGAGCGGCCAGCAGTTCCAGGATCTATGCCTCTGAACTGCGGTTATCTTGTGGAGCTGAGGGGAATCGAACCCCTGACCCCTTCCATGCCATGGAAGTGCTCTGCCAACTGAGCTACAGCCCCGAATCGGGAACATGAAGTTACCAGCGCGATACCCAAGGTACAAACGCGAAGGCGAGAGATTCCTTAGAGTCGGCGACGAGACCGCAACCGCGAACGCATCGGCCCAACAGCCAAACGCATCACCAAGGTGACCAGCGCGGCCGACAACAACGTTCGTGCACTCACCGGCAAACGGGCCAGTAGCGGCGCCACAAACAACGAAGCAAGCAGCGCTACTGGGTACACCCATGCCACGTCAGTGACAATGCGACGCCACAACGGACGGGCCGGCTCGGACCGCGACGGCAGATCGAACCATTCCTCAACACCCACGGTGCGATGCACCCGTTCGCCCGTGACAAACCGATCAGCTTCGGCTAACAGCACCGCACGCTGCGGCGAACGCTCCCACAAGCGAAGCGCCAGGCCGTCGACAAAACGGAACACAATCTGAAACTCGCCGCCATCGGGACCTGGGGCCAAGACACCACCACCAAGACTGCCCGGGAAGGCATTGGCCCGTTCGACCATCGTCTCAGCCCATTGGCCGAACTCGCGCTCAAGGCCAGGCTCAACGACTCGAGACACCGTCACCGTTACTGGGGCCGGCGCGATGCGCGGCAATTCAGCAGTATCGAAGGGGCCTGACAGGAGCATATTCATAACAGTGATAGACCGTACCCGACCTATCCCTAACAGCGATCGTGCCGTTGGTCACGACATCACGACATCACGACATCACG
>JBAXER010000067.1:0-15165 GCA_037140375.1 Actinomycetota bacterium
TACGGACACGTGAGCCGGCGAGCCTCGCCGCACCCAGTGGCCACCTGCGCGCCGCGGTGCGTGCATGCATTGAGGAAGGCGCGCAACTGACCATCGCCGTCGCGGGTGATGAGCACCGGCACACCAGCAACATCTTTGGTGACAAACGTGTTGGGGCCAACCAGCTCGCCTTCCCAACCAACCACGTGCGCGCCGTGACGGAAGAACAACTCACGCTCACGTTCGAACTGCACCGGGTCGGTGAAGATTGAGGCGGGTTCGGTCATCGCGTGGGGCGCTGTGTCGAGTGAGTTCTCGGCCATGCGCTGCACAATGCGACGGGTGAGATCGCGTGGGAATCGGGTAGCTCCCGAGACGTGCGGATCGGCGACAACACTCATATCTGACAGTGTGTCAGAAACTGTCGGAGGTGCCTCTAGACGGAGCGTTACTTATATCCCTTCATGATGTGTTCGAGCCACCAAGCGGGGGCTGCGGCCATCAATTGGCCGATGTCAACGTAGTCCCACCACCGTTCGATGAATCCGTTGCGAACCTCGTGCACGCTGCAGAAACGCACGAGGTGATGCTCGCCGGTGTGCCAAAACCACTCTTCGGAATGCTCGGTGATCACCACATCGCCCTGCGCCAGCATGGGGCCGGCATGCAAGACATAGTTCTCGAGCGGATCCAGGCCGAGGCGTAAACGTGACGCCACCTCGACCGGGCCAATCGCACCCGGATCGCCGCCCACTAGGGGCACATCGTTGTACACGCCGGTTGCGCTAAACAGCGCGCCAACGCCATCGAAATCGCGTTGCCCGAGACGCTCCCAGAGTTGCTCAATGATTGCTTTGTTGGCGGCCTCGTTGCCGGGTTCGCCCACGGGTGTGAAAGTGCTCATGGTGTCGACCATAACCCTCACCGACTCCCGGCCATTTACGTTGCCCCCGCCAGCATGACAAGATCTCGCCATGAGCCGCACCAATTGGACCGAAGCGAACATCCCCGATCAGACCGGCAAGACGGTGTTCATTACTGGCGCCAACAGCGGTATCGGTTTCGAAGCGGCTCGCGCCCTCGCCGAGCACGGCGCTCGGGTGTTGCTCGGTTGCCGCAATATGACCAAGGCCAACGCCGCAGTCGGACGTATCCGTGCTACTGCGCCAAACGCCGACCTTGTTGTGGTGCCGCTCGATCTCGCTGATCTCGCCTCGGTTCACGCTGCGGCCAAGACCGTCAATGCCGAGCCTCGCCTCGATGTGCTCATCAACAACGCTGGCGTGATGGCCTTGCCCAAGAGCACAACCGTCGATGGATTCGAGATGCAGTTCGGCACCAACCACCTCGCCCACTTCGCGCTCACCGGCCTGTTACTCGATCGCCTCAACGCAACCCCAAACGCACGCGTTGTGTCCGTCAGCAGCCAAGGCCATCGCATGGGCCGCATCAACTTCGACGACCTCGATGCCGAGCGCCGCTATCACCGTTGGTTGCGCTATGGCATGACCAAGGTGAGCAACCTGTTCTTCATCTACGAACTGCAGCGCCGTCTTGAGACCAGTGGTTCCACCACCATCGCCGTTGCCTGCCACCCGGGCGGCTCAAACACCGAACTCGCACGCGATGCCGGCAAGTTGATGAAGCTTGCGCAGCCAGTGGCCGACAAGGTGATGCAGTCCGCAGCGATGGGTGCTCTACCCACGATGCGCGCGGCCACCGATCCAGCAGTGAAGGGTGGCGAGTACTACGGCCCCGACGGTTTCGGCGAGCAACGCGGCTACCCCGTGAAGGTGCACTCGAACGCGTACAGCCAACGCCGCGATGTGGCGGCACGACTCTGGCTCGAATCAGAGCAACTCACCGACGTCAGTTACCTCGACGAAGACGACGCTGACGCTGGCACCGAGAACAGCTAGGCGGCGTTTGCGCCAACCGAGATCTGTTCGGGAGTCGCATCGAGATCTCGCCACCAACCCGATACCAACAGCGCAACAAGCACCAGTGCAAAGGCGCTGGCATCGAGAGCAAGCGTGAGACGGAATCCGATGATGTCGCCCAACGTGCCCAACACCTGCGACCCCAGCGGAATGCCAGCCAAGATGCCGAGCAGGTAAAAACTCATCGCTCGACCGCGGTATTCGTCGGGAACGGTGCCCTGAATCAATGTGTTCAGCGCCACGGCCATTTGCAGATGCGCCACGCCCGAGACGAAGTAGGCGAACTGTCCGAGGAGATACGAACTCGTGGATGCAATGAGCGCGATCGAGGCGACGAACAACGCGATCGACGCCATCGCCTGTGTAGATCGGCGCAGTCGATCGCCCATGCGTACGGTGTAGGCAGAGCTCAGCAATGCGCCAACGCCAAGAGCCGTCAGTAGCCCAGCGTTGCCTTCGCTTGGCCGATGAAACAGGTTCTCTGCCAGCGCCGAGGCGATGTACTGCAACGACTGCCCAAACGTGGATCCTGCCAGTGCCAGCAGCACAGCGAGGCGTAGCGGCCGCCGGTTCCACATATACCGAGCGCCCTGCAGCAGTCCCGCCATCACGCCCTGCTGACGAGATGCCATCGCCGACATGCGCGGCCGCACAATCAACAACGTGGCGATGACCAACACATAGGTCACTGCGTTCACCAAAATGGCGGCTCCGATTCCGCCAAAGCGAACCACGATTCCGCCGAGCGCCGGGCCAATCGCACGAGCCAACGTGAACTGCACACTGTTGAGCCGAACCGCTTGCAGCATCTCGTCGGTGGGTACCAGCAGCGGCACGAACGACTGCCATGCGCTTGTTTGGAACCCAGCGGCCACGCCGTTTACGAAGCCAATGGTGATGATCCACAACGGCGTGATGCTGCCACTGGTGTACAAGGCAAACATCGAGAAGGCCATACACATCTGCACGGTTTGAGTAATGCGCAAGATGGCTTGGCGCGACACGCGGTCGGCCAGCACACCCGCGTACGGCGTGAGCAACACCGCAGGCACCAAGCTCACCACCGTGGACAACCCAAGCCACGTGCCGCGGTGCGTGAGGTTGTACATCAGCGCTTGCACCGCCACCAACTGCATCCAGCTGCCGCCGTTTGAGATCGAGGCCGCGCTAAAGAACAGTGCGAAGTCGCGATGGCGAAAGATGCGTAGCGAACTCTCTTTGGGTTCGGCTACATCGGTTGAGTCAGCGCTGACCCGATTGCTCACAGGTCGGCGAATGGCATCTGAAAGTTCGGCACCTGAATGCCACCATCGACATCGATGATCTTGCCGGTGACATAGCTGCTTGCCGGCGTGCACAGGTACAACACTGCAGCAGCGATGTCTTCGGACACACCCAAGCGGCGCATTGGTGTAGCTGCCTCAATCGCTGCGCGGATCTCGGGGTTACGCATGATCACTTCGAGCGAGTCGGTGTGGATGGCGCCGGGCGCAACACCGTTGACCCGAATCTTCGGTGATAGGTCGGCGGCCATGAGGCGCGTGGCGTGGTCGAGCGCGGCCTTGACCGTGCCGTAGGTGCTGTAGCCGCGTGACACGAGATGACCCATGGCCGTGGTGATGTTCACGATGGAACCGCCGCCCGAGGCGAGCATGTGTGGCACCGCTGCGCGACACAGCCGCACCGGACCAGTGACGTTGAAGTCGAATGACTCATTGAGGCTGCGGTCGGATCCTTTCAGGAACGGACCCGGCATTGCCCCGCCAACCACATTGACCAAGATGTCGAGCGAGCCCATCTCCTCGGCGGCTCGAGCGAGAGCAGCAACGTCGTCGCCTGGCTCCTCGGTGGCCTGCAACACCAACGCCTTGCGCCCGAGAGCGCGAATGCCTGCAGCCACTTCTTCAAGTTGCGACAGCGTGCGCGCGCGAATGGCTACATCGGCTCCGGCCTCGGCCAAGGCGAGCGCACATGCGGCTCCGATGCCGCGCCCGGCACCGTTGACAAATGCCACGCGTCCGTCTACCCGAAACATCTGCATCACACTCATGACTACTCCCCCAAGATTGTTGTTGGTACTGATGCGCGGGCGTTAGTGCAGCCAGCGCGAGATTGATTCGATAACGCACACCGGCTCACCAGTGGCCTGCTCGATAGTGATCCGCATCAACGTCTGCACGCCGCCTTTCACTTCGCTCAGCTCTACCAAGGCCGCTCCGCCGCGCACGCCCATGCCAGCCACAAGCGGCTGCTCGAAGCTGACGGGACCGGTGCCGTAGTTAATGCCCATCGCGAAGCCCTGCACCTCAACGATCTGCGGCAGAAACATGTTCGACAGACTGATTGCTAGATACGTGGCGTCGGCGTCGCCCGTGGCCTGAGCAAACAGCGCAAGTCGATCGGCATCGATGTCGAGCCACTCGCTGTAGCCCAGGTGAGAGCCAACGCCCGCAAGCAGACCTGCTTCTCCGACGAGAACCGTGGCGGCCACTACGCGGTCAGGCCGTTCAACACAACGCCAGCTTCGGCGATGATTCGGTCGATGAGTTCGGCGCAGGTGGGCAGGTCGGTGATGACCCCAACCACTTGTCCGCTGGCCATCACGCCGCTGTCGACATGACCGTCGACCAACGATGCTTTGAGCAACATGGGCGTGTTGGCGGCCATCACCATCTGGGTCCAACTGAGCTCCATGCTTTTACGCATTGCGAGCCCCTCGGTAAGCATTGACCGCAAGGTCACATCGGTCATCTTGCGGAACTTCAGCGCATTGATCGCTGCCCGCGGCAACGCAAGCAACTTGCCGCGGCCACTCTCGAGTTCGTTGACAAGGTCGGTGTTGAGCACGCGGTGCGGCACGCCGTCGACCTGCTTGCTCACGGTTGTGTCGGTGACGGTCCTTGACAGGTAATAGTCCTTCACCGATTGCGGCACAGCCGAGTCGCTGGTGAGCAAAAAGCGCGTGCCCATCGCGATGCCTGATGCCCCATACGCGAGCGCCGCAACCAAGCCGCGTCCATCGAAGAAGCCACCGGCGGCGATGACAGGAACAGTGCCAGCAACAGCGTCGACTACCTGTGGCAACAAGATGGTGGTGGGCACCGAGCCGGTGTGGCCGCCGCCTTCGCCGCCCTGCACCAGCACGGCATCGACACCCCACTGCAGCACCTTTTCGGCATGACGCTTAGCGCCGATAGAAGGCACCACCAATACGCCGCCATCATGCAGCCGCGAGATCAGCGCTTCTTTGGGCGCCTGAGCAAAGCTGGCCACGCGCACCTGCTGGTCGATGAGCAACTGCACGCGATCGCCAACGTCGGCCGAGTCGGCGCGCATGTTCACGCCAAAAGGCTTGGTGGTGCGGCCCTTCACATCGGCAACTGCCGCGGTGAGCTCAGCAAAGTCCATTGTGGCGCTGGCCAAAATGCCGAGGCCGCCAGCATTCGAGGTGGCACTGGTGAGACGAGGCCCTGCCACCCATCCCATGCCGGTCTGAATAATGGGGTATTCGATACCGAGGAGTTCGCATAGATCGGTCTTCAAGCGTGGGTGGGTCACAGCGTCAGCCTCACGAAACTTCGCGGTGGCGCAGGCCACGTGGGTCGAGACGATCGATCACGGCTTGTTCGTCGGCAGTGGGCTCGCGGGTCTCGCCCACGTCACCGTCGATCACAAGCTCAAAGCTCGTGGCGGCCTGCACGTCGGCAACCGACACGCCAGGATGAACGCTCACGAGTCGCATTGAATGATCGACCGAGTTGAAGTCGAGCACGGCAAGGTTGGTGACCACGCGAGGCAAGCGATGGTTGCGCTGCACCCACTCGGACAGCTCGGCGGCACGGTCGTAGCCGAGGCCGCTGACCATGTCGACCTTGGCCACAAACACGTTTGCGTTGTGCTTGGGGATGAAGAAACTGGTGGAGTGGTTGATGGTGTTGCCGGGGCCGCCGCGCACACCGAGCAACTGCGCCTTGGGGCGATCCCACGAGCCGATGTTGGCAATGTTGGTGTTGCCAAAGCGGTCGATCTGGCTGGCGCCCATCATCACGTGACGACGGCCGCCCCACAGCGTGTCGAACACACTGCGAAACGGAATCCAACCTTCGACGACCTTGTTGGTGCCACCGATGGGCAATTCGTTACCCACATAAAACGCCTCGCCGTCGCTGACCATCAGGTCGGGCTCGAAGGTGCTGCGCGCTGTGCGAGCGCCAAGCATTGGGATGGTGCCCATGCCGCTGGCGAAGATCTCGCCATCGCCACGGAATGCCTCGGCGGCGGCGATGACCACGATGTCAGCAAGAGTGCTCATGACTGTGCTTTCCATTCTGCGACGGCTGCCTGATACTGCGCTTCGGAACCCTGCAGGAACCGTTCGCTAAATGCACGCCAATCATCGGGGTTTGCGGCTGCGGTGGCGTATGCCTTTTGGAATGCTTCGTCACGCCCGTAATCGGGCTCGCACGTGGTGAAGTGCGCGCCGTTGGGTGCCTCAATGACACCGTCGACCATGCTGCGGTTAATGCGCAACGTGTGAAAGGTGCCTTCGTCGAGCAGCGACTCGGTGGGAACCACGCGCTCGCAGCTGAGGTAACGATGGCCCGGATCGCATGCCGACAAGAACAGATCGTCGAAGTAGATGTCGGGACCGAGGAACTGAGCATTGCCACTCATGTCGCTGCGGTTGAGATGCACGAACGCAGCATCGAGACGAATTGCCGGCACGGCCAAGAGTTCTTCGCCATCGTCATACGGTGAACGAACAGTTCGCAGCGACGGGTTGACATCGACAACGCCAGAGCCAAGACCCGCACGGGTTGGCAAGAACGGCAGCCGCAACGACCCCGCATACAACGCCCACTGCAACATGCCTTCGTCGTACTCGACAGGCTCGGCGATGGTGCCGGCCTGACGCGCTGCACGCCAATGTGGCTCGAGCGCAATCGAGTCGAGTGACACAAAGCCGTAAATGATGCGGCGAATCTTGCCCGCCGCCGCCAGCAGACCCACGTCGGGGCCGCCGTACGACACGATGGTGAGATCCTTGAGCGGCGAACGCAGTAAGGCGCGCACGAGGCTCATCGGCTTGCGACGGCTGCCCCAGCCGCCGATGCCAATGGTCATCCCGTCGGACAACGACGCGATTGCGTCGTCTTCGGTCGTTCGCTTGTCGCGGCTCATTGGTTTGGCTTTCCGTGTGCTTTGTCGGTTCCGGCGAAGTCATCGCGGAGTTCGTCGGCCACACCCGACAGATTGAGTTCGAAGGTGAAGCCCTGCTCGAAGCGGTAGCTACGTTTCACATCCCACAGGTCGATGCCGTTGAGGCATTCCTTGGCGGCGCGCATCACGGTTGGCGACTTGGCAGCGATGGATTCGGCAACCGCCATCGCGGCGTCGCGAAGTTCGGCACGTGGCACCACCTGCAACACACTGCCGAAGTGATGCAGTTCGGCCGCCGTAGCGGTTGCTGCGGTGTAGACCATCGCGCGCATCTTGTGCTGTGGCACCAAACGCGACAGGTGCGTTGCAGCACCAAGCGCGCCGCGATCGACCTCGGGAAGGCCAAATGTGGCGTCGTCGCTGGCGATGATGATGTCGGCGTTGCCGACAAGGCCGATGCCGCCGCCAACACAGAAACCGTTGACCGCCGCGATCACCGGAACAGCACATTCGTACACCGCAGCGAAGGCCGCGTAGCAACCTTTGTTAGCGCCGATGAGCGCATCGAAGCCGGTGGTGTTCTGCATCTCTTTGATGTCGACACCGGCGTTGAAGCCGCGGCCTTCAGAGCGCAATACGACAACTCGTGTGTTGGTGTCTTTGCCAGCGGCCGTGATGCGTTCGGCAAGCTCGAACCAGCCAGCAACCGTGAGCGCATTGACCGGCGGGCAGTCGACAATGATCTCGGCAATACCGCTCTGATGCATCTGTGTGGAAATCCCCATGGGCGCAGACTAGTTGCTATCTGACGGAGCGTCAGATTCGAGTGACTACGCTTGCCGCATGGCTGTCACAATCGATTACTCAGGCAAGGTCGTGCTCGTCACCGGGGCCACCAAGGGAGTTGGTCGTGGCATCGCGCAGCGCTTCGCCGACGCCGGAGCATCGGTAGTCGTGTGCGCCCGCAAGCCCGCCGACGATCTGCCCGCCGATTGGCAGTTCTTCGCCGCCGATCTTCGCGACGGCGAGGCCGCCTTTGCGCTCATCGACGCAGTGGTCGCAGCCAACGGCCGACTCGATGTGTTGGTCAACAACGCCGGCGGCTCTCCCCCAGTAGACACCTCTACGGCGTCGCCACGCATCACCGAACGCCTCGTGCAGCTCAACCTGCTCGCCGCCATCTACTGCAGCCAGCAGGCCAACCACCACATGCAACAGCAAGCCAGCGGTGGTGCAATCGTGAACATCTCCAGCGTGTGCGCGGTTCGTCCGTCGCCAACAACTGCCGCGTACGGCGCTGCCAAAGCCGGGCTCAACAACTACACGGCCACAGCGGCGCTCGAGTGGGCGCCAAAGGTTCGGGTGAACAGCATTAGCGCCGGCATGATTCGCACCGAGCAAGCCCACCTGTTCTATGGCGACGAAGCAGGCATCGCTGCCGTTGGCGCAACGGTGCCACTCGGCCGCCTTGCGTTACCCACCGAGATCGGCGACATCTGCGTGTACCTCGGTTCGCCAATGGCCAGTTACGTCACCGGTGCCAATGTGTTGGCGCATGGCGGCGGCGAATCGCCAGCGTTTCTTACCGCGTAGCAACAGTGAGCTCGCGGCGCACCACGAGCAACCACGCTGCGGTGATGATCGCTGCAACGAACACCGCTAGGGGCATGGCCGAGCTTCCCGACTGATCGAGCATCTGCCCAATTACAAACGGCAACACCAGGCTGCCGAGACCGGCACCGCTCACGAACCAACTCGTTGAGCGACCCGACAGCGCAATGTGCTCTTCGGCGTAGGCGATCATCGTGGCGAATTGCGGGGCGATCGCGAACCCGATGAGCACCGTGGTGATCCACACCCCCGTCGCGTCGCCGTCGGCCACGACCATCAACGCGAGTAACCCAACTGTCAGCGTGCACGAACCCGCCAGCATCGTGCCCGAGCGAATGCGCGTGGCCAGCATCACAGCGAGCAATCGACCCACGGTGAACGAGACCCAAAACGCGGTGTTTAACAACGTAGGAGCGCTCGCGCCGGGCAGATGAATGCCTTCGGCGTATGTCTTCAGCCAGCCGCTGAATCCAAACTCGACACCCACGTAGAGGAAGAAGAACACGCTGATGACAGTGAGCACCCGAATCGGAGTCTGGGTCGCCGTTGCTGTCGGCTCACTGCCAACCGCAAACGGTATGGGCGCCTGATGCAGCAACACGATGACCGCCATGACTGCGGTGTAGGCGCACAAGACAACTGCGAACAACGACAAGCCATGGCTCAGCGCGAGCGACCGATCGACCACGAGTGGACTCGCTAGCGCGCCGATGCCAAAGAAGAGATGCAGCGCGTTCAGCAAACGTGTCGAACCCGAGCCTCGGGAATGCCACACCACAAGCGTGTTGCAGCCCACATCGGCGATACCCACCACAACACCAATCAACGCGAACGGCACAGCGAGAGCTGCCACCGAGGTGAACTGCGGGATCAACGCAACGGCGCCAACCAACCCGAAGAGTGCAGTGGCCAGCGCGCGATGACCAAGACCGCGGTCGTAGATGCGACCACTCAGCAGCGAGCCGCTGAGATAACCAATCGCCTGGGCAACGAACAGCGCTCCGATCTCACCCTTGCTCACGTGCGCTCGTTCGCGCAGGTAGGTAAGCGAGGGGCCGAGCATGCTCAGCGACAATCCGATCGCGATAAATACTGCGAGATACACCCACCCCGCGGTGGGCCGCTTCGCTGAAATCATGGGCGCAGGTTCGGGCGGGCCCGCCCGTCGCGCGTGTCGGTCGAACGAGCCGAACTCAGGCGCAGCGAATCGATCAATGCTTGGCGCAGGTCGTCGGGCAACACCACCTCGTCGTAGCTCAGGGTGTCGGCTTGCCTCCACGGTCCACCCTGCTCAAGGTCGGCCAAACGCTGACGGGTTGGATCATCGGCGGCGATGGCATCGGCGCCACCGCGCGCAGGCATCGCTCCAACAGTGGCATCGGGCAAAGCCAACGTAACCGTCTGGCCGTCGTAGGGGTTCTGACCCATCATCGAGCTACCAAAGCCGTAGGCCTTGCGCAACGTGACGTGCAGCTTTGGACCCGGATGGCGGTGCTGCGCCACAAACATGCGCGCTGCTGCGCGCAACGCACCAGAGCGCTCGGAGGTGGCGCCAGGGATCACACCGGGATTGTCTGCCAGCAACACAAGCGGTAGCCCATGCGCCGCCGCGAGGTCGATGAACCGAGTGGCTTTCGACGCAGCATCGGCATCGAGCGCGCCGCCGCGCACCATTGGTTGGTTCGCCACTACGGCAACCGCAACACCGTTGAGACGAGCGAACGCGGTAATCAGCGAGGTGCCAAAAAGGTCCTGCACAACAAATGTGGAGTCGCCATCGAAGATCGCCTCGAGCACAGCAAACATGTCGTAGGGGACGCGTTGGTTGGCGGGGATCAGCGCGGTCAACGACTCGTTGCGAGACGGCGCAACGGCGTCGCCGGCGTTGGCTGGCAAGTACGACAACGCTTGACGCACCAGCGCGAGCGCTTCTTCGTCGCTATCGGCCCCAAGGTGAGCAACTCCCGATGCAAGATGCACGGCGCTGCCGCCGAGCGACTCCTTGTCGATCTGTTCGCCGGTAGCCGCCGCCACCAGTGGAGGGCCAGCAACAAACAACTGTCCCTGGCCGTGCACCATGATCACCAAATCGCACAGCGGCGCAGTGAGCGCGCCATGACCCGCCGACGCACCGTGCACCACAGCGATCGTTGGTGCCACTCCGATGAGATCGGCAAGCAACGAGAGATCGGTTGGAGCCGGCCGCAATCGTTCGGGTGTTGAGCTCACACGATGCCCAGCGCCGTCGAGCAGCATCACCAAGGGCACGCGTTCTTGAGCCGCCAACAGAGCCAGCCGCGCCCGCTTGGTCATGCCAGCAGATCCGATCGAACCGCCCTGCACCGTGGCATCCTCGGCACCCACCAGCACCGGACGCGAGTGGATCAGACCGTGCCCAGCCACGAACGCATCGCGGGGAGCGTCGACACCAGCGCCCGCAAAGGTTCCGATTTCGCGAAAAGTGCCGGGGTCCAAGAGTGCGAGCACCCGCTCAATCGCAGTGAGCGCGCCCTTCGCATGGTGACGCTCGATTCGCTCGGGGCCGCCCGATGCGTGAGCCGCCAGACGGCGCGCCTCGAAACGCGAGAGCACTGCATCCCAACCGTTCTCGCCGGCCTCGCGTTGATCGCTCACAACTGCCCCCAAAATACGCCGGCGCTCAGCCGCAACTTGCTCGCCGATCGTACCGCTCAGCCGGCAACGGTCACGGGCTAGCGTTCTGCCTACATGCGCGCACTAGTTGTCTTGACCCATCCGCGAGAGCAGAGCTTTACCCGCGCCGCTTGCGACGCGGCGGTGAGCGGTCTCACGCGCGCCGGCCACGAGGTCACCGTTCTTGATCTGTATGCAATGGGCTTTGAGCCCGCGATGACCAACGCTGAAATCGTTGCCTACCACAGCGACGAACCCATTCTTGACCCGCTCGTGGCCCAGTCAGCCGCTGCGCTGCAGGCGGCGCAGATACTGGTGTTCGTCTACCCAACGTGGTGGAGCGGGCTCCCCGCAATGCTCAAAGGTTGGCTCGAAAAGACGCTGGTGCCTGGCGTCGGTTTTGTGTTCAACAACAACCATCGCGTGCGCCCCGGACTCACCCAAGTGCGCCGCATTGTGGGCATCAGCACATATGGGTCGCCGCGCACATACGTGAAAGCAATCAACGACAATGGCCGCCGCACGCTCATGCGCGCGTTGCGGCTGCAAACCGGACTTCGCCTGCGAAGCATGTGGCTGGGGTTGTACGCAATCGACACATCCACCCCCGAGCAGCGTGCAAACTTTCTCGCCAAGATCGAGTCACGGATGGCGTCGCTGTGAAAACTCTGGTGATCTTCTGCCACCCATCGGCCAACTCGTTCGCCGCTGCGGTGCTCGACACATCGGTTGCAGCGCTACACGCGGCCGGCCACGAAGTTCGTGTCACCGATCTCTATGCCGAAGGCTTCGACCCTGTCTTTTCAGCCCACGATCACGAGCATCATCTCGACGATCCATCGACCAAGCCCGACATCGCCCATCACGCCGCAAACCTGCGCTGGTGCGAGTCGCTGGTGCTCGTGTACCCGTCGTGGTGGGCAGGTCAGCCAGCAATGCTCAAGGGCTGGATCGACCGAGTCTGGGTGAATGGCGTGGCGTGGGAACTGCCAACCGACGGCAACCGATTGCGGCCGCTGCTGCGCAACATCCGCCGCTTGCACGTGGTCACCACACACGGCTCATCGAAATGGATTAACGCTCTCGAGGGCGAAGGCGGCAAGCGAACTGCGCTGCGCAGTCTGCGCGTGCTGTGCTCGCCGCGTTGCCGCACGAGTTGGATCGCGCTCTACAACATCGATCGCTCCACCCTCGAGCAACGCAACCAATTCTTGCGTCGGGTTACTGCCCGACTTTCGAAATAGCGCACGCCACCTGTGCAGCAACGGCTGCGTTGTTCTCGGCCAACGCAAGGTTCGCCGGGATGCTTCGTCCGGCAGTGGCCTCAGCGATGCGGCCCAACACAAACGGAGTAATCGCTGCACCCGTCACGCCCGCAGCGTCGCAATCGGTGAGCGCTTCGGCAAGCACCGCGTCGAGCATGTCGGTATCGAGTTCGTCATTGAGCGGGATGGGAACCGTGAGCAACATGCCACTGTTCACGCGACTACGCGCCGCAAAGATGGCTGCCACTTCGTTGCCCGACTCCACCCGATGGGCCAGCTTCAGCCCAGAGCTACGCGTGTAAAACGCGGGGAACCAATCGTGCTGCCAGCCAAGCACCGGCACGCCCACAGTCTCGAGATACTCCAGCGTGCGCGGCAGATCGAGAAAGGCCTTAGCCCCTGCGCACACGGTGATCACCGGCTGGTGAGCCAGCGCATCGAGGTCAGCAGAAATGTCACCGGTGATCTCAGCGCCACGATGCACTCCCCCGATGCCGCCCGTCGCAAACACATGCACGCCCGCCGCTGCCGCCAACGCAACCGATGCAGACACCGTGGTGGCCCCGAACTCCCACCCTTGGCCGATGGCAACTGCAAGATCGCGTTCGGCAACCTTGTGGCCCGCACCCAACACCCGATGATGCTCGGTCTCGTCGAGACCAACGCGTGCGATGCCATCGAGCACTGCGGTTACGGCTGGCACGGCTCCCCCTGCGCGCACCGCCGCGAGACAACGCTGCAGCGCGTCGGCATTGAATGGCGACGGCAATCCGAGATTCGAAAAGATGGTCGACTCCAGCGCTACCACGGGCGAGCCATCGGCTACAGCGGCAGCAACTTCGAGCGACAGAACAGGTTTGAGCACGCCGCAAGTGTGCCACTTGCACACTGCCATGCGCTAAGACTTCATTGCCGCAGCACGCGCACCGCGCTCGAACGAACAAGGACTACGCAATGACTCACGACGAGATCAACGATCTAGCTGACCGATTCGTCAACGCCGTCGCCACGTGCGATGTCGCCACCGTTGAGGCCATCTACGCCGACGACGCCACCATCTGGCACAACTTCGACAAGGTCAATCAAACTCGCGCTGACAACATCAAAACCTTGCTCAGCTTGCACCGCTCGCTCACCAATATGCGTTACGAAGAAGTGCGCCGCACCATTGTCGACGACGGCTACTACCAACAGCATGTGCTGCGCGGCACCGCCAAGAACGGCGAGCTCGATCTGCCTGCAGCGCTTCGTGTCTACGTTTCAGACGGGCGCATCACGCGTCTCGAGGAATACCTCGACACCGCCCAAGTGGCAGCAGTGATGCGCTGACCCCTGGCCGTGTTACACGCGGTCGAAGCGAGTAACGGCTTCGATGTGAGAGGTGTTTGGAAACACATCGAACACCTCGGTGCCGCGGTGGGCATAGCCGGCGTCGCGCAGCAATCTCGTATCTCGAGCCAATGATCCGGCATCGCAACTGACAAGCACGAAACGATCGGCGCCCGTGTCGGCAAGCACTGCCACTGCAACTTTGTCGAGGCCGCTTCTCGCTGGATCGGCGATCACCACTTGGGCATCGACCGGCTCCCAATCTTCGAGTCGACGCTCAACGACCTCGGCGCGACCATCGGCTCGCTGCACGGCCAGATTGTGGCGAGCATCGGCACATGCACTGGGCGATGCCTCAACCAACACCACTCGGCCAGCAGCGCCAGCCACCGTGGCGGCGAAGAGCCCGACTCCGCCGTAGGCATCGATGACGGTTGCCTTGCGCAGATCGATATCGGCACACGCCCGCGCTACGGACTGAACCAACAATTCGGCAGCCGCTGGCGACGACTGGAAGAACGAGCCAGCAGACACCTGAAAGCGATGCCCCGCCACAACCTCGTGCACCATGGTGTGCACGCCGTGGGTGATGCCCATGCCAAGCCCAAAGATCTCGCCGCCCGTGTCGCCCCACGCAGCAGGCTCGTCGTTACCGAGGCCAACCCGCAGCGTGATCTCGTCGGTTCGGGTAGCCGTAACAACCGCCAACATCTCATTGATCAACGGATGCGCCACCGGGCACGCCTGGGTGAGCACAAGATCGTGCGAGCGCCGTGACCGGAACCCAACGCGCCCCGATGGATCGACCGCAAGGCGCACGGTGGTGCGATACCCCCACGGCTCAATCGATGCACCAATGGTGACAACGGGCTGATCGATCTTGGCGGTACGGGCCAGGGCTTCGCGCACCATGTCGGCTTTGAACGCAAGCTGAGCCTGCGGCTCGATGTGCTGCCAATCGCAGCCACCGCATCCGCGTTGCCACGCCTCGCACGACGGCTCAACACGGCTTGGCGACGCGGTAATCACCTCGACGACATCGGCTGTTGCGAAGTCTTTCTTGGTCGTGCGATAACGCACACGAACCGTTTCTTCAGGAAGGGCTCCGGCCACAAACACCACGCGCCCGTTGGCGTCTCGCGCAAGTGCATCGCCTCCGACCACCATGTGCGACGTATGGAGCTCATCTGATTCCATGGTTCGATCGTAGGCCGTTTCGACATGCAATA
>JBAXER010000068.1:0-14900 GCA_037140375.1 Actinomycetota bacterium
TCGTCGTCGGCCGTTTCGTCGTCAGCCGTCTCGTCGACAACTGCATCGTGCATTGCCGGACTGGGGTTCTCACGCAGAATGCGATCGATGCGCTCGGCCGCACGAATCACTTCGTCGGGGCGGAACTCAAGTATCGGGGTCTTCTTCGAGCGAATCTGACGGGCCACGGTGCTCTGCAAACGCGCACGGTAGCGAGTGAGACACTCGAGGATTTCGGCGTCGCCCTGCTCGCCGCGAAGCGAGTCGAAGAACACAATCGCTCGGTTCATCTCAGCGTCGACATCGATCGAGGTGATGGTCACCAGATCTAATGCTTCGTCGTCGATTTCAACCAGGGCTTCGGCAATGACCTGACGCAACGACTGGTTGAGACGCGCCTCGCGTGGATAGCGATGTTGGCTTGGGGCCGCCGCCCGCTTGCGAGTTGGCTTACTCATCGTTGCCACGTCCGTTCATTATGAGAAGTCAAGTGCTGCCCGGTTCGACCGCTTCAGTTCGGACAGACCAGACGTGGTGGCAAGTACCTCAATGGCATCCCACAGGCGCAATGCGTCGTCGCCACGAGGAGTCTTTGAGATGACCGGCCCGAAGAAGCTCGACGAGTTGTCTGAGTCGGGCTTGAAGGTGATGATGGGCGTACCCACGTCTTTACCTGTGCGCTCAAGCGCCAACGCCGTATCGGCGCGGATGTAGGCATCGTGTGAATCGTCGAGCGCCGCACTGGCAAGCGCCACATCGCAGTCCGCCTCGGCCAAGGCCCAAGCGAGGAACGCCTCGGGGTCGGCCGTGATTTCGGCCCGACGTTGGCCGACGTGAATTGCGGTACCGAGCACGGTGTACAACCGCGACACAGCGTCGTTGTCGTGATGCAGGCGCACGGCATCGGCCACGCGCAGCGACATCATTCCGGCCATGTGCGCAGCCCGATAACCCTCGGTGTACCACTCGGCGTTTTGGTTCTCGTTGAGCACAGAAAGCGCAATGAAACGCCAACGTACGTCGTAACCACGAAGCGCTTGCACCTCGGCGACCCATCGCGAAGTCACCCACGCAAAAGGACACACTGGGTCGAAGAAGAACTCAAGATCAGCCATAGCGTGCAACCCTACCGAGGGCTAGCGCAAGGCTTGCTATGTGCGCGGAATTTCGCGCTCTTCGAATGTCTCGATGAGGTCGCCAGGCTTGAGGTCTTGGAAGTCGCTGAGTCCGATACCGCACTCGAACCCTTCACGTACCTCACGTGCATCCTCCTTGAAGCGCTTCAGCGAAGTGATGCTGCCCTTCCAGATGATGACGCCGTCGCGCAAGAAGCGCACCTTGGTACCACGTGTGATCGAACCCGACCGCACGTAACAACCGGCGATGCCACCGATGCGAGGAACACGGAACACTTCGCGCACCTCGGCTTCGCCGGTGACCACTTCTTCGAACTCGGGAGCCAACATACCCACCATCGCCCGCTCGATGTCTTCGAGCAGTTTGTAGATGATTTCGTAGGTACGAATCTCGACATGCTCGCTGGCTGCGAGATCGCGGGCCTTGCGGTCGGGACGCACGTTGAAGCCGATGAGCGTGGCGTTGGTTGCCGCTGCAAGGGTGATGTCGTTTTCGGTGATACCGCCAACGGCGCGATGCACGAATGCAAGCTTGACCGTCTCGCGTTCGAGACGACGAAGGCTCTCGGTGACTGCTTCGAGCGAACCGTGTACGTCGGCCTTGAGCACCAAGTTCAGGGTGGCCACTTCGCCTGCCTGAATCTGGTTGAAGATGTCTTCAAGCTTCACGCCGCGCTGCACGCGAGCGTCGCCGCGCTGACTGGTGAGGCGTGACCGCTGCTCGCGGGCCTCGGCCACCAAACGGGCGGTCTTTTCGTTTGAGGCAGCACGGAATTCGTCGCCAGCGTTTGGCACGGCCGACAGACCCAATACCTGCACGGGCGTTGATGGCCCGGCCTGCTTGATCTGCTCGCCCTTGTCGTTGATGATGGCGCGGACCTTGCCCCATGCGGCTCCGGCCACGATGGGATCGCCCACCTTCAGGGTGCCCTTGTCGACCAAGATCGTGGCAACCGGGCCACGACCGGTGTCGAGGTTGGCTTCGAGCACGATGCCCTTGGCGCGACCGGTTGGGTTGGCGGTGAGCTCTTCGAGTTCGGCCACGGCGACCAACTGCTCGAGCAGGTCGTCGACACCCAGGTTCTGGTTGGCGGCCATCTCAACAACAATGGTGTCGCCACCCCACGACTCGGGAACGAGTTCGTGTTCGGCCAACTGCGCCAACACGCGCTGCGGATCGGCGTTGTCTTTGTCGACCTTGTTCAAGGCAACCACGATTGGAACATCGGCAGCCTTGGCGTGGTTGATGGCTTCGATGGTCTGTGGCATGACACCGTCGTCGGCAGCAACCATGAGCACCACGATGTCGGTCACCTGAGCACCACGGGCACGCATCTTCGAGAAGGCCGCGTGACCAGGTGTGTCGATAAACGTGATCTCGTGGCCGCCATCGGTGATCACCTTGTAGGCGCCGATGTGCTGGGTGATGCCGCCGGCTTCGCCCGACACCACGTTTGCGTGACGGATCTTGTCGAGCAACGTGGTCTTGCCGTGGTCGACGTGGCCCATCACGGTGATGACAGGGGCACGAGGAGCCTGCAAAGTCTCGTCGTCGTCGTCGCTGTCGTCGAACAGCGCCTGGAGTTCCATTTCTTCTTGCTGGCCGGCGTCGACCAACAACAGGTCGGCTCCAACCTCGAGTGCGAAGAGCTCCATCTGCTCGTCGGCGAGGGTCATCGTTGCGGTGATCATTTCACCGTTGTTCAACAAGAACCGAACGACGTCGGCAGCGGTGCGGTTCAGCTTGGGAGCGAACTCCTGAGCCGACACGCCACGCTCGACGATGATGGTGCCATTTGGAACTGGTGCATCGCTGGAGGTGTAGTTACCGGTGAGCTGCGGCTGCAACTCGTTGAAGTCACGACGACGACGACGGCTCTTGCTCTTACGCGGGGCACGACGTTGGCCGCTTGGGCGTGGGCCGTTGTTACCGCCGGGGCCACCGCCACCAGGACCACCAGGACCACCAGGACCACCAGGACCGCCGCCGGGACCTGTGCGTGGGGGGAAGCCGCCACCAGGACGGGCACCACCGGGACCACCAGGGCCACCGGTACGTGGCGCGAAACCACCAGGACGAGCGCCGCCGGGACCACCAGGACCGCCTGGGCGTGGCGCGAAGCCGCCAGGACGAGCGCCGCCGGGGCCACCGGCACCGCCGGGACGAGGCGAGAACGTATTGCCACCAGCACGACCTGCAGGTGCACCGGCGCCGGGACGGGCGCTCCCTGGAGGAGGTGGGATTGGCCGGCCAGAAGCCGACATCGGCCGGGCGCTGCCCGGAGGTGGAGGAATTGGGCGACCAGTTGGCGATGTGGGCCGTGGCGGAGGCGTTGCACCGGGGGCACCGGGCGCACCGGGCGCACGAGTAGGAGGCATGCCTGGCGGCAACGTGGCCGCTGGACGATCGGCTTGCGGAGGCAACGGACGTGCAGCCACACCCGACGATGGGCGAGGCGCTTCGGCCGAACGACCACTCGAGATGAAACGACTCTCGGTCTCGGGGGCCGCAGGTGCTGGGGCTGGGGCTGAGGCTGGCGCTGCAGCGGGTGCTGCGGCTGGCTCGGTTGCGGCTGGCGCCGGTGCTGCGGCTGGCGCAGGCGCTGGCTCGGCCGCCACTGGCGCCGGAGCGGGCGCTGGGGCTGGTGGCGCAACAGGTGCTTGCACAACAGGCGCAACAGGGGCTGGAGCTGGAGCAACTGCCGCTGGAGGTGGGGTTGGAGCAACGGGAGCAACGGGCGCTTCGACAATTGCAGGTGCAGCGACTGGAGCCGCTGGCGCTGCTGGTGCCTCGGCAACTGGAGCAGCGGCTGGTGCTGGCTCATCGAGCTCGGCGCGAGGTGCAGCAGCCTTCTTGGCAACAGCCTTCTTCACTGGGGTGGCCGCATCGCTGGCCGCAGCGGCATCGCTGCTTGGCTCGGCTGACGGCGCATCGACCTTTGCGGCCGCGGCCTTCTTGGCTGCCGTCTTCTTGACGGGCTTGATCTCTTCGGGCTGTTCGGGACGAGTGAGTCCGTCACGCTCGGCGCGGCGACGGATTCGGTCCGCCTGCTGCTCGATAATGGTAGAGGAATGGGTTTTCGCTCCGACGCCGAGGGCGTTGGAGAGGTCCATAATCTCTGCGTTGGTCATCCCGAGCTCTTTGGCGAGCTCGTGCATCCGCGTGTTCTTCGACAAGACCTGTACAGCCTTTCGTGGTGTTGCGTTGAACCGGCAGACCGGCCAACGTGTCGTTAGTTGTTCATGTTCGCCATCATCGCTTCGTAGGCGAATCGGAGTTCTTCATATTCCGCAGGTGCGACCGGGCGTTTCCACGCCCGCTCGAATCCACGTCGTTTCATTGCTTGTTGCACACATGCAACCTTGCCCACGCACAACCATGCCCCACGGCCAGGAGCCGTGCGACTGATGAGGGGAGCCCCATCAGAGTTGAGCGCACAACGCACCAGTGCCGACTGGGGCCGCATTGAGCGGCACCCGACACAGGTACGAACAGGCTCGGTAGTGCTACATGTCTGCGACATCACCTTCAGCCTCCGTGGTCGTTGGTGATTCGATTTCGGTGTCGGCAACCTCGGCTGCAACTTCGGCCACTTCGGCGTCGGCCACTACTTCGGCGACAGCTTCGGTCTCGGCGTCAGCTTCGGCGCCGCCCTGCTCCCACTCGTCGGCGCTGATGACAGTGCCGTCGGCGTTGTGCCATTCCATCTTTCCGGTGGTCGAGTTCTCGACCCATTCGCCCTCGGCGTAATCCTCGGCGTCGCCTTGGTCGATCGGCTGGCTCTCGCCACGAATGTCGATACGCACGCCGGTGAGACGAGCGGCAAGGCGGGCGTTCTGGCCCTCTTTACCGATGGCCAACGACAGCTGCTGATCGGGCACGATGACATCGGCCTGAGTGCCGTCTTCGCTGACGATCACGTGAGTGACCCGTGCTGGCGACAGCGCCTTGGCGATGAAGTCGGGGAAGTCCTCGCTGAACGGAACGATGTCGATCTTTTCGCCGCGCAACTCGTTGACCACCATGCGAACACGGCCGCCACGGGCACCAACACAGGCGCCCACAGGGTCGACGTTGGGGTCGTTGCTCCACACCGCGATCTTGGTGCGATGACCTGGCTCACGAGCACACGCCTTGATCTCGACGATGCCGTCGGCGATCTCGGGAACCTCGAGCTCGAACAAACGCTTAATGAGGCCTGGGTGCGTACGGCTGACCACAATCTGTGGGCCCTTCGCGGTCTTGCGAACCTCGACGATGTATGCCTTCACGCGGCCACCTGGCTCGGGGCGCTCGAACGGCACTTGCTCGGCCTGTGGCAACAACGCCTCGACCCGACCGAGGTCGAGCAAGGTGTAGCGGCTGTCGGTCTGCTGAATGATGCCGGTGACGATGTCGCCTTCGCGGTTCGCGTATTCCTCGAACTTGCGATCGCGCTCGGCCTCACGGATGCGCTGGTTCATCACCTGACGGAAGGTCTGCGCCGCAATACGGCCAAGCTCTCCAGCGTCGGGGGTGTCGTCGCGCTCGTTGACCCAGTTGCCCTCTTCGTCGATGTCATATGCAATGAACTGCATATCCATCGTGTCGGGGTTGATGCGAACGTCGACCTCGGCGGCAGCGCCTGGCCGGCGCTTGTACGCCATTGCTAGTGCATCGACGAGCACTTGCAGCAAAGCATCTACGGAGATGCCCTTGTCGTCTGCAAGCATCCGTACGGCTTCAGACATGTCGAGACCACTCATGCGGTCGCCTCCTCGTGTGCGATAGGGAAATCAACTTCGTCAGATGGACCAGGCGCCTCGGCTCCTGATCCAGCTGCAGATTTCGCCCCTTTGGCTGGGGACTTGGGTGCGCCTGATTTCTTCACCGGGGCTTTGCCCGGCTTGGGTGCAGCGGCCCAGATAAACACCGTGCGAGCACGGTCGATGATGGCCAATGGCACCACCCGTTCGGTGAGCGCTGCGTCGTCGAGACGAATGGTGGCGGTGGTTGCATCGGAGGCGATGAGCACACCTTGCAAGCGGCGGGCGCCCTCGAGCACTTCGCGCAGTCGAATGGCAACGATTTTGCCGATCTCGCGCTGAAAGTGGGCCGGAGTGCGCAATGTGCGCTCGAGACCGGGGCTCGACACCTCGAGGGTGTAGTTGCCCGTGATGGGATCATTGTGCTCGAACTCACGGTTGAGCAGTCGGGTGATGAGCGCAAGCTTGTCGAGCGTGACGCCACCGTCGCTGCCGGGGGGAGTGTCGACGGTGATCTTGAGAATTCCGCCGTTGAACTCGAGGTCATACAGATCGAGTTGCAGGTCAGCCACCATGGGAGTGACGAGAGCAAGAATCTTTTCGTTCACTTGGGCAGCGGTCATGGGGTCACCTTCTCTCGGTTGTCGAATTGTTCTCGAATTGAGAAAAACTCATCTATATCGAAACAAAAGGCGTGGGTTTGCACCCACGCCTTGTGTCGTTGCGCGAACTTCGGGCGCTGCGAGTATATCGGGCAGATAGTCTCGTGATGCGCCCCTTGCCATGCCAGCCAGCGGTTGGTTGCTGAGGCGCGCACTGGCAAAACCAACCCAAAAAAGGTAGTGAGGTTCCACCGTGTTGCGAATGTCGACGTTGTTCTTACGGACATTGCGCGAGGACCCCGTAGACGCCGAGGTGGCGAGCCATCGCCTCTTGGTACGCGGTGGCTATATCCGACGTGCCGCACCAGGCGGATACACCTGGCTGCCGTTGGGCTGGATCGTGTATCGCAATGTCGAGCGCATTGTTCGCGAAGAAATGGACGCTGCGGGCTTCCAAGAAGTGCATTTCCCGGCGATGCTCCCCCGCGAGCCGTTCGAAATCAGCAATCGCTGGACCGAATACGGCGACAACCTGTTCCGTCTCAAAGATCGCCGTGGCAATGATTTTCTCCTCGCGCCAACGCACGAAGAGATGTTCACCCTGCTGGTCAAAGACCTGTACAGCAGCTACAAAGACCTGCCGCTGCACATCTACCAGATCCAAACCAAGTACCGCGACGAAGCCCGCCCACGCGCTGGCCTAATGCGTACCCGCGAGTTTGTGATGAAGGACTCGTACAGCTTCGACATCGACGACGAAGGCCTGCAGCGCAGCTACGACCAACATCGCGCGGCCTACATCACCACGTTCAACCGCCTTCATCTGCCCTTTGTCATCGTTTCGGCGATGAGCGGCGCAATGGGCGGCTCGGCCAGCGAAGAGTTTCTGGCCCCTATTGAGGTGGGCGAAGACACGTTTGTGCGCTGCACCGTGTGCGAATACGCAGCCAACACCGAAGCCGTGCAGGTTCGTGTGCCCGACGCAATCTCCACCGAGGGCACGCCGGCAGCACTCGTAGCCGACACCCCCGACACCCCCACTATCCAGACCTTGGTCGATCTCCTCAACGCCCAGCCCGAACTGCGTCGCCCCGATCGCGACTGGACCGCTGCCGACACGCTCAAGAACGTGGTCGTCAAGCTCAAGCATCCCGACGGCACGTTCACCGCGTTAGCCGTTGGCCTGCCCGGCGACCGCGAGGTCGACATCAAGCGCCTTGAGGCTCAGGTGGGACCTGCCGAAGTTGTGGCGTTCGAAGCCGAAGACTTCGCCAAGAACCCATCACTCGTGAAGGGCTACATCGGCCCCAACTCGCTCGGCAGCGACAAGCCATCGGGTATCCCATACTTGGTAGATCCACGCGTGGTCGATGGGTCATCGTGGGTTACCGGCGCCGATGTGCACGGCAAGCACGTGCTCTACCTCACGATGGGCCGCGACTTCACTCCCGACGGCGTCATCGAAGCCGCCGAAGTTCACGGTGGCGATCCATGTCCGGCTTGCGGCGAAGATCTCGAGATCGCCCGCGGCGTTGAGATTGGGCACATCTTCCAGTTGGGCCGTAAGTACGCATCGGCACTTGGCCTCACCGTGCTCGACCACAACGGCAAGCAAGTCACGGTCACCATGGGGAGCTACGGCATCGGCGTATCACGCGCTGTTGCCGCCATCGCCGAAACCGTCGCCGACGAAAAGGGCTTGTGCTGGCCGCGCGAGATCTCGCCCGCCGACGTTCACATTGTGATCACCGGTAAACCCGCAGATCCGCAGGGTCCGGCTGCCGAACAGTTGGCCGCCGAACTCGAAGCTGCCGGCGCGCGAGTGCTGCTCGACGATCGAATTGGTGTGTCGCCAGGCATCAAGTTCAACGACGCCGAATTGCTGGGCGTGCCCACCATTGTGGTTGTGGGCAAGGGCTTGGCCAACGGCACGATCGAAGTGAAAGACCGCAAGTCGGGCGAGCGTGTCGATGTTGCCGTTGGCGACATCGTGGGCTACCTGCTCGACATCTGCGGCATCCGCCACTAACGCTTGCTCACCACCGAGTTTGTTGAAGACAATTGGTCGAGGGTCGACCAAAAGTCTTCAACAAACCGTTTGATGGCGGATTGTGGTGACGCGTCGGGTCTGCGTGACGCGTCGGATCTGTCAGGCCTGGCGCGCCAGCCGATCAGCTGAAGCGGACGAGACCCTGATCGAGCACAACACGATCGCCAGCTGATGTGGTGAACACTGCTTCGCCAGCACCGGTGACCCAGATATTGATGGTGAGCGCCTCACCAGGAATCACTGGCGATGCGAAACGACCCTCGACATGCTTGAAGCGTGCCGAATCGCCGCCGCACACCGAGTGCAACAACGCACGGCCGGTGAAGCCGTAGGTGCACAGACCGTGCAAGATCGGGCGATCGAAGCCACCCATGGCAGCGAACGATGGATCGCTATGCAATGGGTTGCGGTCGCCGTTGAGTCGGTAGACCAAGGCTTGGTCGACCGAGGTCTGATACGTGACCGAGTGATCAGGGGTGCGCTCTGGTGGAACGTTTTGTGGACCACTTGGGCCACGGTCGCCGCCCCATCCGCCTTCGCCACGAATGAACAGCGATGCGCCGGTGGTGTACAACGGTGCGCCGTTGGCGTCGGTGGCCACGCTCTCGGTGACCACAACAGCGGCCTTGCCCTTGTCGTACATAGCGGCGATGCGACCAACAACAGTTGCGGTGCCCGACACGGGCAACGGCTGGTGCAACGTGACCGACTGCGAACCGTGCACGAGCATCGCTGGGTTGAAGGTACCCATGCTCGAGAACGTGCTGCCAGCGCCGGGGATGACCACAGGAAACGTGGGCAGCGCCTGCTGAGGCGTGTCTTTGGTGTTTTCGGTGGTGTAGGCCAACTCGTTGGTGCCGGCGCCAACGCTGACGGCGTACAACAGCGCGTCTTTGCTGGTCCAACTCACGGTGGTGGGCTCGGAAACGGAACCGACGGCTTCAGGATTCAACGGCATAGCAAAACTCCTTGGTAGCTAAAACGGAATGGAAAACATCGGGGCAGCACGAGCTACCCCCGGATCACTAGCGGCGTGGCTGTGGCCACGAACCCTCTTCGCCGTCCATACCGGCATTGCGGCGGGCACGGCTGATGAGGTCAGCGACGATGGGTCCAAGCTTGGTGGGATCTTCTTGTGGGGCAACGCGTGGGCCGCGGTGCCAGCCCTCGGCAATGGCCAATGTCTGGCCGCTGGCCTCGAACACATTGCCGGTGACGCCGACTGATTCGGCCGAAGCGAGCCACGTGACGATGGGGGCAATCCAGCGAGGCGAACGCATCTCGCGCTCTTCGTCGGTCTCGGGTGCTGGCCCAAGGCCTTCGGTCATGCGGGTGAGCGCTACCGGCGCAACGGCGTTGACGGTGACTCCGTAGCGAGCCAACTCGAGCGCAGCGATGTTGGTGAATGCAGCAATGCCAGCTTTGGCGGCGCCGTAGTTGGTCTGGCCCGGGTTGCCGTAGATACCGCTGACCGACGTGGTGTTGATGATGCGGCCGTCTACCGGCTTGCCTGCCTTGCTCTGCTCGCGCCAATAGGTGGCAGCCCAGCGGCTTGGACCGAACGTGCCCTTGAGGTGAACGGCGATGACGGCGTCCCACTCCTCTTCGGTCATGTTGATGAGCACGCGGTCACGCAGGATGCCTGCGTTGTTGACCACGGCGTGCAGATCGCCGAAGGTCTCGATGGCGGTGTTGATCAGGCGCTGTGCACCCTCCCACGAAGCGACGTTGTCGCCGTTCGCTACGGCCTCGCCGCCCATGCCCTTGATCTCATCGACCACTTGCTGGGCTGGCGACTGGTCGCCGCCGGATCCGTCGATGTTGCCACCGAGGTCGTTGACGACGACCTTGGCGCCCTGGCTTGCCAGGCTTAGTGCATGCTCGCGGCCGATACCACGGCCGGCTCCGGTGACGATGGCGACGCGGCCTTCACACAGACGATTACTCATTTCAGATCTCCTCAGTCGTACGACGTGGAACATCATAAAGTGAGAACTGTGTGTGACTCTCATTTGACCCGTCGCGAAGCGATCATTGGCGCCGGCCTGGTTGCCGCTGCAGCCATCGCCAACGGGTCGCCGAGGCCGGCGGTTGCAGCGCCGCCACCGGTAGAAGTGATGCCCGGTTTGTTCGTGAACCCGCGCGACGCATGGGGCGCCGACCTGCCTCCGAAGCCGGCGATACTGCCCGAGACTCCACAGTTCTTGCTGGTGCATCACACCGCTTCGCCCAACAACTACGGCGCAGGCGGGGCGCGCCAGGTGATTCGCTCTACGTATTCGTGGCACACCAGCGCCGCCAAGGGATGGCCCGATGTTTGCTACGAGTTCTTCGTCGATCACGACGGCGTTGTGTGGGAGGGACGAGCCGGGTCGCTGGCGGGCCCCGTACGGGCCGATGCAACCGGCGGCAGCCAAGGCTTTGCCCAACTCGTGTGTCTCGTGGGCGACTTCACCGTCACCGATCCCACTGCCGCGATGCTCGATTCGTTGGTCAAGGTGCTGGCCTGGCTCGGCACTCGCTACGCAATCGATACCTACCCCGATGCCACCACATCGTTCATCTCGCGAGGCTCGGGGCGCTACAAGGCTGGGGCATTGGTGACAACTCCCACTATTGCGGGCCATCGCGATATGTCGTTCACCACCTGCCCCGGCGACCACATGTATCGGCTACTCGGCTCGGGGCTGCGAGAGCGCGTGAATGCGCAACGGTTCGCGTGGATGGGGATGCCGCCCGAAAACGGCGTGTACCACGCGCAGCGCCTCGGCCGCGTCGCCCCGTAGCCTTCAAACCGTGATCGACACTGCCCCCACCGACACCGCGCCCGATCGACCGATGCTCGACACCGAGGTACTCATCGTTGGCGCTGGGCCCGCAGGGTCGGCCGCTGCACGCATGTTGGCCGCTGCGGGTCGCGATGTCATCGTGGTCGATAAGGCGGTCTTTCCGCGCGACAAGTGCTGCGGCGATGGCCTCACCACACTTGCCCTGCGCGAACTCGAGCTGCTGCATTTCGCACCGTCGTCGGTACCGAGTTGGACACACGTGCAACACGCCTGGTTGCGGTCACCAAGCGGTCGCGAGGTTTGTCTACCGCTCACCGGCGCCGGGCAGTTCGCTGCCATCACGCCTCGCATCGAACTCGACAACGCGCTGCTCGAACACGCCCGCGCTGCAGGTGCAACGGTGCTCGATGGCCACGGGTTTATCGGCGTCGTTGAGCAAACGCCTCAACACATCGTGGTCGACATTGAACACGTCGGTTTGGTACGCGCTCGTTACGTGATCGCTGCCGACGGCATGTGGTCGCCGGTGCGTAAAGCACTCGGCGTTGGCGAGGCCGGGTATCTCGGCGAGTGGCACGGCTTTCGTCAGTACGCAAACAATGTCACCGGCACCGCGAAGGACCGACTCTACGTGTGGTTCGATGCCGACATCTTGCCCGGCTACACGTGGTCATTTCCGCTTCCCGATGGCCGCGTCAACATTGGATTCGGCGTGCTCCGTGGCGGCACCATCAAGGTGCAACAGATGAATGCGCTGTGGCCCGATCTGCTCAGCCGCCCACACATTCGCGAGGCACTCGGAGAAGGCGCTGTGCTCGAGGGTCGCCACACTGCATGGCCGATTCCGGCTCGCATCGATCAGACCGTTCTCACTCACGATCGCGTGTTGTTCGTGGGCGACGCAGCGGCAGCAACCGACGCGCTCACCGGTGAAGGCATCGGTCAAGCGTTGCTCACCGGCCGCCTCGCCGCCGAAGCGATCCTCAGTCCCAACACGCTCACGCCAGCAATGGTGCGGGCGCGATACGAACACGACATTCGCCATCACCTGTTTGCCGATCACAAGATGTCGCTGGCGCTCAGCCGGGTCTTAGCCAAACGATGGGGTGCGCGTGGCGCTGTTCGTGTCGTTGGTCTCAACGCATGGACTCGCCGCAACTTTGCGCGATGGATGTTCGAAGACGAACCACGCGCCGTGCTGCTCACGCCATCACGCTGGCATCGTCGATTGCTGCGGCGGCCCGGCGCTTTCGCCGACTGACCGCCCGAGTCGCTTCGTTCGAACCAATGCCCGAGGGTACGGTTGCAGCTATGCAAACACGCCTCACCGAACTCTTGGAAATCGAGCACCCAATCATGCTGGCCGGTATGGGCGGCGTGAGTTACCACGAGTTGGTTGCTGCCGTCAGCGAAGCCGGTGGCATCGGCACCTTTGGGGCAAGCACGATGGGCCCCGACGAACTTCCGCTTGAGATGGCCAAGGTGCGCGCGCTCACGGCCAAGCCATTCGGCGTCGATCTACTCACCGCGTTCGCGGGCCAAGTTGAAGCTGGTATTCAAGCCGTCATCGATGGTGGCGCGCGCATCTTCGTTGCCGGCCTCGGTGTGCCGCGCGAGGTCATCGACCTGTTGCACTCGCACAACATTTTGGTGGGCAGCATGGCGGGCAAAGTTCGCCACGCTGTGGCTGCCGTAGCCAGTGGGTGCGACTTTGTGGTGGCCCAAGGAACCGAGGCTGGCGGGCACACCGGCACGGTGGCCACGATGGCGCTCGTGCCGCAGGTGGTCGACGCGGTTGGCCACAAGGTGCCAGTCGTCGCCGCTGGCGGACTCTTCGATGGCCGCGGTCTGGCTGCGTCGTTGGCGCTCGGCGCCGATGGTGTGTGGGTGGGCACGCGGTTCATCGCCACCCCCGAGGCACAAGCCGTCAACGGCTACAAGGAGGCACTCCTCGCTTTGGGCGAAGACGGCACCGTCATCAGCCGCAGCTACACCGGTAAGACATGCCGAGTGGTGCGCAACGATTGGACCAACCACTTCGAAGAGCACCCCGAAGAGCTCAAGCCGTTTCCGGCTCAGGCGGGTGTTTCAACTCGCTCAGGGGTGAACCACCTCGGCTATCCATCGGGCACCGTGGTTGAGGCCAACAAAGAGTTCATGCCTGCCGGTCAGGGCGTTGGCGCAATCAACGAACTGATTCCAGCGGGCGACATCGTGCGGTCGATGGTGGCCGAAGCCGAGCGAACCATCGATCGATTGCTCGCTGTACGCAAGTGATTGCGGTTCTGCGTGACAACCGCAATCTGCGGCTGTTGTTCATCGCTCAAATCATTAGTTACCTCGGCGACTGGTTCACATATGTCGCGTTAGCCGGACTCATCGACGATGTGACCCACTCGAAGTTGTTGGTCTCGATGTTGCTGGTGGCGTTCTCACTTCCATCGTTTTTGATGTCGCCGATAGCGGGCTCAACGGCCGACCGGTTCGACCGCAAAAAGATCTTGATTGTCGTCTCGCTGCTCCAATCAGTTGCGGCGCTCGGTTTGTTGTCCGCTGGCCCCGGCCATATCTGGGTTGCGTTTGCTGCCCAGTCGGTGATCTCAGGCCTGGCCGCATTCGTGCGCCCAGCCATTGAAGCTGCAGTGCCGAACCTGGCCACCGACGCCGACGAGTTGGGTCGCGCCAATGCGTTGTTTGGTTCGAGTTGGGGCGTGATGTTGGCAGTTGGCGCGTCGCTCGGTGGAGCCTTCAGCGCAGCCTTCGGGCGTCGTGCCGCGTTCATCGCCGATGCCATCTCATTCGTTGTCGCGGCGGCCTTGATCATGATCGTGCGTGGAGCGATGCAAGAGGCCCGGGCTCATGCAGCGCGACAGCGCATGCGTCCATTGGCCGATATGAGCGAGGCCATCAGCCAAGCGCGACGTGACCCGGTGTTACTGGCATTGCTCACCTCGAAAGCCACATTTGCCGTTGGGTCCGGAGTCGTCAGTCAGTTGGCAGTGCTTGCCAGCGATGTGTTCCACGGAGGCGATGGAGCACGCGGCGTAATGATCGGGGCCCGCGGAGTCGGTGCCGGCTTAGGCCCAATCCTTGCGTCTCGTTTCGTCGGCAAAGACCTATCACGCGTGCTCCTCGTCTGCGGCGTTTCCGGCTGCGGATTTGCGGCCTGTTACGCGCTGGCCGCCTGGTCGCCCTATCTGTTGATGGCAGCGGGTTTTGTGGCGCTAGCACACCTTGGTGGGGGTGCACAATGGACCTTGTCTACCTTTGGCCTGCAGGTGCGCAGCGACGACTCAATGCGCGGCCGCATACTTGCCGGCGACTTCGCTCTGGTCACCTTGATTCTGGCCATCACCAGTGCGCTTGCCGGGGTGGCCTCGCAGGCGCTTGGTGTGCGCTGGGCGATCACCGTGTTCGCCGCGGCTGCGGGCCTCGCTGGCTCGGTCTACTTGGTGTTGACCCAGCGTCTGCGGCACACGCTGCAGGCCGAGGCCGCCGCCGAGCACGTCGCGTAGTCCACCACCGCTTCCCTTCAACAAACGGTTTGTTGAAGACTTTTGGTCGACCCTCAACCTGTTGTCTTCAACAAACCGGGCAG
>JBAXER010000069.1:0-14776 GCA_037140375.1 Actinomycetota bacterium
TTGCACTCGCTTGGCAAGACACTCGAAGTCAGCGTGCCGCCCATCTACGACGGTGGCACCTCGGGCATCAGCGGCTACTGGGTATACGACTACGCAATGCTCGGGCAGATGGTCGATCGCATCAGGGTGATGACCTATTCGTACAGCACCAGTTCTGCTGGCCCGATGGCGCCATACCTGTGGGTCAGCAACAGCATCGATGCCGCCATCGCCGTGTCGGGTCAGCCCACCAAGATCGTGATGGGCATTCCGTTGTATGGCACCGACTGGATTACCAATGTCGATGGCAGTTGCCCACTGGTAGTGCCCTCCGACATGAAGCTTTCGAAGAAGAGTTACGAGACCTCGCAGTTCCCGGCCTTGGCACAACGCAAGGGCGCCACGCCGCTGTGGAACGGGTCGCTGCAAGAGCGCACGTTTACGTATACCGACTCAATCGGCGGACCAGATATCAATGGCGTCAGCGTGCGTTGCAACGTGGCCCACACGGTGTTCTACATGGATCCCGATGGTGTGTACGCGCGCATTGCTCTGGCCAAATCGAAAGGCATTGGCGGAGTTGCCTTTTGGGCGCTCGGTAACGACGATGCCGCTACCTGGACAGCGGTCGATGCCGCAATGGCGGGTAGCGCGAATCCTGGTTACGTACAGCTCACGCCAAACGTGGTGCCGCCGCCGTTGCCAGCCGTCGTGTCGGCATTGCCAGCAAGATTTGTCGATACTCGCGACGGGATGACCACCATCGACGGCCAGCAAGCCGGACGCGGTCTACGGCCCAACGATTCGACTCTTGAGGTGCAGATCGCAGGGCGCGGTGTGGTGCCAGCCAACGCTCGGTCGGTGGCCATCAACGTCACTGCAGTTGCGCTCGGCGAGGGCTTCATCACGGTGTATCCGTGTGGTCAGCGGCCAAGCACATCGAACCTCAACGTGCGTGCCGGTCAGATCATTTCGAACAGCGTTGTCACCAAGCTCAGCGTCACCGGAAGCATCTGCATCTATAACCAGTCGCCGACCCATCTTGTGGTCGACGTCTTTGGGGTGTTGTCGTCCACCACGTTCACGCCGGTGCCAGCGCCTGCCCGCCTGCTCGACACGCGCCCTGGCGAACCAACCACCGATGGACAAATGACCGGAGGCGGGGCGATGACTACCGGCTCGACCCTTGAGGTGCCGGTCGCAGGGCGAGGTGCAATGAGCTCATCAGGTCAGACGGCAGTGCTCAACGTGACCATCGATCGCGCCACCACAAACGGTTATCTCACGCTGTGGGCGTGCGGCACCGAGCAACCGAAGACTTCGAATCTCAACTACGTTCCCGGCGTCACCGTTGCCAACGCAGTAGTCACAGCGCTTGGGGCCAACGGTTCGTTGTGCGTGTTCTCGTCGGGTGGGGCCCACGTCATCATCGACACGTTCGGCGAGTTGTCGGCGGGCAAGTTTGCGCCGCTGGCTCAGCCGGCACGGTTGCTCGATACCCGACCCGGGCTGTTCACCGTCGATCAACAATTTGCTGGCGAGGGCGTGCGCTCGGCAAACACCACGTTGGTGCTCGACGTCGGCGGCCGGGCCGGCCTCGCCGCGTCGCCCGCAGCCGTGATCTTGAACGTGACCGTTGATGGCCCGGCGTTGAGTGGCTTCGTCACGGTGTACCCGTGCGGCGGCGTGCGCCCCAATGTGTCCAACGTGAACTACGCGAGTGGCCAGACCTTGCCGAACCTGGTGATCTCGGCGGTGTCGTCGGCCGGAACCCTGTGCGTGTTCACCTCGGTGAAGACCCACGTGATCGTCGACGTCTTTGGGTCGCTCACTCCCTGATTGAGCCCGGGGGCCAACAAGTTTGGGTCTAGGTAGCGTCGCGGGCGCTGATGGCCCACGCAAGGCCCTCTGCGGGCAACTCGACGGCAAGCTGCAACTGCCAGCCCAGCGCCGGCTCGGCGGCGTCCCACCAGAACCATTGCAACTCACTGGCGAACGCCCCGAGCACGTCGGGATTCGTTGGCCAATCGTTGCTGATGCCTGCGAGCGCAGCCACGAGCCACCACGCACCAAAGCGTCCGAGTGCGGTGCCTCGGCGTCGGCCGAATGCTCCGCCGCTGGCGCCAGCCCATGTGAGCCATTGCAGCGCGTGCGCCGGTGTGATCGCGGTGATGTGACCTCGTGAGATGCCGAGGGCTGATACTGCATCGATGGCGCTGCCTTCTACACACACCACTTCGGCCTTGCCGTTTGATTCGGCGGTCCATGCTTCGACAAGTTGGCGAACAGCGAGCGCCACATCGTCGTCGTCGATGATCTCTACGTAGCTCGGCGCGCCACTGCGGTCGAACTGCAGAGCGAGTTCACTTGCCGAGGCGGGCAACGCCGGCGCCTCAAACGTGGCCGAGTCGGACTCGTACACCGCAACTGGATACTCGGGTTCCCATGGCTGCAATGCGAAGGGCATCTCAAGCACATCGGGCAACTCTGACGAATCGATTACTTCGCCACGTATCACGCGCTCGTGCGCCACAAACGCGGCGCGTGGTCCGGCGGGCAGCAACGGTGCGAGCGACTGCCACGTATGGGCCTGCGCGATCACCTCGGTGAGCGGGCCGATGCTGAACTTGCCGGTGTCTTCGTCGAGCACCTTTGCGGCCCACTCGGCGGGTGCGAGCAGGGCGAGGCGGTACTCGGCCAGCGTGGCGGCGGGCCAGAGTTGACGACCGGTAGACACGGCCCATCGGGCTCGGTCGCGTAGATGCAACAGCCCTTCCCAGTTGGCTGACGCGCAGCGTGAGTCGATGAGCCGAACGAGGCCATCGAGATCGGCAGCGGTGATGAGTGCGTCGAGCGGCTCGTCGATGCTCTCTAGACCAGAGGCCACGGATACCTGCGTCCGGATTCGTCGATAGGGAACTCGCCTTGCTGCAGTAGCCATTCGGCGCGCTCTTGAATCGCGAGCACTTCTTCATCGATCAACAGCGCAGCAATCTCGAGCGGAACGCCTTCGAGTAGACGCTGCAATGGTGCAATGGAATCGTCGGGTAGCGGTTCGCCACCAAATTCCCAGATCACCGTGCGCAGTTTGAACTCGGCAGCGAAGCACAGACCATGGTCGATGCCCCACACTCGTTCGTCATAGCCAAGCAAGCAATGGCCGCTCTTGCGGTCGGTGTTGTTGGCCACGATGTCGAGCACAGCCATCAATCGAAGTTGGTCGTGCAAGTCTTCGCGTTTTTCGAAAATGGTGAAGTAGTGCTCTTGGTGATCGGCTTCGACGAACCATTGCATCGAGCCTTCGCCGACGGGCCCTTCGCGAAGCACGGTGTGGGGCACAACCCCAAATCCCATTGCCTCGCTGAGTCGGTATGCGGCTACCTCTCGGCGGTGGAGCCCAGGTTCGAAATCCCAGAGTGGTCGTTCGCCGCGCAAGGGTTTGTAAATCGCTTGGCCCGCGCCGTGCTCGCTGGTGAGGTTCACCAAGAATGTGGCGTTGCTGCTCCAGGGCATGCGGCCAACGATCTCGATCTCGCCCGAGTTGAGCAGGTCGTGGATTAGTTCATCGTTGGACATGGGTGCCCGTTGGGTTCCATCGGCCTACCGCAGAACGCGCACGGCGCCCGACCCGCCGATACCACCGATTCGGTGTGTGCGCAGAAAGCTAACGCTTGATCGCGCTGCAGCAGCACACGCACTTGGCCGCGATCGTCAAAGGCTTCTTCGTCGGGTTCGCCGTCTTCGTCGACAGTGATGACCTCTTCGAGTTGGACCAAGAGTCGGTCGTTCTCGCGGTCGTAACCGAGCGCGATTGGGCCGAGCACGAACGCTGCCTCAAACGGCGGCGGAGTCTCGAACGAGAGTGACCGTGGCAGTTCTGTTGAGGGCTCGAGGTCGGCCATTGCGCTACGCAGAAAGTCGGCGATGGCGGCCACTTGTTGCTTTTCGCATTTCACGGCAACGCTGATGTTGCCTTGGCGTGCGTATAGAAAGAACACGCGCTGACCCGGAGCGCCTTGCGTCACCGTGGTGAAGGCATCAACGTCGTCGAACTGAAAGAAGACTCCCATGTGGTGGCGGTCTCAGCTTGGCCGTAGGTCGCTGAGCGAGCCGCCGGTTGAGTTGACGTTGAGCACGATTGGCCCGCCGGTGGAGTATGCAATGGCGCTGATCGAGCACGTGGAGATCACGATGCGCTGGAACAGATCGATGTGAGTGCCCATGGCGTGCGCGACGGCGGCCTTGATTGGGTCGGCGTGCGACACGCACACAATGGTTCCGCCGGGATGAGCGGCGCGCAACCGGTCGAGCGTGCTGACCATGCGAGTTTGCATCTCAAGAAAG
This sequence comes from Actinomycetota bacterium, assembly GCA_037140375.1. Classification (GTDB taxonomy): domain Bacteria; phylum Actinomycetota; class Acidimicrobiia; order Acidimicrobiales; family Ilumatobacteraceae; genus WLMZ01. Next base: position 4,324 of record JBAXER010000069.1, read on the forward strand.
CTCTCGCCGTTGGGAAAGCGGAAGGTGGAAGGCGACCGCTGCACGGTGGTCCATTCGGGCAACTTCATCAGCGCCGAGAGTTCGGCACCAGTCCAGTCGCCGAAATCGCACTCGAGGAGACCTTTATCGATGCGCACCTTTTGGCCAAGTGCTTTCGCAATGGGTGCTGCGGTTTCGCGGGCCCGTTCGAGCGGCGATGCATAGATGGCGTCGACCTTGGTCAAGCCGGCGATGCGATCGGCGGCCACTTGGGCTTGAGCACGACCCTGATCGGCAAGGTGAAGACCGCTGGCGCGGCCGGGCAATAACTTGCCCGTGGTTGGGGTCTGTCCGTGACGAACCAACAACACAAGCGTTGGCGACGGACCGGCGGGAGGCTTCTTCGGCATGTACCTGCAAATTTAGCCATGGTTCGGTGAATACGGCCTACTGTCGGCGGGATGAGTTCTGCAACTTCGGACACGTCGAAGACCCTCGACCAACTGCGTCGCCGCGTGATCGACTGTCATGCGTGCCCGCGGCTCGTTGAATGGCGCGAGCAGGTGTCTATCGACAAGCGGGCTGCGTATCGCGACGAAGAGTATTGGGGTCGGCCAATTCCGGGCTTCGGCGACCCAAAGGCATCGATCATCGTGTTGGGTTTGGCCCCCGCCGCGCACGGAGCGAATCGAACCGGCAGGGTGTTCACGGGCGATCGCAGCGGCGATTGGTTGTTCCGCGCGATGCACAAGGCAGGCTTGGCCAATCAGGCGTTGTCGCACGGTCGCGACGACGGACTCGAACTCGCCAATGCGTGGGTTACGGCTGCCGTGAAATGCGCGCCTCCCGGCAACAAGCCCGAGACCAGCGAGCGTGACTCGTGTCGGCCGTTCTTGCAGCGCGAGTTCGCGTTGTTGCGCAACGCCAAGGTGGTGGTGTGCCTTGGTGGGTTCGCGTATGAGGCGGCGTGCTCAGAGTTTGGGGTTCGGCCGCGACCCAAGTTTGGGCATCTCGTTGAGGCGAGCACCGATTCGGGGCTCACGTTGCTGTGTTCGTTTCATCCGAGCCAGCAAAACACCTTCACCGGTCGCTTGACCGAACCAATGCTCGATGCGGTGTTCACCCGAGCCCTTGTGCTCGGCGCACGCTGATCGCTATTTGCTGAAGGCTGTTTTCAATGCTTCGGCGGCTACGGCGTGGGCAACCTTTGCGTCGTCGATCATCTCGGGCATGCTGAAGAAGGCGTGAATCATTCCGCTGAAACGAACGTGCGTGGTAGCGACACCGAGGTCTGCGAGACGAGTGGCGTACTGCTCGCCTTCGTCTCGCAATGGATCGAACTCGGCGGTGATCACGAGCGCTGGCGGGGTAGCCCGCAGCGTTGCGTCGTCGGCCAACAACGGCGAGACGCGTGGGTCTTCGGGCGAGCCTTGGCCGCCCGACAGGTAATGGTCGACGAACCACTCCATGGCCGCAGCGGTGAGGAAATAGCCCGTGGCGTTTTCGGAGTACGACGCTGAGACGCGGCGGCAATCGGTGACCGGGTAGATGAGCATCTGATGGCAGAGCGGAATCGGTGCGATCTGAGCGACGACCGCAGCCAGGTTGGCCCCGGCAGAGTCTCCGCCGACAGCGATGCGGTTTGCATCGCAACCCAGTTCGGCAGCATTGGCATGAGCCCAGCGGGTGGCCTGGATGGAGTCGCCCAGTGCCGCCGGAAACGGGTGCTCGGGGGCGAGGCGGTAATCGACGCTGAGCACCGCATGGCCACTGCGATTCGCAAGTGAGCGACACACATTGTCGTGTGACTCGAGGTCGCCGATGACCCAACCGCCACCGTGGAAATAGACCAGCAAACCAAGGTCGCTTGCCGCACTTGGGCGGTACAAGCGAGCAGGAACCCCACCGGCGTCGAGATCGCGAACCTCGTGTACGTGCTCTGCAGGCGCCACACCGCGAGCGAGACGACCGTCGCGAGCCTGCTGCGGGGTCCCTGACTCAAGGGGCGGAAAGCCGAGTTGGGCGAGGGCCTGAATCAATACGTGAGCTTGGGGGTGCAAGGGCATAGGCGTAAGTCTGGCATGGCCCTGCCGTAGTTCTTTGGTGCGAGCGCGTGGAACCAGTGCTGACGAAGGGCCTACGGCGCGGCCGGGGCAGGAGCCGGTGCGTCGGCCTTCTTCTTCGGAGGTGGCACACCAACCGAAGGTGCGCGGTCGGCGAACTCTGGCCAGCGACGGCGACTCACAATCGACAGCAGGCGCAAAAGGCGCATTGCTTCTTTATCGTCTTGCGCTGGTCGAGCGATGATGGAACCGTCGGCGATCATGCGGTTGATGACTTCTTCACCCAACTCGGTGCGCACGATGGTGAGGGTCCAGTCGTTGTCTTCGCCAATGCCGCCCGTTGATACGTCGGCATGTTCGGCAGAGAAGTCGGGACAGCTCTTGCAACCCTCGCGGGTCCACTTGTGGCATTCCTTGAGATCGATCTCGTGGTACGAGCCGTCCTTCATCCAAATCTGGAACACGCCCTTGATGTTCATCTTCACCATGTCGGCCTTCTTGAGGCCGTACTTGGCTTCGAACAACTCGGGGAAGATGGCGTCGTCGAATGTTTTCGAGCAGAGCAGCCCAATGTTGAACACGAACGGCTTCGAGACCTTGCCGGCCTTGCGATCCCACATGATTGGAGGCGACGAGGTCTGACAGCCCATGCCCACCAAAGCGAGGCGTGAGAGGCCTTGCTCTTTGGCATCACGCAAGGCGAGCGGGTTGGCGCAGTACGTGTAGCGGCTGCCAGCGGTGGCGAGCACTTCGGCGGTGTTGCGCGCCAGCACGGGCTTGGCTTTCCATGCATCGTCGGGCTCGACGCCACTGACCATCGCTGCTTCGATGTAGTCGTGCTCCATCAGCCAGATGAGCATTGCCGAGACGAGGCCGCCGTCTTGGCCGATCTTGTGGACCATGTCGTCGCTGGCGCGGGTGAGATACAGCGCACGCCAGATGCCGCCCATCTCTTCGGGCTCACGCACGCGACCGAACAGGTGCATGTCGGCGGCTGGCTCCCACGCACGAAAACGTGGGCACGCTCGGGTGCACGTGGTGCAACCCTTTTCACCGTGGGTGCAGTTGTCGAGACCGAGTTCTTCTTCGAGGTGAAACGGCAAGTACTTGCCTTCGGAGTGTTCGTAACCGATGACGTCGTGAGGACATGTCACGACGCAGCCTGCGCAGCCGGTGCACAAGCCGGTGGTTACGACTTCGGCGTAGAGTTCCTTCCACTGCGCAGTCCAACGTTCTGCTTTTGGTGGTGCCGATTCAGTCAAAGTCATGATGTGAATCTAGGCGTTGTCATTGGTTCGTGCCTACGTCTGCGTTTTTTTGAACCCAAACCACATGAAAGAGGAGTCGACGCGATGGGGATAGTTGGTCAGCGGGTTGTCCGTGGTGAGGACCCGGCGCTGCTTACAGGTCACGGCACGTTTATCGACAACCTTCAGCTCGAAGGCGCTTCCCACGTGGTCTATGTGCGGTCGCAGATGGCCCATGCGCGCATCACCGACATCGATACCGCCGAGGCGCGCCAAGCCCCCGGGGTTCTTGGCGTCTTCGTGAACAGCGACATCGATCTCGGTGCCTTTCCGATCGACCTCCCGTTTTTGCCCACCAGCTGCCCACGCTTCGCGCTGGCCTCCGACACCGTTCGTTATGTGGGCGAACCCATCGTGGCCATCGTCGCTGAGACACGCGAGCAGGCAACCGACGCGGTGCAAATGGTCATCGTTTCGTACGACGTGTTGCCCGGAGTCATTACGGTCGCACAAGCCCTCACCGACGAGGTGCTGCTGTTTCCTGGCCACGGTTCTAACGTTTGCATGAGCATTCCCGCAGCGGCGCCGGTCGACTTCAGCGACTGCGAAGTCGTAGTCACCGCAAACATCGTCAATCAACGCGTTGCCCCATCGCCGCTAGAGGGACGCGTCTCTGCAAGTCGCTGGGAAGACGATGGTCGCCTCACTCATTGGCACTCCGGCCAAGGCGCGCACCCTGTGCAAGAGCGCCTTTGCGAGTGGTACTCGCTCGACCCTGCGATGGTGCGGGTAATCACTCCCGATGTCGGTGGCGGATTCGGTGCCAAGGCGTCGGTCTATCCCGAAGAGACACTGGTGCCGTGGCTTGCCCGCGCCGTGGGTCGACCCGTGCGTTACACCGAGACGCGCAGCGAGAGCATGAACGGTCTGGGACATGGTCGTGCGCAGACGCAGAAGCTCACCATCGGTGGGTCGCGTGATGGCCGTGTCACGGCATATCAACTCGATGTCGTGCAAGATGCTGGCGCCTTTCCGCGTATCGGGGCGATCTTGCCGTTCATGACCCGCATGATGCTCACGGGTGTGTACGACATCGCTGCTGCCGAGCTCAGCTCAACAGCGGTAGTGACCAATACAGTTCCCATCGTTGCGTACCGTGGAGCGGGTCGTCCCGAAGCTGCTGCCGCAATCGAACGGGCGATGGACCTGTTTGCCGCCGAGATTGGTATGGACCCGGTAGAGGTGCGTCGCCGCAATCTCATCGCCGCCGATCGGTTCCCTTTCACCACCGTTACCGGCACCACGTATGACAGCGGCGATTACGAAGGTGGTCTCGACAAGTTGCTTGCTGCGGTCGACTACGCAGCGTTGCGCGCCGAGCAGCAGCAGCGACGAGATCGTGGCGACATCGTGCAGTTGGGCATCGGCGTATCGGTCTACGTAGAGGTCACTGCGATGTCGGGTGGCGGTGAGCTCGGACAGGTCGAGGTCACCCCATCGGCAACCGGCGACGGCGTTGCAGTACGCGTGGTCACCGGCACAACGCCGTATGGCCAGGGCCATCGCACTACGTGGGCGATGCTCGTTGCCGACACATTGGGCGTGCCGATGGACAGCATCACGGTGATTCATGGCGACACCGATCTGGTCGCGCGTGGGTCCGTTACCGGCGGGTCTCGCTCGGTGCAATTGGGCGGCACCAACGTTGCCAGAGCAGCAACGTTGGTTGCCGATCAGGCGCGCTCGGTTGCGGCACGTTTGCTCGAAGCCGATGTTGCCGACGTCGTCATCACTGATGGTGTCTTCCACGTCGCCGGAGCGCCAGCAATCAGCCGAACATGGACCGAGATTGTCGCTGCGGCACAGACCTCAAGCCTCACGCTGTTCGGCGAGGGCGACTTCGAACAGGCCGGCGGCAGCTTCCCGTCGGGTGCGCACCTTGCTGTGGTCGAGCTCGATACCGAGACCGGCCGCGCTGTGTTGCGTCAACTCGTTGCGGTCGACGACGCGGGCACGATTATCAACCCGTTGCTGGCCGAAGGTCAGATCCACGGCGGCCTTGCCCAGGGCGTCGCCCAAGCGTTGTTCGAGGAGTTCGTTTACGACGCCGACGGCAACCCGCTCACCTCTAATTTCGCCGACTACGGCATCGTGTCGGCCGCCGAGTTGCCGAGCTTCCAAACCGTGCATGCCGAAACTCCGTCGCCACTCAACGACCTCGGTGCCAAAGGCATCGGCGAGAGCGGCACCATTGGTGCCACCCCCGCTGTGCAGAGCGCTGTCGTCGACGCAGTGGCGCACCTCGGTGTGCGCCACATCGATATGCCGTGTACCTCGCAGCGTGTGTGGTCGGCGATGCAAGCAGCTGTCGCGAACTGATCAGCTGCTGCGTTTGTTAGGCCGTGGTGGCCCGCACCGCTTCGACCACGATGGCCTTCACTTCGGCACCGGTGAGCTCGTCGTAGTCGAGCAACGCGTTGGTGAGATTGATCAACGCGTAGCGATGCTCAAGCACTAGACACGCTGCCGCGTCGGCGGCGTCGAACAACATCTGGTCCACCTTTTTGCGTGACGCTTCGTCGGCCAACACCTTGGCCACCAAGTTGGCGGCGGTTGGCATCGCGGCTGCCTCAAGGCTGATCAAGCTGTCGCCGGCACCAAGCTGGCCAACAAGTTGGGCAGCGATCGTGGTGGCCACCTGAAGGTCTGATGCGATTCCGCTGCTGGCCTCACCGAATTCCTGCATCTCTGCGGCGCGTCCGGCGAGCGCGATTGCCATCAAGTTGAACGCTTCGGTCGGGGTGCGCAGGTGGCGCTCGTTGGCTTCGGTGTGCGACACAAGTCCGAGCGCACCACCGCGGCGCAGAATCGACGCGATGCGAATGTCGCGGCCCGCAACTGCAGCGGTGAGCGCGTGGCCCGCTTCGTGAACAGCCACTCGGCGCCGCTCGTCGGGGTGATAGCCAACTTCGTGCGACAGGCCCACGTCGGTGATGAGTTGTGCCTCAATTACGTCTTCAACCGTCATTGCCCGCCGACCATGACGCAGCGCAATGATCAATGCCTCATCGAGAATTCGCTCGATGCGAACGGGGGTGTAGCCAGCGGACAGGTCGGCAATCGCCTTGGCGGTGACGGCAGGGGTGTGCGACTTCTTGTTCAAGTAGTACTCGGCGATCTCGACGCGATCTGAATGCGGCGGAAGGTCGAAGTGGATGACTCGATCGAAGCGACCTGGGCGCAGCAGCGCGGGGTCGAGGTCGGCGGCGCGGTTGGTGGCGGCGATGAGCAACACGTTTGCAGTTGTGGGCTTCGAACGAGGAATGGCAGTGCCTTCTGGCAGCAATGAGTTCACGCGGTCGATCCACTTGCTCTTCATTTTCTGCCAGCCGGTGGGCAGATCGAAGCTTTGCATCTGCACCAACAGTTCGTTCACAATGCCGACGCTGCCTTCACGAGATGAGTTCGAGCTCATCCCGCTGCGGGCTCCACCGATGGCGTCGAACTCTTCGATGAAGCCGATGGCGCCACCTTCGGCCCGAGCGGCTTTGCGCATGGCCTTGAAGAACGAGCGAACCTTCTTGTTCGTCTGACCGAAGAACATCGACTGAAATTCGCTCGCCGACACGAACAGGAACGGAACGCCGGCTTCGGCTGCGAGTGCCTTGGCGAGGTAGGTCTTGCCGGTGCCGGGTAGTCCTTCAAACAGCACACCACGGCGAGGCGAGCCACCAAGTTCGTCGGCAAATGTCTGATGGTTGAGGAACAGGTTCAACGTGTCGATGGCCTCGCGTCGGGTGGCCTCGGCGCCGACCACATCGGCCAAGCGGATCTTCGAGTCTGATGCTCGCAGCATGGTGTGTGGCGACTTGCCGGCCCCGAGGTAGGGGATGAGGGTCATTGCGGCCATCAACACGAGCAGCACGACGAGCAACGACAACTCGGGGCTGCTGCGCACGATGCTCGGCAGACCTGGGCTCACTGGATTGCCGGTGAGTTCGCGATACCAAATCCATGCCAGCGGAAGCCCGAAGGCAACGACCAAGCGGGTGAGGCGACGTTGGCGCTGATGCTCGCGTGCGGCAGTGGTGTCGACTTGGTGACCGTGAACCAGTCGGCCGTGCTGTAGGTCGGTGATGTCCATCGCGAATCCCTCTCGAAGTGAATGACTGCTGGCACATTACCAGACCTCCCACGCAGAGTGGTAGTGATTCACGGAGAGTGGTTTCGTCCGTACGGCTGGTCGCACGCCTTGACAAACGCTTCACGATGGCCGTTTTCGAAGGTGGTGACAGTGCGCGTTTGTTTGCCGAAATCAAGCGGCGGGGCAGGGCGGCAGCTCGCTGGACGAGCTGTGTGCGCTACGAGAAAAAGCAGGCAGCCCGCTCTTGGCATCCAGCGGCCGCCGGGGGGACGGTAGACACTGGTAAGGGTGAGCCAAGAGCGGGCTGTACTACGAGTCATACCGTACGGGTCTGCCGTTACGTGTCGGTGTGTGCCGTGTGAACGGTGTGTAAACAGGATCTGGCACATTTTCGGCTCCGCTTGGAACCGAAGCGCGTTGTCGGCCAAACTCGTGAAATGGACCTGAGCTATTCCACCGCCGACGAGACATTCCGCACCGAGATCCGAGGTTGGCTCGAGACAAACCTGCCTGCTGGCTGGTTCGACAAGGGCTTCGAGATGACCGCCGAGCAGCGCAAGGAGTTCAACGCTACGTGGCCGTCAACGTTGTTCGAAGGTGGCTGGATCTGCGCCACTTGGCCTATTGACTACGGCGGCAAGGGCCTCAGCACAATGCAGGGCGTTGTGCTCAGCGAAGAATTTGCTCGGGCAAAAGCGCCACTTCGCGCAGATTTTTTTGGCGACACCTTGGTGGGCCCAACGATTTTGCAGTGGGGTACCGAGGAGCAAAAGAAGCACTTCCTCCCCAAGATCCTCAATGGCACGATGTCATGGTGCCAAGGCTTCTCTGAGCCCAACTCGGGCTCCGACCTCGCCAGCCTGAAGACCTCTGCCGTGCTCGACGGCGACGAGTGGATCATTAACGGCCAAAAGGTGTGGACCACTCAGGGCCATCACGCCGACTACTGCTTCTTGCTCACCCGCACCGACCTTGATGCGCCCAAGCACAAGGGCATCTCGTATCTGCTCGTGCCAATGGATCAGCCCGGTGTCGAAGTTCGCGGCATCACCCAGCCCGACGGCACCGCCGAGTTCTGCGAAGTGTTCTTCGACAACGCGCATTGCCCCAAGGACAATGTCGTTGGCGGCGTGAACAACGGTTGGAAGGTTGCCAACTCAACGCTTGCGTTCGAGCGCGGCATGAGCGCAACCACTGGCTACCGCCGCTTCGAAGAAGAGCACCGGTTGATGACCGAGATGGCCAAGAGCAACGGGCTCATCGACGATCCCAACATTCGCCAGCGCCTCGTCAAGTTCTATACGAAGATTCAGATTCTGCGCGTGAACGGCTTGCGCTCGCTCAGCGCCACGCTCAACAACAGCCGCGATGCTGGCGTTGCTGCACTCGGTGCATCGAACAAGATGTACTGGTCTGAGATGCACCAAGAAGCAATGCTGCTTGCGCTCGACATCACCGGTGCTGGAGCAATGCTGGTCGACGCTGGCCCAACAACTGGTGCGTGGCCAGGCGCCGCACGCGATAAGCGTCGCCCCGGATACCCAGTGAGCCCGATGATGAGCTCGTTCTTCTTCAGCCGCAGCGAGACCATTTGGGGCGGCACCAGCCAGATCCAGCGCAATATCGTTGGCGAGCGAGTGTTGGGTCTGCCCAAAGAGCCCAGCTAAGCCCAGCTGAGCTGATCACACCGCACCGATGCGTAGTGCTTGCGCTCGGTCACACAGAAGGGTTGGTACCGATGTTGTACGAAACCACGATGTCGACTCCGGTCGGTGTGCTCACGCTTGTCGCATCCGATGTTGGGCTGCGCGCTGTGCTCTGGCAAACAGAGAAGCCAAACCGCGTACGTCTCGATGATCGCGTTGGTGGCGAGATCGATCCCAACGGCGTGCTCAACGCGACGCGTCAACAACTCAGCGAGTACTTCGCAGGCACCCGTACCGAGTTCGACCTTGCGCTCGATCCGCAGGGCACCGAGTTCCAGCAGGCCGCATGGATGGCGTTGCGCTCCATCGCCTTTGCCGAGACCGTGAGTTACGGCGAACAGGCGCGGCGGATGGGCGACTCGCGCAAGGCCCGTGCAGTGGGCGCGGCAAACGGGCGCAACCCATTGTCGATTGTGGTGCCGTGTCACCGAGTGGTGGGCTCCGACGGTTCTCTTACCGGATTCGCCGCAGGCATCGATGCGAAGTCGTGGCTACTCAATCACGAACGTTCGATTGCCGCCGCGCAAGGCACGGCGGTTCGCAGCAGCTAGACGCGGTTGCGAGCGCGCGCGACTTGGTCGCGACGCAGCTTTGCTTCGGCCTGCTCTTGGGCCTTGCGCTCTTTGCGCTGTGCCTTCAGACGCAGACGCTCTTCGTCGTCGGCCTTTGGTGGCAACAGTGGAGCCAATGGCTTGAGCTCTACCGGAGCGAGTTTCACGGTTTCGTCGGTCTTCAGCAAGCCAACGATCATCGCCGATACGGGGGCTTCGCCAACCACGGTTGCAGCGAGCATGACGCGCACGATGCCGAGGCCGTGACGCTCGATGAGGCCGGGGATAACTGCCTGAAGTTCTTCTTCGGTGGGCATGTCGGCGGCGTCGCCGAGCTGCTCGAGGCAATCGGCCAAGCACGCATCGGAGAGCACCACGCCGAGGCGCTGCAAATCGCCGTTGAGGCGACCCTTGTGCGCTGCAATGCGCACGGCCTCGACGAGATCGGCATCTTCGTCGCGCAGGTCGCAGATGCGCTTGACCGCAGTGGTGTGGTCTTCGGGGAGGCCGGCGAGTAGGGCTGCCAACTCGTCGTCGGTTACCGCGATGAGTGCGCGATCGAGCAGGGAGAGGGCGGCGATGTGGGCCTTGGTGCTATTCACGGGTCATACCTTACGACCGCCGAGGGGGACGAACCACTATCTCGGCGGCTGGGGCCATTGGCCCGACAGGAATCACCGACGATGAAGAGCGCCCTCGGAGAGATTCGAACTCCCGCACATGGTTCCGGAAACCAATGCTCTATCCCCTGAGCTACGAGGGC
>JBAXER010000070.1:0-14434 GCA_037140375.1 Actinomycetota bacterium
GGCGCAGCGCGGGCACGTAAACGACAGGGTCTCCATGACGGTCACAGTACGACATCTCCACCGCGTGTGGCAGATATCGACACGGCGATCTCTTCGGCGAAGTGGCACGCCACCTGATGGCCTGGCGCAAGCTCGCGCAGCACTGGGCGATCTTGCTCGCATCGGCTCTGCGCATAGACACAGCGTGTGTGGAAACGACAGCCAGATGGTGGGTTGGACGGCGACGGCAAGTCGCCCTGCAACACCATGCGGTGGCGAGAGTCTTCGACAACCGGGTCGGGCACGGGAACGGCCGACAACAACGCAAGCGTGTACGGGTGGCGCGGGTTCGTATACAGCGCTTCGGCCGGCGCCGTCTCGACGATTGCGCCGAGATACATCACCGCAACCGTGTCTGAAATATGGCGCACCACTGCAAGGTCGTGCGAGATCAGTAGATACGTGAGCCCGAGTTGCTCTTGCAGATCGGCGAGCAGGTTGATCACTTGGGCCTGAATGCTCACGTCGAGCGCGCTCACGGGTTCGTCGGCGATGATGAGATCGGGCTCGGCAGCGAGGGCACGCGCGATGCCGATGCGCTGGCGCTGCCCACCAGAAAACTCGTGCGGATAGCGGCTCGCTGCACCACGCGGCAGACCAACCGAATCGAGCAGCTCGTTCACGCGCTGATGCACGGCAGCACCGGTGCGCAACTGATGCGTGCGAATTGGTTCGGTAATGATGCTCTCTACGTTTTGGCGCGGGTTCAAACTCGCGTACGGATCTTGAAAGATCATCTGCACATGGCGGCGAGCCTTGCGCAGTTCTTCGTTCTGCAGCGCCGAGAGTTCGAGATTGTCGAAGGTGACCGTGCCGGCCGTAAGCGGCACGAGCCGCAGGATGGCTTTGCCCACCGTGCTCTTGCCGCAACCACTCTCGCCGACCAGCCCCAGCGTGGTGCTGCGCGGGATCGTGAGATCGACTCCGTCGACCGCGCGTACGGCACCGACGGTCCTGTCGAAAACGAGTCCCTTCTTGATCGGGAAGTGCACCTGCAGATTGCGTACCTCAAGCATCAGCGACCACTCCACACCGGCATGCCCACGGGTGCCGGTTGCACGCAACGAAGCGTGCCGTTGTTGTCGTCATCGGGAGAAATGGTGAGCTCAGGCGCCTGACCACGGCAGGCATCACTAACCGCTGGACACCTCGGCGCGAACGCACAACCCTCGGACCACGCAATGACATCGCTGGGCGAGCCGGGGATGGGCACGAGTCGGCCTTGCGCGCCATCGAGCCGCGGAACCGAAGCGAGCAGGCCACGGGTGTAGTGGTGACGCGGGCTCGCAAACAGGTGATGCCGTTCGTTCGACTCGACGATGCGCCCGCTGTACATCACGTTGACGCTCTCGCAGATTCCGGCGATGACACCAAGGTCATGGGTGATCATCACGAGCGCCGTGTTCGACTCGCGAACGACCTCGCGCAACAGCTCGAGCACTTGCGCTTGAATCGTTACGTCGAGCGCTGTGGTTGGTTCATCGGCGATGATGAGCGCCGGGTCGGATGCGAGCGCAATCGCGATCATCACGCGCTGACGCATGCCACCTGAGAGCTGATGCGGATAGTTCTTCAGTCGCTGACGTGGCTCGGGGATACCCACACGGTCGAGCAGTTCGGCTGCGCGATCGCGCGCCGCATCGCGTTTGACGCCAAGGTGACGCGTGATGGTCTCGGTGAGCTGACGACCGACAGTGAGCACCGGGTTGAGCGATGTCATCGGGTCCTGAAAAACCATTGCAGCGCGCCGACCGCGTACGTCTTGCATGTCGTGCTCAGAGGCGCCGAGCAACTGTTGACCGTTGAGCAAAATACTGCCGCTGGTGGTCACGCCGCGGCTGGGCAACAGACCCAGAATCGCCAGAGCCGTAACGCTCTTGCCGCTACCCGACTCGCCAACGATGCCAACGGTCTCGCCGGCGCGCACGGCGAAGCTGACACCGTCGACAGCACGCACCGCGCGACCGCCATGAATCTGGAACGTGACGTGAAGATCGTCGACGACAAGCAATGGTTCAGACATACGAATCACCTTCTCAGCTTCGGGTCGAGTGCTTCGCGAACGGCCTCGCCGAACAGGTTGAAGCCAAGTGCAGTGATGAGAATTGCCACGCCAGGGAAGATCGCGAGGTGCGGCGCCACGTTGAGCAAGCGTGTGGTGTTGGCCAACATGCGACCCCACTCGGGCACGCCTGGGTCGGCCGAACCAAGTCCGAGGAACGACAGCGCTGCGGCGTCGATGATTGCGGTGGATAACGCCAGCGACGCCTGCACCAACATGGGTGCCAATGAGTTCGGCACCACATGACGCATCACGAGTGATCGGCGTCGAACGCCAACCGACGTTGCCGAGGTGACGTAATCCTTTTGACGCTCACCCAACATTGAGCTGCGCAGCATTCGTGCGAACAATGGAATGTTGGGTACGGCCACAGCAACCACGATGGCTGTCTGACTCTGCCCGATAACCGCAGCCACGCTGAGCGCTAAGAGCAGGCTGGGCACCGCCAGCAAGATGTCGGTGAGGCGCATGATCAGCGAGTCGACCCATCCGCCAAAGGCACCGGCGACGAGACCAAAGAACGCGCCAGCAATGGCACCAATGCCAAGCGACAGCACACCAATCATCAACGAGGCGCGTGCGCCAAAGATGAGCCGTGACAGTTCGTCGCGCCCACCTTCGTCGAGCCCGAACCAATGGTCGCGCGATGGACCAGGGATCGATGTGGGTCTGATCTGATCGAACCACGCGTTGCTTCGCGGATTGAACGGCGCAAGCACCGGAGCGAACACCGCGATAAGCACAAAGAACACGATGATGGTCCCACCCACTATCGCCAGTGGGTTCTGACGGATGCGTCGCCACGCCTCTCGGGTGAGGCTGTTCGCAACATCGGGATCATTGAGTTGTTCGGCGCGCTGACGACGCGTGAGCACACTCATGACACACGGATCCGGGGGTCGATGAAGGCATACAACACGTCGACAACAAGGTTGACGAGTACGAACACAATCGCCAAGAACATCACGCCACCCTGAATCACCGGGTAGTCCTTATCGAGTACGGCGCCAGCAATGAGCTGACCCATGCCGCCCCAAGCAAAAACGGTTTCAGTAAGCACTGCGCCCGACAGCAACAGACCGGTTTGCAGACCGATAACTGTGACGATTGGCAGCAACGAGTTGCGCAGCACGTGCACGCGGTTCACCGTTGAGGTGCGTAAGCCCTTCGCGCGCGCGGTGCGCACGTAGTCGTCGTTGAGTACTTCGAGCACCGAGGCGCGCGTGATGCGCGCGATGATCGCCAACGGGATGGTGCCCAGCGCGATGCCGGGCAAGATGAGGTGCTTGATGGCATCCCACAATGCACCTCCGTCGATCGCGAGCAAGCTGTCGACGACGTTGAAGTTGGTGTGATGCACCAGCTCTCGCGTGGGGGCAAGACGACCGATGGTCGGTAGCCAGTTCAGCTTGAGCGCGAACACCCACTTGAGAATCTGGCCGAGAAAGAAGACTGGGATTGAAACGCCGATGAGCGAAGCCGTCACGGCTCCGTAGTCGAACCATGTGCGCTCACGTTTGGCGGCCATGAAGCCCAACGGAATACCCACACCCACGGCGAACAACATCGCTGCCATGCTCAGCTCAATGGTTGCAGGAAAGCGGCGCACCAGTTCGGAGGTCACGTCTTTGCGTAACGTGATCGATTGGCCGAAATCGAAGCGCGCGACGCGCTTCATGTAGGTGAGGTACTGCGTGATCATTGGCTTGTCGAAGCCATATGCCTTGTTGATCTGTGCGATGCGTTCGGGAGTGGCACGTTCACCCAACAACGCAGTGGCCGGGCCACCGGGCAACGCGCGAACCCAGATGAATAACAAGATGCTCAACCCGAACAGAATCGGAATGAGCAACAACAGCCGACGAACAACAAAGCGAATCATGCGCCTGCGTACCCTCGTCGGAACGCGACGAGGCGGCGGGTCCGAAGACCCGCCGCCTCAATCAGCAAGTTGGAATCATCCAAGTGAAACTGTGGCGAAGCTCTCGAGCGACACCGGGCTCGGAACGTAGCCGGTGACACCCTTGGCAAACGCCAGTGCCGGCTGGGTGTGCACGTATGGCACGCCTGGCAGGAACTTCATGATCAACACGTTGGCCTCTTCGTAAAGCTTCGTGCGAGCGGCCAGATCGGCCGTGTCGCGAGCCTTGGTGAGGGCATCGAAGATTTCCTGATTGTCGAAGCCCCAGGAAGGCTGCTTCGTGCGGAAGAAGGTGCCGACGAAGTTGTCGGGATCGCCGTAGTCGCCGGTCCAGCCGAGCAGGTACATCTGCGCGTTACCAGCATCGACATCGTCGAGGTAGCCCGAGCGCCATGGTGCTGTCTTTGGCGTGATCGTGAAGCCAACAGCTTCGAGATCGGCCTTGAACGCCTCGAAGTTGGCGGTTGGGTCTGGCATGTATGGACGGCTGACATCGCTCGGGTAGTAGAACTCGAGGTTCAAGTCGGTGACGCCACTTTCGGCAATGAGTGCCTTGGCTTTTGCTGGGTCATATGCGTACTGCGGCACCTGATCGGACCAACCGAACACGAGCGGTGGCTGGAACTGAGTAGCTACTTGCGAGCCCTCTGGGTACTTGGCCTTCACGAGTGCTTCGCGGTTCAGTGCGTAGGCAATCGCTTCGCGGATCTTTGCGTTGTCGAGCGGTGGCTTGGCCTGGTTGAAACCCACATAGCCAACGTTGAACGCTGGGCGAAGCAGCAACTGGAAGCCGGCGTCGGTGAGTGCCTGAGTATCGGCCGGGTCAACAAGGTCGTAACCCTGAATCTCGCCGGTCTCGAGGGCCGTGCGACGTGCAGGGCCATCGGCGATTGGCTTGAAGATGACCTTGTCGAGCAGAGCCTTGTCGCCCCAGTAGCTGTCGTTGCGCACGATGGTCAGCTTGTCGCCAGGGGTCCAACTCTCGAACGAGAACGGGCCGGTGCCCACTGGGTGCTCGGTGCCGAACGTGCCATCGAAGCTCGGAGCGTCTTCGGTGCCACCGACCTTGTCGGCTTCGTACTTGGTGAGTGCGTCGGGGCTGGCGATTGCGAACGCCGACACGGCGAGTCCGCTGAGGAACGCAGCCGATGCACTGGTCAACGTAACGACGGCAGTGTTGTCGTCAGTGGCTTCGCAGCTCTTGTACAGGCTTGGCGTAGCGCCATCGCTAAAACCACCGAACACGGTGCTCCAGTAGTACGACACCGATGCGCTCTGTGCGACACCCGCGAAGTTGTACCAACGGTCGAAGTTGAAGCAGACAGCCTTGGCATTGAAGTCGGTGCCGTCTTGGAACTTCACACCCTGGCGAAGGTTGAATGTCCACGCCAAACCATCGGCGCTCGAGGTCCACTTCTCAGCGAGCAATGGCTCGATGTCGGTGCCGCCTGCCTTGGTGGTGACAAGGGTTTCGAAGATCTGGTCGATGACACGCAAGGACTCGCCATCGCTGACGAATGCGCCGTCGAGCACCACTGGATCTGCAGATGAGCCGAACACAAATGTGCCGCCTGCCTTACCTACTGTGGTGTCTTCTGGGCTAGCAGGGGTGGAGCCGCCTGGGGTGGTGGCTGGTGGGCTCTTCGTGTCGCTGCCACATGCAGCCATCACAAGCGCCGCGGCCATGCCGAGCGCTACAAGTTTGGTGTTGATACGCATTTTCCTCCGATGTTGTACAACGAGGAAAGACTAGTTCGTAGCAATGGTGCGCTCGGGCGTGCCCTACGCCACGCTGGATTGTTGCAACACCGAGGCACCGTGATCGATCGAGTGACGCCAATCGGGAAGGCGCCGCAGAAGCAGCGCTGTCGAGACAACAACGAGGCCCGCTGCAATCAAAAAGGCCGCTCGCAAACTCGTTGCATCGCCCACAATGCCGAGCCACAAAATGCCGAGGCCATAGCTAAACCCAACCAGCGCCTGCAGAATCGACATCACTCGCCCACGCTGGGCAGGCGGCGAGTCGCGCTGCACGATGTACATCATCGTGGTGAACATGCTGGAGACCCCAGCGCCGAGGCCCATCACGCTCACAGCCGCCCACGGCGCGTTCGGAGCGAGCGCATACGACACATACGACAGCACAAGGCCTGCGGCGACCACGCGCATGATTCGTGCTCGACCAAAGCGTTGGCTCAAGGCGGTGACGACCAGCGTGCCGAGGATGGCGCCGATTCCCTGCAACGAGCTGAACGTGCCCACGAGCCCGACTCCGCCGTGAAAGACGCCATGGACGTATGCAGGGATGAGGCCCATGAAAGGCCCGACGAACAGATTCATCACGGTGACGGCAGCGATGCCAAATGCGCATGATCGAACCCGACGCACTGTCATCCAGCCCTCGACCAGACGAACCCGAATCGTTGCTGGTTCGACATCGTGCGGAATGAACTTGCGACGCAAGGAAAGCACCGCAACGGCCATGCCAGCGAACGTGGCTGCGTTGATCGCAACGGTCCACGAGGGACCCGCGGTGCGTGCCAGCACCGTTCCGAGTAGCGGTCCCACGATGCGGCCGGCGTTCCATGAATAGATGCCAAGCGAGGACATCGCCATTAACTCTTCAGGAGGAACAAGATCGGGAAGAATCGCCGCGTACGCGGGGGCGCCAAGAGAGCCCATCGCGCTTGCGCACATGATCAGCCCTGCCAGAGCGATGGGACTGCGGACGCCGACTCCGAGCAACACGGCCAGCAGCATCGTGAAGAACGCCTGGCCAATGATGCCGCCAACGAACACCCGACTGCGATCGAAGCGATCGGCCAACACGCCACCGAGCGGCGCTGCGATTCCCTGAGGCATAAACGTGGCTAACGCAATGAGTCCGGTTTGAAGTGCACTACCCGTGTTCGAGGCGACAAGCGTGCCGACCACCACGAGTTGGATCCATGTGCCTGCATCGGAGATGACGCCCGCGCCCCAGATGAGCAACACCGATCGGTGTCGAAGCGGACGAAACGGATGGTTACTCAAGAACGGCCAACGGTACCAGCGCGAGTACGGTCACCGGCATGACTTTTGCCCACAACGGAGCCTGTGACATCTACTACGAGACCTTCGGCGACGCGGCGCATCCGACGCTGCTCCTCGTGAATGGTTTGGGCGGCCAATGCATCAACTTTCAAGACGACTGGTGCAACCGATTCGCGGCAACCGGGCTGCATGTCATCCGCTTCGACAATCGCGATGTAGGTCTGTCGAGCAAGTTCTCCGATGCGCCGGTGGGCGACAAGGGCAACGCCTACCTGCTGTCTGATATGGCCAACGATGCCATCGCCGTGCTCGACACAGCAGGCATCGAGCGTGCGCACATTCTTGGTCTCTCGATGGGCGGCATGATTGTGCAAACCATCGCGATCAACCATCCGCATCGGGTGATCACCATGACCTCGGTGATGTCCACCACCGGCGAGCCCGAATACGGGCAGCCAGCGCCAAGTGCGTACAGCTTGCTCACCGCGCCGCCGGCCGTTGATCGCGAGTCGTTCGTGGCCAACACGTTCGCCAGCCTGCGCGAGTGGGGCAGCCCCGAGTTCGCCGACGAGTCGCGCTGGCGTGCCGATGCCGAGCGCTCATTCGATCGTTGTTTTCATCCAGCGGGAACGGCTCGCCAGTTCATGGCTGTGCGCGCTTCGGGCCCACGCGCCGAAGCACTGCGCTCAGTACAGATCCCAACGCTGGTGATGCACGGCGATCGAGACACGCTGATCGATGCGAGCGGCGGACGTCGTACGGCCGAGATCATGCCGAACGCCCGATTCGAACTCATTGAAGGCATGGGCCACGACTACCCACCGCAGCTGTGGGACCGCTGGATCGAGCTGGTGAGTCAGCTGATCAGCGAGGCTCGCGGCGCATAGTCCACACCGTTGGCGAGCCCTCGATACTGATTTCGTCGGCCACCGTAAAACCGTGCCTCGAATAGAAGGCGATGTTCTCTGGCTTTTGCGTTTCGAGATACGTGAGCACGCCGTCGTTGTCGGCGATGTTGAGCACTGGCTGAAGGAGCCGACCACCGGCACCACGGCCTTGCACCAACGGATCGGTGCCGAGCAAGGCGAGATACCAATGCGGCTCATGCGGGTGAACCTTGTCGACCGCGGCGAGCAGGTTGATGCCACGCATGCGGTTGCGGCCGTTGATCAACAGTCGAGCGACGCGCAGCTGCAACATCGCCTCGCGTGACTTGCTGCGTGGCATTTCGCCCGGTGGCACCCAGATGGCTGCGCCAACCACGCGGTCGCCAGCGCGGGCGGCCCAACACTTGTCGAACGGCGCGGCATCGGCCACGAATGCACCGAACGCGCCTGGCAACATCTGATGCTCTTGCACGCGAGTCTTGGCAAAGAAACCAAACACCGGATCTGGCCAGAACGCTCGGGCAAGCACAGCAAGTGCTTCGTCGTGCTCGCTTGCTTGTAGCTGGTCAATTGAAATCTCGGCACCACGAACATCGGTCACCGGCACAGAGTACGTGCTCAGGGGCTTCCGCAAACGATGTCACACCCCAGTTCTATGGTCGTACATATGTTCGATACAACGATGGAATCCGAACTTGAGTTGGGCTCGTTGTTCGCTTCGCTCGATCGCGAGCGTCGTTGTGTTGAAGCCCGCTTGGCCGAGGTCGTGGCCGAAGCCGACCGCCGAGCCACGTACGCAGCCGATGGCCATGCCAGCGTCACCAGTTGGTGCCGAGCTCGGGCGCGGTGGTCTACCAATGAAGCATCAGTGCACCTGCGACTTGGGCGTCTCATGTTTGCTTCGCCGACCGTTGCTGCCGCCGCTCATGACGGCCTCGTGGGTGTGGCTCAGTTGCATACGTTGGCTCGAGCATTCTCCAACCCACGCTGCGGCGGCCAATTGCTGCACGTGATCGATCTGCTCATCGAGCACGCCCAGCACCTCTCGTTCGACGAGTTCAACTTGGTCGTGCGCCGTTGGGAGATGCTCGCCGATGTCGACGGCGCGTTTCGCGACGAAGAATCCACGCACCGGGATCGCACGGCCCAGATCGGGCTCAACGATGGCGGGGTCCATGTGCATGCCCGCGGTGCTTCGGCACAGGGCGTCGTCATCTCCGAGATCTTTCAGCGCTTTGTCGATGCCGAGTTCGTGTCCGATTGGGCCGACACCGTGGCCACTCATGGCGATGCTGCATGCGCCACGTTGATGCCCCGAACTCACGCGCAGCGCCGGTTCGACGCGTTTCACCACATCTTTCTTGCAGCCGCATCCACTCCACCCGCTGCCCAGGCGCCCGAGCCTGTGGTGAACATCGTTGTCACGCTCGAAACCCTTGAGGCCGCTGTTAGCCAGGCAGTGGTGAGCCAGACAGTGGTGAGCCAGGCATCATCGCCGTGCCATGCGGCGCCAGATCCGCTGTGGTCGCGAAGCGAAACCACCAACGGCACATTGTTGGCACCCAACGACATCTTGGCCGCGGCACTCATTGGCCACATCCGCCGTGTTGTGGTCGATTCCGCCGGAGTCATCATCGACCTCGGTCGAAAACGTCGGTTGTTCACCGGCAACCAACGACAAGCCGTGCTGATGAGCTCGGCCCGATGTATTTGGCCCGGATGCGATCAGCCATCCGGGCGATGTCAGGCCGATCACCTTCACGAGTGGCAACACAACGGCGCTACCAACCTCGCCAACGCAGCGCCGCTGTGTTCACGACACAACCGCTGGAAATCGCGCGGCTACTCAACGCACCGCGACAGCAACGGCTACTGGCACACCCACAGACCCGATGGAAGCGAGATCACATGAGCGCGCAGTTACTAGCCAGCCCGGTTGGTGAAGTCGGCGATAAACAGGCCCAGACCGCACATCACCAAGAAGCCTGCAATCAACCAGAAGCGAATGATCACGGTGGTTTCGGCCCAACCGGCCATCTCGAAATGATGATGAATCGGCGACAGCCGAAACAGGCGCCGACGGCCCTTGGTTGCTTTGAACACACCCATCTGCACCGCTACCGATCCAATCTCAATCACGTTGAGACCGCACAGCAACGGCAACAGCAGCTGGGTGTTGGTTGCCAGGGCCAGCAGGGCAAGTGCGGTGCCAAGCGCCAACGCGCCAACGTCGCCCATGAAGATCTTCGCCGGAGCCGCGTTCCACCATAAGAAGCCTGCACAGGCACCGGCGAAGGCCGCGGCAAACACGGCGAGGTCATAGGGGTTCACAATCGACGGGTACAGGTGGTGATTGCGAAAGCCCACAAACGCAATCACGGCAAAGGCGCAGAAGGCAAACATTGCTGCGCCGCCTGCCAGGCCATCGAGTCCGTCGGTCACGTTGACGGCGTTGGCGGTGCAAAAGATGATGGTGCCCGCCCAGATCACCCAGACCACCGGCCCAAGCTGCCAGCCCGGCAAGTCGGCTCGGGTCAGCGAAAGGTGGGTGTCGATGTCGGTGATGAGCACCAGCACGGCAGCGATTCCGAACGACACCAACAACGTGATGTAACCCTTGAGCTTCCACAGCACGCCGCGGTTTCGCTTCTTGGTCACCTTGATGTAGTCATCAACGAACCCGATCATCGCCATCACCAGCACGCCGCCGAGCATCACCAAGGTCTGGTTGCTGAACACCACGCCTTTCCTGAGGTGGGTCAACAAATACGCCAAGGTCGCAGCTACAAGTACGGCGATACCGCCCATCGTGGGGGTACCGGCCTTGTGCTGGTGTTGCGGCACGCGCTGATTGGCGGCGTTCAGTTCAAGGATGGGTTGGCTACGGCCACGAGTGCGCATCACGCGCTCAAGCCAGCCAGTTCCGATGAGCGAAATTGCAGCGGCGATCGAGCCAGCCAGCAAGAGCGCAATCACGCCTGCAGTGTGTCGAATACGGCGCTATGTCGCTAGGGCCGAAAGTCCCTAGCTCGCGCTGAGCCTCAATCGATCAATCGATCAATCAATCAATCAATCAGCGATAGACGGCTCAGCGTGGTGAAGCTGCTGAGGTAGATGTCGCGGCCAAAGCCGGCGGCCGGAAACAGCACCGACTGGGCCGGGCTTCCCGAATCGGCGCGCAACTTTTCCTCGCCGGTGGCGATGTCGAGAATCACGAATTGATCCATGAAGCGAGTGGCATCGTGATCGTTGGTGAACAACTCGCCGGTCTCGGCAAAGAGCAGCGGATGGCACGCGTGATTTTGCTCACGGCTCCACAGTGGCGTGGTGTTGCCCGCTTCGTCGAACGAGAAGGCAGCGAGAACGCCGTTGCTGCTGTCGTACCCCACAGCGATGCGACGCTGCGGATCGATAACAGGCGGGTTCACGACAAGGCCCATGGGTAAGCCGCAAATTTCGGTGAGCGAAACGGCACCATCGGCAAGATCAACGCGCACCAAGTGCAACGGCGCCTCAGAGACGCCACACCCACGCATCGTGCCCATGTAGTTCGTGCCGCCATCGCCGTTATCGAGAAACCACGCTGCGCCATCGGTGAGAACCGCGTCCCAGCCGTAGGTCTGACCTGGCATGGTGCGGTAGCGACCATCGAATGCGGTATCGAGCGTGAGCGTTCCGTCCCAACGAACACGCATCAGGCTGTTTTCGCCAACGATGTAGATGTCGTTACCGTCGGCCGAGATACGCGCAATCGATGCTTCGGGCAACGTGAGCCGCCCCACGATCTCGAGGCCATTGGGCTCGAGGATAACCAACTCAGAGTTCGGGGGGTTCTCGACATTGGGGTCTCGCAACGGACGCTCGCCGGCGAAATCCTTGGTGGCGATGTGACCGTCGGACAGGATCACGAAACTGTTGTAGGGACGATTGCGCGGTAGCTCACGACTTGCGATCACCGACGTATCGGGCGCAAGGCGATGTGCGTAGCGACCGAACACCACATACAGCGAGCCGTTGGCATGCACAGCCATACCGCCCGGCCACATTGGGCCGGCCGCTAGGTCGACCGACCGGCGCAGCGGTTCGAGCGTCTCAGGATCAATCTGCTCGACCCACGAAATGGTGTCCATTCCCATCGTGTGGTGCAGCACATAGGCCTCACCTGGGTCACGCAACACCACCATGGTTGTAGCCATGGCCTCGCGCGACACAACCTCGAACTGCTGGCCGGGCGTGATGCCCAGACCAGCGGGGGAACCGGCCACAGGCCATGGGGCCTGCAACCGACTAGCACCGGCATCTTCGCCGGGCCAACGACTGGGCCAATACCCACTCATACGGGTGCGATCAACGGCATTCGTGGCGAATGCGGCTCGGGTTGGCTGTCCCACAGATCGGCAACGAGATCGCTACGCGTGGACGAGTAGGCCGGGTCTTCCCACAGGTTCACCTGCTGCAACGGATCGTTGGCCAAGTTGTACAACTCGCCTTCGGTTCCGTCGTGCACGAACCCGGGCTTGTATGCCGTGCACACCCAACCATCACGGGTGATGGTGCGCAGATACACCGCAACGCCGAACAGTTCGCTGTCCCATTCGGTGAGCGCCTTGTCGATACCGCGCGCATCGGCGTCGGCATCGTGCACCGGCAACGGCTTGCCCTGCATCCAGTCGGCCGGCGCGAGGCCAGCGATGGTGCAAAACGTGGGGGCAAGGTCGACCAAGCCAACCGGGCGCGAAACCACCGCGGGGTCCAAACCAGCTGAAGGCGCCGGACGCCAGATCAGTGGCAGGCGCATCAGGCCATCAACGTGATACGGGCCCTTGAACATCAGACCGAAGTCGCCGCCCAACTCGCCGTGGTCGGTGGTGAAGATCACGTCGACATCGTCGCCCCAGCCGCGAGCAGCAATTGCCGCCATCACGCGCCCGAGTGCTTCGTCGATGAGCTCGCATTCGACAGCGTTGAGCGCTGTGACTTCGCGCAACTGATCGGGGGTCAGCGTTGCTGGCACCCAGTGCTTGGGTGCTTCGTAGTTCGACACCAGTTCGCCGTCGTACCACTTGCGCCAGTGGCGTGGCTTGGCATCGAGAATGCGCTCGCGCTCGGCGGCAGTGGTTGGATAGCCGACCGGCAGATCGACGTCGCGCCAGTTGATGCGACCGACCTCGTCCTTGGGCGGATCCCAAGGGTGATGTGGATCGGGGAAGCTCATCCAGCAGAACCAGTCGTCGTCGGCCTGCAACGAATCGAGCCACGAGATCGTGCGCTCGGCCACCCAATCGGTGTGGTACCACTCCTTCGGCATCTCATTGACGTGTACTTGCGGTGCGCCGTTCTCGCCGCCGCCAGCAGCGTTGACCTCGAGGGTGGCATCGAGCACTTGGTAGAACATGCCGATTGCTTCAGGATGGTTCTCCGAGAGCCAGCGTGCATAGTGCAAGTTGCCAGCGCCGCCATGGGTCGAGAACTCAAGATGCTCGAAGCCGCGGTGCGGTCCGGTGGAACCATCGAACCAAGGCTGATTCTCGGCCGTCTCTCGGCCCTGAACCGCCAGCACGTTTTCGGTGAACTTGGCGAACGGATCGAGGAAAGGTTCGAAGTGCGGCTTGCCCACCAACGCTGTGCGGTAACCAGCGCGGTACAGCAACGCGGCAACCGAAGGAGCGTCGACAGGCAACGGCACGCCGTTCATCCACACGCCATGGGTGGTGGGGTACTGACCGGTGAGCATGGTGCTGCGCGATGGCATACACACCACCGACTGCGGCACGGCACGCTCGTAGCGAACGCCACTGGCGGCAAGTGCATCGACCACAGGGGTGCGAGCGATGTTGCCACCGTTGCAGCCCAGCGTGTCGTAACGCTGCTGGTCGGTGGTGACGAACAATATCTTGCGGCCCATCAGACCGTTCCTCCTGCAGCGACGCTGCTGTTGATGTTGCTGCTGTTGATACCGACGGCATCGAGCGCAGGCCCGACACCGGATTCGAATTGTTTACGAAGTTCTTCGAGCGCACCCGTTGTGGCGCCACCGATGACCAACGCCATCACGGCAGGGTCGGCTTCGGTTGAGTACACGACGAGACACGTGTCATCGAACAGGTCGATGACATCGACGGTGGCCAGATGAAACTTGAAAATTGGCACCGTGATTCGGTACTGAAACCGACGCTGCAACGAGTCGTTGGTGACGATCTCTTCGGGCATCGGCATACCCGAACCGAGAAAAATGATGCGCACGTTGCCATCGACTGTGCAGTTCGTGAGGCCAGGAAACCAGAGATGCAGAATCTCGGGTCGACCGACTACCTTCCACACCTCGCTCGCTGGGGCATGGATGCGGATCTCGCGACGAAGCGTTGCCATGTGATGCTGTCCTTCAAACGATGTGGGTAGTGATGCGACCGGTTAGCCGCGGGCAATCAGGTCGATGATGACTTGAGCCACTTCTGGGCCCTTGTCTTCCTGCAAGAAGTGCCCGGCACCGAC
>JBAXER010000071.1:0-14190 GCA_037140375.1 Actinomycetota bacterium
TCGTCGGCTTCGGCGGCAGTTGCGCAGTCAGACTTCATCGTCGTGCTCAGACCAGGTCGCAACGATGTGGCTGCCACGGCATCGACATTGAGTTCCTCGATTGGTGGCGAGGTTGACGACGTCTACGAACATGCCGTGAAGGGCTTCGTGGTTACTGCCACTGACGCAGTCGCTGCGGCCTTGGCTCGAGACCCAAACGTTGCCTATGTGGAGCGGGACCGTGCCGTCACGATAGACACCCAGTCGACCCCCACAGGAGCGAGGCGAACGTTTGCGAGTTCCAACCCATTCATGTTTATCGATGGGTTCGATGACATTCGAGTCGACGCCGATGTTGCCGTGATCGATACCGGCATCGATCTCCAGCATCCTGATCTCAACGTGGTTGGGGGAGTCAACTGCCTTCCTGCCACCGGTTGTGTGTCTGGCGGCGACGACGACAATTACCACGGCACCCATGTCGCAGGCATTATCGGCGCCATCGACAACAACGTCGGGGTCGTTGGTGTTGCGCCGGGTGTTCGTCTTTGGGCTGTGAAGGTCATGGACAGCACAGGCGTGGGCTCGCTGTCGTCCATCCTCAGCGGTCTTGATTGGGTCACGGCAAATGCAGCGACAATCGAAGTGGCAAACATGAGTTTTGGTGCGCCGGGATTCAGCCAGGCATTGTTCGATGCAACTCAAAGTGCCGTGAACGCCGGAGTAGCGATCGCTGTCGCTGCGGGCAACTCTCATGTGAGCGCCGCAGGTATCAGTCCGGCATCGTTCAACAACGTGCTCACCGTGAGCGCACTCGCAGATTTCGACGGGGCGCCAGGTGGTGTCGGCAGGCCAACCTGCGCTACCGATCAAGACGACACGCTCGCCGACTTTTCAAACTTCGGACCGGTCGATATCGCCGCACCAGGACTGTGTATTACCTCTACCGTGCCCATCGAGCTTGGTAGCTATGGCGTATTGAGCGGCACAAGCATGGCGAGTCCGGCGGTTGCGGGGGCACTTGCGCTGCTTGCCCGCGTGAGCAATCCAGCGAACGCGGCGCAGGTTCGAGGCCTCTACGCCCAAGTGCTCGCATCAGGAAATTTCAACTGGACGGATGATTCTGGCGATGGCGTCAGAGAGCCGCTGCTCGACCTCAGTAACCCCAGTGTGTTTGCGGCTGCAGCGCAGCCGCCATGTGTGACTCTCTCGTCTACGGGCCTGATCGGCTCGTGGAGAGGCGAGAACAATCTGGTTGCTCGGGTTGGTCCGGCTCTCGCTGGATCAGCGACATTTTCTTCATCGTTGGTTGGCCAGGGTTTTTCGTTTGCGCAGACCGACAAACTGACGATCGACCAGTTCCCAACGGTCGCCACGGCCATGACCGTTGAGATGTGGATTCGACCGCTCAACACGGGGTCGAATCAGGTCCTCGCAAGCAGGTGGAGCTTCCCGAATACCGACGATTCGGCGCGTAGCTTTGAACTCGCCCTCAGCCCGAACGCGGAGCTGATTTGGACCACCGACGAGACATCGTCACGTCGTCCTGAAGAACTTCGCGTGAGCGCTCCGCAGATCTTCGACGGCAGTTTTCATCACGTTGCAGCTACGTGGGATCAAACCGCAATCCGGGTCTATTTCGATGGGCAGCCCATTGCCTCGAAGTCGTCGCAAGGTGGCACGCTGAACCCGGCGGCCACTACGCCATTTCGTGTAGGTGGCACGTCGGGACTCGGTGCCGCATTCACCTTCTCTGGCGTTATCGACGAGCCAAGCGTGTGGAGTCGTGTGCTGAGCGCATCCGAGATTGCGGGGATCCGCGCAGCCGGCATCAGCGGCAAGTGTTAGCGACGCAGTGTGCAGTCGTGCCCCACGAAGCGCGCTTGACGTCGTTAGCGGCTGATCGAGGTCACGGCGAGTTCGAACTCGCCAGCCTGTTTGTCGAGTAGGTACACGGCCACTTGGCGAATGTTGGCGAGCTCGATTGGTGCTGCGTTCGCAACGGGGTTAAGGAAGGAAGTGACGGCCTCGAACTTGTCGATTGGTAACACGTACTTTTGCGGTGTGCCGGCGGCGGTCTCGAAGCGTTGAATGAATCGAGTTTCGTCATTGCCTCGTAACTGCAGCACATAGGTCTTGCCGTCGCCGAGAGCGCCGATAACGATCGCCGAAGCACCGGCGGCGCGTTGTCCGAGTTGGTTGTCGATGGGGCTGACCAACGAAGTGAAGCCGCCGTTGTTCTCGAGCGACAGGGTGCCTTGAAACACGAGTTGTCCGTTTCTCCAAGTGCCTGTGCTCTGCGAGACGCCACCCATGACCGTGTCGTTCTGGGTGGTCCAGCCGGTGGCTGCTGCAGCATCTGCGAAGTCGAACAGAGCGGGTGAGGCCGCCGCCGCCGTGGTGGTGGTGGTTGAGGCAGCCGTAGTGGTCGTGGTGGCCAACGTAGCTACCGGTTCCGTGACGGTGCTGGCGGTATCGCTCGAGGACGAACTGGACGAACCGGTGGAACTACATGCGCCAAGCAGCGACATTGCGACGAATCCGATGACTGTCTTGCTATCCATACGGAAGTTCTAGTCGTGCTCGGGAAGCGATGCCAAGGAGTGCTCGTCGGCAAGGCGAGCGAATTCGCCAGCCACCGGTCGAGCTATGCGAGCAGCATCGAATAGGCCCACTTCGGTGACCTCGCCAATGGGACGCAGCAACATGGTGTGCCAATCGAACTGATCGCCTCGGCTGTACCAGCAGATGCCGCGTGCGGGAAGTCCATCCGCGCGGAGTCGTTCGAGCACCGCAGTGAGTCCATGTAGCCAACGACTGCCGTCATCTACCGGCAAGCCCAAGTTCGATGTTTCGGCAACCCAAAAGGGTCGGCCATATCGCTTGAACCACAGGCGCGCCTCGCGCTCGTACGCAGCGAGGCGGTCGTCGATGGTGAGGCGTTCTGGGAGCCGACCGTGCACGGTGACGCTGACGGGATAAAAGTCGTGGCCTGCAACCACGCGTTCGCTGCGCCCGGCGAGCGCTCGAATGCGGCTCAGCACAGAGGGGTCTACAAGTTGCTCAACGTCGGCCACTTCGGGGCGGGGCTCCACGCCGAAATGGAGATCCCACACGAGCTGTTCGAGTGCTCGCGCTGCGTCGGCGGCGGGCTGGTCGGCGGGTGATGCAGCGATGTGGCATCCGAAGCCTTCGGCTCCGATCCACCACCCGTTGCGGTCGGCGTCGACCAACGCCATTGCCTCAAGGTTCGCAAGGGTCACGTGGGCAAGCGCATTCATGTAGTCGCCGCGCGACGAGCGTCGGTCGTTCCATGCGCCAAGAAAGCCAGAGCTCATTGCGGTGATCATTGGTTCGTTCACCGGCGTGAACAAGATTGGGTCGCGGTATCTGGCGAGAAACGCAGCGACGTATTTCGCGAACCCTTCGACCCACGATGGTTCACAGAAACCTGGGTAGTGATCGGGGAGGCCGAAGTGGCAGAGATCGATCACCGGAGTAAGGCCATGGCGGCTGCACGCCTCAAGTGCCTGGTCCCAAAGTGTCCAGTCGTACACACCTGGCGCAGGCTCGGTGAGCCGCCACGGCATGCCGTATCGCCACAGTGTTACGCCGAGCCCCGCGACGGCGGCGAGGTCTTCATCTTGATGGGTGAGGTGTTCACTTGCGGTCAGTTCGTCTACCCGAACGACCACGCCTTCGTGCAGCACGGTGGGGTCAGAGGCCTCTTCGCCGCAAGCCACCGCGAAGTCAGGAAAACCGACTGCATGTTTCGACATGGATTCATCCTGCT
Source organism: Actinomycetota bacterium (assembly GCA_037140375.1). Classification (GTDB taxonomy): domain Bacteria; phylum Actinomycetota; class Acidimicrobiia; order Acidimicrobiales; family Ilumatobacteraceae; genus WLMZ01. Next base: position 3,773 of record JBAXER010000071.1, read on the forward strand.
CGCTCATTTATCGAACGGCGGCGATGACTTCGCCGATGAGGTCGTGTCGGCCCGCAACATCGGCACCAAACAGAGCAGTCGCAATTGCCTCAGCACCATCAACAAGTCGTGGCCCGGGGCGCACCACAACGGCGTCGGCATCGATGGCCCACACCTTGGCCCGCGATGGCAGCAGGTCGAGAATGTCGCGAGTCTGAGCACTGGCGCCATCGAGGCCGTAACCGCATGGCGACACGATGATGTGATCCGGGTCGGCCGCTGCGATCTCATCCCACGTTGTGGGCACCGATCGTCCGCCAGGAATGGCAAGCACCGGCTCGCCGCCGCCAGCCGTCACGATGTCGGGCACCCAATGACCACCTACGAATGGGGGATCGACCCACTCGAGCATGAACACCGTTGGTCGAGGCGCGCCCTGCAGATGCGTCGCTACCCGTTGCGCAAGTTGGTCGAGTCGGTCGTGGAGCGCCTTGGTCAATGCGTGGCCGCGCTCGGGCACACCAGCCGCATCGGCAACGGTCTGCACCGACGCAATGACCTCGAGCAGAGTGTGCGGATCGATCTGCAACACGGTGGCGCTGCAGTTCAAGCGAGCAACAGCAGCATCTACTTCGCCACTCGGAACAGCGCACACGCGACACAGGTCTTGGCTCAAAATGAGATCGGGATTGCAGCGAGCGAGTGCTGCGTCGTCGAGCGAATACAGCTCGTCGCCACGAGCCAGACGCTCACGAACCAATGTGTCGATCTCGATCGGCGTGAGATGTTTGGTGTCCATTCCGCCGACGACAATCTCGCGCCCCGCACGCGCTTCGGCCGGAAAGTTACATTCGAACGTAACGCCCAACAATTGATCTGCGAGCCCGAGATCGAACACGATTTCAGTCGTTGAGGGAAGCAAACTCACGATGCGCATCGCCGAAGAGTAGACCTGAGTTGCGGCCGTCGCGTGGTCTGGCGTCGATGTATTACGGTCAGCGCGATGAACACCATCGACGGCATGTGTCCCTCTTGTAACGAGTACGTCGGCGATGGTCCGAGCTCGCGCACGTATTGCCCCAATTGCGGGCAAACGTTTACCAACGATGATGACGACGAATAGGCAGCGATCCGTAGATGCACGTTGACGAGAGTGACGGCGACGACAACGACAACGACAGCTTCGATCTCGATGCTGCTTACGCGGTAGAGACCCCCGATGACAATCGCCAGCTCTACAAGAGTTGGGCTGCCACCTACGACACCGGTTTCGTCGACAAGAACAAATACAGCTATCCAAAGCGCATCACCGAGATTTGCGCGGCGTCGGTTTCGGCAACCGATGTGCTCCGGGTCATCGACATCGGATGCGGCACTGGCGTCGTGGGTGTGCGGCTCAGCGAGCTACTGCCACACGCTGTGATCGATGGTGCCGATATCTCGGCCGAGATGTTGCACATCGCCTTGAGCAAATTGCGATCGGATGGCAGCCCCGTCTACGGCGAACTGGGCGAGGTCGACCTCACGCTGCCGATCACGTTCGCTCGGTCGCGCTACGACATACTCATCAGCGCAGGCACGTTTACGCATGGCCATCTCGGCCCCGATGCGCTCATCGCGGTGGTGTCAACACTCAAGCCGGGCGGTCAAGCGTTTGTGGGCATCAACAAACAGCACTTCGTCGCCAACGATTTCGAGCGAGCGCTGCAGCGCGCTGTCGCAGCCCAGCTCATCACCGAACCCACATTCATCGAGATCCAGATGTATGACGAAGGCAGTGCGCATTTCGGCGATGTCGCCATGGTCGCTCTGTTTCGACGCTCGGTGAGCGGCAGCTGAACTTTCGTAAAGCGTGAGCGCACGGTAAACGTGCGCTCACGCTTTATGGAGAAAACGGCAGGGGCTGAACCGGCGGACGAAGAACTCAGGCGCCGATTGCGTGGAACCCGCCATCAACATGGATGATCTCGCCCGTGGTGGCTGGGAACCAGTCGCTGAGCAACGCAACCACTGCTTTGGCGACAGCGCTCGAGTCGAAGACGTCCCAGCCCAGGGGAGCGCGTTCGTCCCAAATGTCTTCGAACTTTTTGAACCCGGGGATACTCTTTGCGGCCATGGTCTTAATGGGGCCAGCGGCGACCAAGTTGCTGCGGATGCCTAGTGGCCCGAGTTCTTTGGCGAGGTAACGGTTCACGGATTCGAGCGCTGACTTCGCGACGCCCATCCAGTTGTACGCAGGCCACGCAACGGTGTTGTCGAAGTCGAGTCCGACGATGCTTGCGCCACTGGACATCAACGGTACGAATGCGTCGGCCAAGGTCTTGAGCGAGTAGGCCGAGATGTTCATCGCCACCGACACGTCTTCCCATGTGGCGGCCATGAAGTCGTCGCCCAAACACACCGCAGGTGCGAACCCAATTGCGTGCAGCACACCATCGACGTGATCCCATATCTCGCTGACTGAGTTACGAACCGACACGAGATGCTCGGGCACGGTGACATCGAGTTCGAACACCGGGGCTGGATGAGGCAGCTTGCGAGCCACACGCTCAGTAAGGCTTAACGCCCGACCTGCGCCAGTAAGCACCACGTTGGCGCCCTCTTCTTGAGCGAGTTTGGCGACACCAAATGCCAGCGAAGCATCGGTGAGAACGCCGGTGACGACGATGTTTTTTCCGGTGAGTAGACCCATGAGAATCGACCCTAGCGGTCATCAGGTGTGGCAATCAGCGATCGATGTGGCAGGCTACGGGTCATGCGAATCGGAATTTTGGGTGGCACCGGGCCAGCGGGCAGCGCACTCGCAGCTCGTCTGGCTTCAGTTGGATATACGTGCATCATCGGCTCACGGTCGAAGTACCGCTCAATGGAAATTCGCGATGGGCTCATCGCTAAGTGGCCAGAGCTCGCCGATCGCCTTGAGTGCGGCGATAACCCCGACGCTGCCGCAGGTGACCTCGTGGTCATTGCTACGCCGTGGGACTCTGCTGCAACCACCGCCCAAGAGTACGAAGAGCTCCTTGCTGGCAAGGTTGTCATCAGCATGGCCAACGCGTTGGTGCGGGTAGGCCACGAGTTTCAGCCGCTGGTTCCGCCACGTGGCAGCGTTGCCGCTCACGTGCAAGCCGCAGTTCCGCGTTGTCGCGTAGTTGCCGCGTTCCATCATCTTCCTGCCACCGAGTTGGGTCACCTCGGTTCGCCCATCGATTCAGACGTGCTCATCTGCAGCGACGATCCAGAAGCCACGCTCATCGTCGCCGAAATCGTTGCGCAGATCCCTGGCTGTCGTCCTCTCGACGCTGGCGAGTTGTCGAACGCAACCGCCATTGAGGCATTTACCGCGGTGTTGTTGCAGCTCAACGTTCGCTACAAGACCCGTGTTGCGCCCAAGCTCACCGGCATCCGTAGCGACCCGCGTGACACCAAAAAGGCTGAAGGAAAATAGTCTTGAGCATGAGGTTGTTCGACACGGCGCGCCAAGCCGTAGTGCCATTTGAGCCAGGACCGCAGGTGTTGATGTACACGTGCGGCATCACGCCCTACGACGCCACTCACCTTGGTCACGCAGCCACCTTTGTTACGTACGACATCTTGCAGCGACGCCTGATCGATCTCGGTCACGAGGTCAAGTGCGTTCGCAATGTCACCGACGTTGACGATCCGTTGTTTGCAAAGGCTCGCCAACTCGGCGTGCATTATCTCGATCTCGCAGCGGGCGAAGAGGCCCGCTTCGAACGTGACATGACAGCGCTCAACATGCTGCCGATGTACAGCACGCCGCGCGCTTCTTCAGCGATCAGCGACATTCGCGGGTTCATCGGCATCGTGCTCGACAGGGGCTTCGCGTATCAGGCTGGTGGTTCTGTGTACTTCGATGTCTCGAAGTTTCCAAGCTTTGGTTCAGTGTCGCATTACAGCACCGAGCAGATGATCGCGTTTGCCGCCGAGCGCGGCGGCAACGTAGAAGACCCCAACAAGCGCAACCCACTCGACTTCGTGTTGTGGCATCCATCGGCCGCCGACGAGCCGTCGTGGGACACGATGTGGGGCCCTGGCCGACCCGGTTGGCACATCGAGTGCAGCGCGTTGGCGCTACGCGAACTGGGTGAGACCATCGACCTTCACGGCGGCGGCTCAGATCTGATCTTCCCGCATCACGAGTGCGAGCGAGCGCAGAGCGAAGCAGCCACAGGCAAGCAGTTCGTGAAGCATTGGATGCATGGACCAATGGTTCATATGCACGGGCAAAAGATGTCGAAGAGCCTTGGCAACTTGGTGTTCATCGACAAACTGCGTGAAATGTGGGATCCACGCGCCATCCGCCTCAGCATCATCGAGCATCACTACCGCCACGACTGGAGCTGGGACGACGAGCTCATGCCACGTGCGGCAGCTCGTCTCGTGGCATGGCAGGCAACAGTTGGTGGAGCCCCAACCGGCGTCATCGATCAAGTTCGTGCAGCGCTCGATAACGATCTCGATTCGGCCATGGCAGTGCTCGCAATCGACACCGCGGCTGCGGCCGGCTGCGATGTGAGCGACGCCGCTGCGTTGCTCGGCGTAATCATCTAGCAGCATTGGCTGATAGGCACAGCCTCGTGGCTGTGTATTTTGTTCAACATCGCAAAGTATTTCCCGTTGCCACTGTGTTTGTCGCCTACTGTGTGGGCATGTTCCGTGCAGGTGAGAGCGGGTGACCCCCGATGAGCGCTAGCAGTTCCGTGCACACAACCAACAAGGTGCAATTTCGGGCGCGCAAGGTAGCGCTTCCGGTAGCCAAGCGCTTGTGGCATTTCGATCTGCAGGGCCTTGAGAACTTGCCCGCCGAAGGCGCAGCGATTTTGTGCCCCAACCACATCAGCTTTCTCGACAGTGCGTTCTTGATGCTGCTCGCTGGCCGCGACATCAGCTTCGTGGGCAAAGCCGAATACATGGATTCGTGGAAGACCAAGTTCTTGTTTCCGGCGATGGGCATGATCCCTATTGATCGCAGCGGCGGAGAGAAGAGCTCTTCTGCGCTCGATACGGCCGAAGCGGTGCTGCGCAGAGGCGAGCTCTTCGGCATCTTTCCCGAGGGCACTCGCAGCCGCGATGGCGCTTTGTACAAAGGCCACACCGGGGCCGCTCGCTTGGCGCTCAAGGTTGGCTGTCCGATCCTGCCTGTGGGCATCATCGGGACCGATCTCATTCAGCCGCCCGACGCGAAGATGCCCAAGGTCAACAAGTCGTGCACGATTAAGATTGGCCGACCAATCAAGGTCGAGCGATACCGATCACGCAGCGATGATCATCTGGTCCTGCGACAGATCACCGACGAATTGATGTACGAAATTCGTGAACTCACCGGCCAGGAGTATCGCAATACGTATGCCACCAAAAAGGCAGCCGGCTTGCCAACCGACACGGCCGTTATTGCTCACGTGCGCAACGAGGCGCAAACTTCTGAGGCCCGCGAGTTGAGTTCGGCCGGCACCCACTAACCGTTCGCTCCGTTAAATCACCCGTTGTCGTGATGGGGTCACCGTAGAATGTGACTCGTTATGACCGAGATACTCATCACCCTTCCCGACGGCTCGCAACGCTCATTCGCCGAGGGCTCTACTGCGGGAGATGTCGCAGCGTCGATTGGTTCTCGCCTCGCTAAAGCGGCTGTGGCTGCTGTTGTGAACGGCGACGAAGCCGACCTCACGACCCCGCTGACAAATGGCGCCACCGTTGCAATCATCACCGGCGACTCCGACGAGGGTCGCCATGTGCTTCGCCACTCCACCTCCCACGTGATGGCCCAAGCGGTGTTGCAACTGTTTCCTGGGGCCAAGTACTCCATCGGTCCGGCAATCACCGATGGCTTCTATTACGACTTCGAGCTGCCCGCCAACAAGACCTTCAGCGAAGACGATCTGGTCTTGGTTGAGGCACGTATGCGCCAGATCATGTCGGCGAACCAGCCGTTCATCCGCTCGGAGATGTCTATCGACGATGCGCTCGCGCTGTTCGCCGATCAGCCATACAAGTGCGAGATCATCGAGCGCGTCCGTGCCCTTGCCGGCGTTGTCATTGATCCCGACGACGAAGAAGTCAGCGTCGATGCGGGCGAAGTAGACCCCGACGGCACGGTCAGCGTGTACCGCAACACCGACGAGTTCGTCGACATGTGTCGCGGCCCTCACGTGCCAACCACCTCGCGGCTTGGCCACTTCAAGTTGATGAAGGTTGCCGGCGCATATTGGCGCGGCAACGAAAAGGGCCCAATGCTGCAGCGCATTTACGGCACGGCATGGGACACCAAGGCGGCGCTCGAAGAGCACTTGCACCGTCTCGAAGAAGCCGAGAAGCGCGACCACCGCAAGTTGGCGACCGAGCTCGATCTGCTCAGCTTTCCGTCAGAGCTTGGCGGCGGCTTGGCGGTATGGCATCCCAAGGGTGCCATCGTGCGCAAGCACATGGAGGACTACAGCCGCGACCGTCACGAAAACGGTGGCTATCAGTTCGTGTTCACGCCGCACCTCGCCAACGCGAACCTGTTCCAGACCAGCGGCCATCTCGATTTCTACAAAGACGGCATGTATCCGCCGATGGAGATGGACAACGGCACGTACTACATGAAGCCGATGAACTGCCCGATGCACTGCCTGATCTTCAGGTCGCGTCAGCGTTCGTATCGTGAGCTTCCGTTGCGTCTGTTCGAACTCGGCACCGTGTATCGCTACGAGCGCGCCGGCACCTTGCACGGCCTCATGCGCATCCGTGGTTTTACGCAAGACGACAGCCACATCTATTGCACCGAAGAGCAGTTGCAAGATGAAATCGCGTCGCTGCTCGACTTCGTGCTGTCGGTGCTGCGCGCCTTTGGCTTCCACGATTTCACCGCCAACCTGAGCACCCGCGATCCCAAGAAGTCGGTTGGCTCCGACGAGATCTGGGACAAGGCAACCGAAGCACTGCGCGAGGGTCTGCATCGCCACGGTCTGCAATACAAGGTGAAGCATGGCGACGCTGCGTTCTACGGCCCCAAGATCGACATCGACGTGAAAGATGCCATCGGCCGCACCTGGCAGCTCAGCACCATTCAGTGCGACTTCAACTTGCCCGATCGGTTCAACCTTGAATACGTGGGCGCCGACAACAACCGGCATCAGCCGATCATGTTGCACCGCGCTCTGTTCGGTTCGGTAGAACGCTTCTTCGGCGTGCTGCTCGAGCATTACGCCGGGGCATTCCCAACCTGGCTCGCACCCGTGCAGGTGCGCATTCTGCCCGTGGCAACCGCTCACGAGGAATACGCCCAGGCGCAAGGCGCAGCATTGCGGGCGGCGGGGTTCCGGGTCGATGTCATCGAGGCCAACGATCAACTCGGCAAGCGCATTCGTGCGGCCAAGCTCGACAAGATTCCGTACGTGCTTGTGGTGGGCGACGACGACGTCGCCGAAAACACCTTTGGCGTGAACCCGCGTGGCGGCGAAGTAGAGCGCGGCGTTTCGGTCGCCACATTCATCGAGCGTCTCGCTGCCGACGTCGAGCAGGGCAGCGCTGGCCTCACGCCAGCCGTATGACCCCGCTCGAGCAACTCTGGAACGGTTGGCGCGCCACATATGTGCATAGCGCCGGTGCCGTTGGGGGAGTCTTCGCAGACGATTCGATCAGCGTGTTCACGCGCCTGCTGCAGTCGGGACTTGCCGACGAAGAAACCCACATCGTATTTCGAGGTGAGTTCACGTTCGCGATCATGAACGCGTTCCCGTACAGCGTCGGTCATGTGTTGGTGCTGCCGTATCGCGAGGTCGCAGAGCTCGATCAGCTTGACCCTGAAGAGTTCATCGAGTTGTGGGCAACGGTTGCCAGCGCAGTAAAGGCTGTGAAATTGGCGATGGCGCCAGGTGGTATCAACGTTGGCATCAACCTCGGCGAGCCTGCCGGGGGCAGCGTTCGTCAGCATCTGCATGTGCACGTTGTGCCCCGATGGAATGGCGACGCCAACTTCATGACGGTCACAGCCAACACCCGCACATTGCCCGAAGCGTTACCTGCCACGGCTGACAAACTTCGCGCGGCGTGGCGCAGCGCCGTAGCCTGAGCAGCAATGTCAGAAACCTCAAGCCCTTCAAGCAGCAGCGAAGAGATTCGCGACTCGCTTCCTGACGATCTCAACGCAAGCGAGTTCGTCGGCCCCTACCAGTTTCCCGACAACAGTCGGCGACGTACGCCGGGCTACATCTACGTTGCGTTCGCAGCAGTGTGCTTCGCGCTGTGGATCACCCATCGCGACGGCGACCAGGTGCTGGTCAACAACGGCCTCGGCTTTGCCGCTTTGCTGCTCGGAGCCTTTGGCCTGTTCTGCCTCACCTCGGGTTGGCGGATGAAGATCGACGAGAAGCAAGCACTCGTGGCGGCCACGGGTGCCGTTGGCTTCGCTGTGGGTCATGCTTCGGCTCAGCAGGTGTGGCGCGGCCTTCGTAGCCGACCAACATGGCGAGTGCTGTGCTACTCAAGCGAGAATCCGCCTCACCAGCGCGGTCTCGTGCTTGTCGACGCCGTCGACGGTTCGGTCATCGAGCACATGGTGCAAGAGAACCCCGAAACCGACTGGCGCGAACCAACCGAATAGTGGTTAGTGGCGGCCGTCGGACTTGTCGTGTAGCACCCTGATAGCGGTGCCCGCAGCAGTGGCGTAACCCTGCACCGTGGCGAGCTGCGCATCGGTCCACTCGTTCAGTGGTCGTTGCTCAAGAGTTGTAGCGAGCGACTCAATAGTGGGGGAGCACCCCACAATGAGCGCCGCACCGGCAACTGCTTCGTCGACCAACTTGGATGCATGAGTCGCATCGGTTGGATCAACGTCGCCGATGGAGGCTTCGCGTAGGCGCCGCGGCAGGGATCGAAATGAAATAGCGAGATCGTCAGGCGTCGATTGGCTCATGCCACAGTGTCGCGCAACAACATGGCCTCCTTGTTTGACACTGTTGTGGGGTAGCCTTGCTTTCGATGTTTGACGGCAAACTCCGGGCTCCTGTCGATAAGGCAGTTCGGCCTATCGGCGCACTGTTGCGGCGAACAGGTTTGTCTCCTGATCACCTCACCATTCTTGGCGTTGTTGTTGCTATCGGTGCGGGCGTTGCCATCGGCTCGGGGCATCTGCTGCTGGGTTTCGTGCTCGTGATCCTTGCCGCTCTGCCCGACCTGTTCGATGGTGCGCTCGCCAAAGCGTCGAATCAGGTGAGCCAGCGAGGCGCCTTCTTCGACTCGGTCATCGATCGGGTCACCGACGCGATCTTGTTCTCTGGCGTCGCGTACTTCTACGCCGCTGGCAAGCACCCGCTCAACAGCATGTTGCCGTTCGGCATCATGGCCGTCTCTGCCGTTATCTCGTACGAGCGCGCCAAAGCCGAATCGCTCGGCCTCGAAGCCAAGGGCGGCATCATGGAGCGCGCCGAGCGCATCATCTTGTTGCTGCTCGGATTGCTCATCCCGCGGTTGTTGTTGCCCATCTTGTGGGTGATGTTGGTGTTGTGCGTCGTTACTGCGGTGCAGCGCTTCATCAAGGTCTGGAAGCAGGCTGGGGTCACGCCACGCACGGCGGCAAAGATGGAGATTCGCCGCAGCCGTCGCGAGCTCCGACGAGGCGTGCGCTCCCGGCGTCTCACCACGCGGGTGCCGCGTCGGCGCCCAAATCCTTAGATCGTGACTGAGTCCCACACCCCGCGCACTTGGCTCAGCGACGCCTTCACGGTGAACAGCTACAAGCTGGGCTCACTTGCGGCTCGCGCAATGCCAGGGCCCGTCGCCGGTGTGGCGGCGTCGATGATCGGCCTCACGCTGTCGGGCAGCATGCGCGACAAGCGGGTGATGATCGAACGAAACCTCAAGCGGGCCAACCCAGCGCTGCGCGGCCTCGAGCTTCGCCAGGCCGTGCAAGGCGCGTTCGACTCATATGCCAAGTACTACGTAGAGAGCTTTCGTTTGCCATCGATGTCGAAGCGGGCGGTGAGGGCCGGCTTCACCATCGAAGGCTTCGAACACATCCCTGCAGCCGCCGAGCGAGGCAATGGTGTCATCCTTGCGCTGCCACACCTTGGCGGATGGGAGTGGGCGGGCCGTTGGCTTATCGAGCAGGGCTACAAGATGACGGTGGTGGTCGAAGCAATTGAGCCTCCCGAGCTCTTCGAGTGGTTCGTAGAACTCCGCCAGAACCTGGGCATGACGGTTGTACCGCTTGGTCCGTCGGTTGCCAGCACGGTGATGAAGGCCTTACGTCGCAACGAGGTTGTGTGTCTGCTGAGCGATCGCGATATCGATCGCACCGGAGTACCTGTCGAGTTCTTTGGTGAGCAAACCACACTGCCTGCTGGCCCCGCAATGCTGAGCCTGCGTACGGGTGCTGCGGTGCTGCCATGTGCGTGCTACTTCACGGAGCGCCATAACGGTCATCACGCTGTCGTGCG
>JBAXER010000072.1:0-13917 GCA_037140375.1 Actinomycetota bacterium
CTGCACGCGACTACGTAGCCGCCGCCGGGTTCGCGCCAGACGAAGTGGTCACCGTTGAGGCATACCGCAACGGCGTGTTGATTGGCAGATCAGATGTTCTGTCGCCAGGAGTTGGCGGCCTCGTCGAGGTCAACCACATTCTCGCCACCGGATGCTGGGCCACAGCAACCCCCGACCTGCGCCCAGGCGACGTGGTTCGAGCAATCGCCCGCCCACAGGCCGACCCAACGGGTCTCATTGTGAACAGCATCGATCAAGTTCACGTGCAAGGCGTCGCAGTCAACATGGGTGCCACACAGACTGCCCCGGACACCGTGGTGTTCACCGGCACGGCGGTAGATACCTTCACTGGTTTGCCACTCGCACTGGGCTCGTTTGAGCCTCGCATCACGAGCAAGACAGACTTCTTCGAAGCTGGCGCTGGCGGAGCTCGCACGCTTCGTGCCGCCGCCGGCGCACAAGGAACCGTCACCATGAACGGCGCCAACTGGGTCGCAACGTTCGCCGGTCTTTCAGCGTTCGATGTGAACCTCGCAGTGAATGGGCTCTTCGGTGCAAACTGGCTGGGTCGTGTCCCTGCGGCGCTCAACGAGCTCACCCACGCCGAATGGATCGAAATTGCAGGGCCTGCGGGCGGCTGCCCAGTCGCTGGCAACCAGCCGGCGCTGGCTGCGATCCCAGAGCCAACGATTACACCAGCAACGCTCGACACCGGCTACTCGGGTTCGCCTCTTACCGGTACCGCCAGCACCAACAACGTGGCAACCTTCACCAACACCGGCACCGTGACCCTCACCGGCATCAGCGTCGGAGCTGTCGAAGGCTTGAACAACGCCGACTTCACCCGCACCACTACCTGCGGAGCGACACTCGCCGCTGGTCGTAGCTGCACCGTGACCGTCTCGTTCAAGGCAACAGCCGACGGCCTCCGCTTGGCATCGATCCCGATCAACCACAGCGGCCAAAACGGTGTCAACCATCTGGTTGTCACCGGGCTCGGCGTGAGCGCACCAAGCATCACCGCAGTCGCCCCGACCCTCGCAGGCCGTGGCGCAACAGTGACCATCACCGGCACCCTGTTGACCTCGACCACCGGCGTCACCTTCCAGGCCCTCGGACAAGTTGCTCAGGCAGCAACTTCGTTCACGGTAATCAACGACACCACCATCACCGCAGTGATCCCTGCCAACCTGAGCGGCACCACCAATGCGCCGCTCGCAACCGCTGTGGCAGTGACCACACGCGGCGGCACGGCCACCCGCGCTGGTGGCGCCGGTGGCCTCACCGTGAACGGCACACCTCCAACCATCACGTTGCGCACCCCCACCTCGGGTGCGGCCGGCACCGCGGTCACCATCACCGGTACCGGCTTCGTCGTGGGCGGTACCACCGTGACCATCAACAACGTTGAAGCACCGATCTCCGCTGGGGCGACCACCACCTCAATCACGGTCACAGTGCCGCTGGCGGCCAACACCACCGGCGCAGCAATCACCAACGCTGTGCTGCGAGTGAGCACCGTGAACGGCGGCGCAACCACCACCTTCAACGTGAGCGCCAGCCCACGCCTGACTGGTTTCAGTGTTGCAACCGCCAAGCCCGGCATCACGATCAGCCTGGTTGGCAGCGGTTTCACCGCAGCCAGCACGGTCACCTTCACCACAGCAACCGGCGGCACCGTTGCCGCAGCAGTGTTGGCAGGACGATCAACGACATCGCTCAGCGTTGCGGTGCCAGCCACTGCGGTGCAGGGCCCCGTACGAGTGGTCACAACCGGGTTCCTCACGACCTCACTTGAGTTCGTGGTCGACCGGGCCCCAACCATCACCTCGTTCACACCAACAACCGGCGGCGTGAACACGGCGATCGTGATCACCGGCAACAACTTCCGAGGCACCACCGACGTGAGCATCGGCGGCACCAGCGTTACAAGCTTCGTGGTCAACAGCCCGACACAGATCACCGTGTCGTCGCTCGGAGCTCGTACAGCAAGTGGCACCATCTCGATCCTCGCCTTCGGTAGAGGCACGAGCGCTGCCGGGTTCACGGTGGTTCAGCAGCCAACGATCACCACGTTCACGCCAACAACCGCTCGTCGCGGCGTGACACGAGTGACCGTTACCGGAACCAACTTTGTCGCCGGTTCAACCGTGGCACTGGTTCAAGGCGGCGTCACTGTGTTGGCTCAGACAGCGACAATTGCCAGCGCAACGTCGATCACGTTCACGCCAGCACTTGGAACACCTGCTGGGCTCTACAACATCAGAGTGACCAACGTGGCAGGTTCGGCAACCACCGTTGGCAACCTGAACGTCACCCTGTAACACTCACTGAATACCACAAGCTCACTGCGGAGAATCCCCGAGCGGGGTCTCGGGGATTCTCCGCACTGACGCAATGCGTGCCAACAAGGTCACGCAGCGTCAAGAGTTACGTTGGAAGTACACCATTTTGGGGTGTGGGCGTAAGCCCTCTGAACCGATAATCGGTTACCCAGACAACCCTTCCCTACCGGACTAATGCTCCATTGAGATCCCTGGCCCCAAAGGTCACTCTTGTTCACAGGAACCACAGATCTCGCGAGAGGTCTGTGTAGAGACAGGGATACCGATGAACAAGCGAGAGATGGACGCAACGTCCTTCAACACCAGCAAGAAGAGCCCCGGCTCACGACGTAAGAGCGCAGCGACCTACCGTCGCCGTCGTGCCGTCGCCATCGGCCTTGTGGCCATGATGCTTGGTGGAGGGTTCTACCTTCCCAGCTTCAGCGGCAGCGCCAGTGCGGCGCCCGTGATCAACGAGCCGCCGGTCACCGGAACGATTGCATCGTTCCCGGCTCGTGACTTCATCTCGGCCACCGACTGGTCGGTGTACCCATTCGTCGACGTCGATGTGTTGCGCAATGGCGCCGTGGTTGGTTTCCGCCACGACGTAGCGCCAATCAGCCCAACCGGTCTCGTTGAGGTGAACCACCCAGGCTCGCCATGCTGGGACACCCTCACTCCAAACATCGTGGGCGGCGACGTCATTCGCCTCACTGGTAAAGACGCCAACAAGGTTCCTGTAGTAATCGACCAGACCACTACTGCCAAGATCGACATCACCGCCACGCTTCACGCCACGGACATTGCGGGTCAGGTCGCAATGAGCGGCACTGCCTTCAACCAAGACGGCACGCCAATGGACATCGCCCTTTTGGAAGCAACCGCATTGAGCGGCGCTCAGGCTCGCTTCACCGGCGGCGCCTTTGCTGGCCTGCGCATCATGAAGGTCGTCTCCACCGACTCGGTGGCCACCAACGGCCGCTCGCTCGTCGACAATGGCGGCGGCAACTGGACAGCCCTGTGGACCGAGCTCAACGCGGTCGACTACCAGTTGGCGCTTGACTCAGAAAGCGGAATCAGCTGGCTCGGCGCCGTCGGCGGCGCCAACGGCAGCACTACCTTCGAGGTGGGACCAGCCATTATTCCTGGCCCATACACGGCTGCCTGTAACGCTCCGTTGGCCGGCCCTCTCGTGTCGACCGATGTGACCACGCTCGGCTTCCCAGCTGGCGAAGTTGGCACCACGTCGGCAGCCAGCTTGGTTCACGTGACCAACACCGGCTTCGGCACCGACCCATCCACCCAGCTCGTTGTCTCCTCGGTTGCCGCTATCGGCCCCGACGCCAACCAGTTCGTGGTGTCGAACACCTGCTCGGCCGCCCCAGTGGTTGTCGGCGGCTCGTGCGACGTGTCGGTGGCCTTCGCCCCGACCAGCACCACCCCAAGCCAGATGAAAACCGCCAAGATCGAGATTCTCAGCAACGCTGGCAACTCAACCGTGTCGATCAGCGCAACCGGTTACGCACTCACCGCCGGCCAGTCGGTGGCCGTGCTTGTCGCCAAGCCAGCCAACCTCGACATGGGTATCCGCGCAGTTGCGAATACCTCACCCGCACAATCAGTGGTCATCCAGAACATCGGCAACCTTGCCGCCACCGTGACCGCACCATCAATCGTCGGTGCGGCTGACTTCAAGATTGCCTCGCAGAACTGCTCGACCGCACCGTTGGCTCCATTGGCCTCATGCACCGTCGGCATCACCTTCGCGCCGGTTTCACAGACTGCCCGTGCAGCCACACTGAACATCGCCAGCAACGGCGCACCGCTCAGCGTTGGCCTGACCGGCTCCGGTCTGATCACCACCAACATCGTTCCGTTCCCACACACACCAATTCAGCTGAACTCGTTCATCAACCGCGACTTCGTGTCGCTGCTCAACTTCACCCCTGGTGAAGCTGTGACTGTTCAGGTCATCCGTTACGGCGTGGTCGTCGGTACCGCTACGAGCATCGCTCGTGCCGACGGCATCGCCGAAGTGAACCACCCAGGTGGTCAGTGCTGGGAAGGCACCACCCCCGACCTTCGTGCCGGAGACGTGTTGCGTGTGACCCGTGCCGATGGCCGGGCATACGAAACGACCGAGGCCGACGTTCAGGTGACCGCCAAGGCGCTGGAGACAGCGCCAGGCAGCGGCATCGTCGCAATGCACGGTTACGCACGTGACCTCGCCACCGGCGGACCACTGCCACTGGGTTCGATCGAGGCCCGCCTCATCGCTGCGACAAACAACCCATTCGCTATCAGCGGTCGTCGTGCGCTCACCAGTGCCGACGTACCCACCCATGCCACATTGACTTTCGATCCAATCGACGCAATCACCAACCCTGATGGCGTGAACTGGACCGCAACGTGGGACTTCACCGATTCACCAGACCCAGCTGCCGACGTTGCCCTCGCAGGCTCCGAGCAGAACCGCCTGTTGTGGCTCGGCCGTGACCCGCTGGCCCTCGCCGAACTTACCTTCGCCGAGGATGCCCCTGGCGTCTTCGCTGGCCCAGCCGCACCATGTACTGCACCAGCAGAGGCTCCTTCGGCCGGCATCGCAGTGATGACCGCTTCGAACACGTTCCCAGCACAGGCTGCTGGCGACTTCGCTGACCGCACCTACAAGGTTCGCAACATCGGCACCGCCCCACTGGTGATCAGCTCAATCACGTTCGCCGGCACCAACCCCGCCGACTTCAGCTTGGTCGGCGCCGTTCCTGCACCGATCGCCCCAAACACAACCGGCACCTTCACGGTTCGGTTCTCGCCAAAGGCAGTCACCGTCAAGGGCACCCGTTCGGCGATCGTTCAGATCAACGACAACGCCGTGGGCTCACCCCACACCTCAACAGCAACCGGCCTCGCAGTGCTCACCGCCGCAGCCAGCGCGTTGATGACACCATCAGCACTCACCTTTGGTGACACCCAGGTCGGCCTCACCGCCGCAACCCAGCGCATCACCATCCTCAACGAAGGCGCTGCGAACCTCGTATTCACCGCCGTCGGTTACACCCTGGCCAACACCACACCCGGCACCACCGCTCTTGACTTCAGCATTGTCAACAGCGCCAACGCCGGCCACTGCCGCCCATCACTGTCAGTGCCAGCTGACGGCACCTGCGTCATCGAAGTGGCCTACACACCAAGTGCAGTGAACACCCGCACAGCCACGCTCACCATCCGCAGCAACGACGCCGCAGCCACAAACCCTGTGGCAACGCTCACCGGCACCTCGTCGATCAGCGCCGACGGCGCCTTCGACCCACCACGCTTGCCACACGCAATCACCGCCTTCCCTGCACGCGACTACGTAGCCGCCGCCGGGTTCGCGCCAGACGAAGTGGTCACCGTGGTTGTGTACCGCAACGGCGTGGAAATTGGCCGGTCGGATCCAATGTCGACCAACCCTGCAACCGGACTCATCGAGATCAACCACATTCTCGCCACCGGATGCTGGGCAACAGCCACCCCCGACCTACGCCCAGGCGACGTGGTTCGCACCATCGCCGCAACGCAGACTGCGCCCGACGTGATCACCGCAATGGACCAAATCCATATTCAGGGCAACATCATCGACATGCCAGCAACGGCAATCAACGCAAACACGGTCGTGATGACCGGTACCGCCGTTGACACCTTCACCGGCTTGCCGATGCCGCTGGGTTCGTTCGAGCCTCGCATCATCAGCGCAACCCGTACCGACTTCAGCACCAGCGCGGCGCCAAGCCTTCGTGCCGCCGCTGGCGGCGAGGGTACGGTCTCAATGACCGGCAAGTTGTGGGTCGCCACATTCACTGGGCTCACCCCTGCCGACATGGACAACGTGCTCACCAGCCGTAATGCCGTCATCTGGAACGGTCGCATTCCAGCGAACCTCAACGAAGCAACCAACGGCGAGTGGGGCGAGATTCCTGGCCCCGGGGCCGGCTGCCCAGTCGCTGGCAACCAGCCGGCGCTGGCTGCGATCCCAGAGCCAACGATTACACCAGCAACGCTCGACACCGGCTACTCGGGTTCGCCTCTTACCGGTACCGCCAGCACCAACAACGTGGCAACCTTCACCAACACCGGCACCGTGACCCTCACCGGCATCAGCGTCGGAGCTGTCGAAGGCTTGAACAACGCCGACTTCACCCGCACCACTACCTGCGGAGCGACACTCGCCGCTGGTCGTAGCTGCACCGTGACCGTCTCGTTCAAGGCAACAGCCGACGGCCTCCGCTTGGCATCGATCCCGATCAACCACAGCGGCCAAAACGGTGTCAACCATCTGGTTGTCACCGGGCTCGGCGTGAGCGCACCAAGCATCACCGCAGTCGCCCCGACCCTCGCAGGCCGTGGCGCAACAGTGACCATCACCGGCACCCTGTTGACCTCGACCACCGGCGTCACCTTCCAGGCCCTCGGACAAGTTGCTCAGGCAGCAACTTCGTTCACGGTAATCAACGACACCACCATCACCGCAGTGATTCCGGTCGGCCTGGCCGGCACGAAGGCTGCACCTATTGCAACCGCTGTAGCAGTGACCACACGCGGCGGCACGGCGAACCTTGCTGGTGGCGTCGGCGGCCTCACCGTGAACGGCAACCCACCGATCATCACCTTGGTGGCACCTGCTAGCGGCGTCGCTGGTAACTCGGTCACGATCACGGGCTCGGGCTTCGTTGTTGGCGGCACCACGGTGGCGATCAACGGCGCCGTGGTCACAATCGCAGCCGGGGCAACTGACACGAGCATCACCTTCATCGTGCCACTGGCAGCCAACACAACTGGTGCAGCAATCGCCAACGCACCGCTCACCGTGAACACGGCGAACGGTGTTGCAACCAGCCGCTACACCGTTGGCAGCACGCCAATCCTGCGCAGCTTCACCGTTCCAGCCCGGGCCACCCCTGGCTCGACGATCAGCCTTGTTGGCACCGGATTCACCGCAGCCAGCACGGTCACCTTCACCACAGCAACCGGCGGCACCGTTGCCGCAGCAGTGTTGGCAGGACGATCAACGACATCGCTCAGCGTTGCGGTGCCAGCCACTGCGGTGCAGGGACTTGTGACGGTGAACACCGTTGGCTTCTTGCCAAGCGCACTCGAGTTCGTGGTCGACAGGGCCCCAACCATCACCTCGTTCACGCCAACCAGTGGTGCAGCCAACGCGGCCACCAAGATCGTGGTCACCGGAAACAACTTCCGCACCGCAAGCGTGGTCAAGGTGGGTACCAAGAACGTGCTTGGCTTCACGGTTGACAGCCCAACGCAGATCACCATCAACGGTCTGGATCCATTGACCCGTACCGGCACGATCAGCATCACCGCATTCGCAGCAGTGAGCAGCACCGCAAACTTCACGGTGGTCTTGCCTCCAACCATCACCACGTTCACACCGACAACGGCAACTGCCAACGTCACGACCGTGAATGTCACCGGCACCAACTTCGTGGTCGGCGGAACAACCGTCGACCTCGTGCAGGGCCCAGCCAACGCACCGACAGCTGTGCTGCCACAAACGGTGCTGACCACGACCGCAACAACGGTCACGTTCAGGGCCCCAGCCGGCACACCAGCAGGCGCTTACAACGTGCGAGTCACCAACGTGGCCGGGTTCGCCCGCAGCGTTGCCAACCTCACCATCACCCTGCAAGCACCAACAATCACCAGCTTCACGCCAACAACGGCAACCGGCGGCGTCACGTCGGTGGCCATCACCGGCACGAGCTTCACGGCAACCTCGACAGTGTCCCTGGTTCAGGGTGTCACCGTTCGGGCTCAGACACCAGCATTTGTGAACCCAACAACACTCACATTCACGCCAGCAGCGGCAACACCAGCCGGCGTGTACACAGTGCGGGTCACCAACGCAGCAGGCACAGCAACATCGGTTGCGACGCTCACGGTCCTGGCTCCAGTGCCAACGATCACCAGCTTCACCCCAGCAACGGCAACAGCCGGCGGCACGCAGGCGGTCACCCTCACGGGCACCAACTTCATCGCCGGAACAACCGTTGCTCTGGTGTCGGGTGCCACCGTTGTGGCTCAGACGGCAACGATTGCCAGCAGCACCTCGATCACGTTCACGCCATCTGCAGCAACCGCCGCTGGTGTCTACAACGTGCAAGTGACCAACAGCGCCGGTGTCGTCACCAGCACCGCAACGCTCACGGTTGTTGGCAAGCCAACCATCACCAGCATCACCCCGAACCCTGGCGCACAGGGCAAGGCCGTGACCATCACCGGCACCAACTTGTTGGGCACCGGCACAGTCACGTGGTTGGCGAGCGGCGTCACCCAGACGCTGACCACCACTACTCGTACCGCAACATCGATCACCCTCACCCTCCCAGGTACTGCTACCCGGGCCGCGGGCACGATCACTGTTGACAACGGTGCGGGCGGCGTTGCGTCAATCGCCTTCACGATCGGCTGACCCAACCAATAATCCAGGTACATGAAGAATCCCCGAGGCTTGCCTCGGGGATTCTTCGCGTCTGGACTCAGTTGGAAACGGCTGGCAACGAATGGCAACGCATGGCAACGCGTGGGCGCTGTTACGAGGTTTGATCGGCGATGTGTTTCCAGCGCGGCCGTGGGCTCATCAACTCGATGCGCGCCCCATCGGGGTCGGCGAGGAACACGACATCGATACCGAGGTTCGCTCGCGTGCTGTCGATAACCGTGCCGCCAAGCTGCACAAGCAGCGCTGCCGACACATCGACATCGTCGACGTAAAACGACAGGTGCGTGAAGCCAAGCTGGCCGCGACTTGTCGACGGCACCCCGTGCGCTGGCGGAGACGTGTAGTGCAACAGCTCGATCTTCATCGTGCCCAACACAATGAACTGCGACGTGATGGACACGGGCGAGTCAACTTCGAGGGCGCGAGCGAGGTCGGGCAACACGGTGTTGTCAAGGCTGTAGCCCTCGGCGCGATCGAACCCGAGACCGTCGCAGTAAAACCGCAACGACCGTTCGAGATCGGCCACGCACAAGCCGAGGTGCGATGGCAGTGGCTTGGCAGAGGCGGTCATCTGTAGCGCCGCTGCGAACTAGACGAGTACGGATCGGTCGATGCCGTAGAGGCCGGCGACGTTGTCGGACAGAATCGCCGCCTTTTGCTCAGCGGTGAGTTGCTGAGTGTGCTCGGTCAACATCTCTTGGCTCCACGGCCAGGTGCTGTCTGAGTGCGGGAAGTCGTTGGCCCACATCAGGTGCTTCCAGTTCATGCTGTCGGCCTGCTTGAACGCCGACCAATCGTCTTGGAAGGTGACGTAGATGTTCTCGGCGAAGTACTCGCTGGGAAGCTTCGACAACTCTTGGCCCGCGGGGAGCCAGAAACGGTGACGCTTGTAGGCGTGGTCCATGCGATAACTGAAGTGAGGCACCCATCCGGCGTCGGCTTCGGCGCAAACAATGCTCAAGTTGGGGTGGCGCTCGAACACGCCGCCCATCACGAGCATGGCCATCACGTCTTGGCAGCCGCGCACGATGCTGAGGAACTGCGCCATCTTCGGGCCGCGGGTCTTGCCCGACGACATGGTCAGGATGTGGAACGACAGCGGCAGCTCAAGCGCAATCGCTGCTTCCCAGAACTCGTCGTAGATGGTCGAGTCGTAGTCTTCGACGCCTGGCTGGCCGGGCAACATGACACCGCGCAGGCCTTGGCTCTTGATGGTCTGCAGATCGGCGATGGCCTCATCGGGTGTGCGCATTGCGGTCTGACCCAGGCCGAGCAAACGGTCGGGCTGCGCTGAGCAAAAACCCGCGAGCCAGCGGTTGTAGGCCTGAAAGCATGCGTTCTTGTAATCGAGATCGGGGTGGTTACACAGCACCATGCCGATGCTCGGGTAAATCACTTCGGCCGAAACGCCGTCGCGATCTTGGTCGGCCATGCGCGCTACTGGATCCCAGCCACCGCGGTGCAGATCGGAGAATCGCGAACCCATCGCTTTGATCTCTTCGGGACGCTTGCCTGCGGCTGCCGCAGTAGACAGCGACAGTGGCCGCGGCATGCCGTCGACCATGAACACCTCGCCGAGCTTTTCGCCGCCATCAACGAGACGAGGCGCGCGATCGAGATACGCCGGGTCGATGAAATCGACATAGGTCTCTGGTGGCTCGGTGATGTGCGAGTCGGCCGAGATAATCGGCTGTGCAAATCCCTGTGCATTCATGATGTGCTCCCTCGCACGAGACGGCCTGGCAACGCGCCAGTGGCCTGACCATTGAAATACGTTTCGACGCCGGCCACAAACGTGTGCCGGTATCCATCGACATCTTGCAGGAAGCGCTTGCCGCCTGCAGGCAAATCGAAGCTGAGTCGCGGCGCATGCAACGTGAGTTCATCGAAGTCGATGACGTTGATGTCGGCGCGATAGCCGGGGGCCAAAAGTCCGCGGTCGAGCAAGCCAACTGCTTCGGCAGTTGCTCGAGCCTGACGGCTGACAAGCCATGGCAATTCGAACTTGGGGCCACGCGTGCGGTCTCGACCCCAGTGGGTGAGCAGCGTGGTCGGGAAGCTTCCGTCGCAGATGGTGCCCACGTGGGCGCCGCCATCGCTGAGGCCTGGCACCGCAAACGGATGCGCCAGCAATGCGGCGACGGTGTCGAGGTTGCCGTCGCCGTAGTTGAGCACCGGCACATACAACAGCGCCTTGCCATCATCGCCGAGCAACAGGTCGTAGAGCATTTCGGCGGGAAGGCAACCGGCCTTGGTGGCCAGCGCAGCAACAGTGGCATCGGTGTCGGGCTCGTAATCGGGCACCGCGCCGATGACAAAAATGCGCGTGGGGTTACCAACGATGGGCAGACAGTGCCCCGCGTATTCGCTGAGGATTGCCGCACGAGTTTCGGGCTCGGCGAGACGGCTTACGAGTTCGCCAAGTTCGAGATCGGCGAGCGGCCGGTAGCTGGGGCAGAACTTGAGCGGGTTCACCGTGGCTTGCAAACCAACCAGCACGCCGATGGCGCGGGCAGCCACTTGGGCTCGCATCTGCAGGCCTTCGGCATTGGCTTGGGTAAGCACCTCGAGCAGACGCATCGACTGATCGGAGCCGCGGCCGGCTTGAGCCAACGAGATAGACAGCGGACGACCCGACACCTGCATCATCATCCGCATGGTCTCGACTTCGTGATCGAAATCGGTGAGGTCCGACACCACCTGCAACACGCCCTTGCCGGTGCGGCCGATGGCCTCGGCGATACCGACAAGTTCTTCACGTGCGGCGGTGAGCGTGGGAGTTGGCTCGCCGCGACTGGTGCGGTGGTTCAGCGTGCGCGAAGTGCTGAAGCCAAGCGCACCGGCGCTAATGGCTTCGGCGGCAATGCGGCCCATCTCGGCGATCTCGGCGGCATTGGCGGGTTCGCGATTCGCGCCGCGCTCGCCCATCACATACAGGCGCAGCGCGCCGTGTGGAACCTGTGCGGCAACATCGATGTCGTGCGGACGACCCTCGACTTCGTTGAGGTACTCGGCGAAGCTCTCCCACTTCCAGCTCAGTCCTTCGTGCAGCGCTGCGCCAGGAATGTCTTCGACGCCTTCCATGAGTTCGATGAGTCGCTGGCGATCGCCTTCTCGAACGGGAGCGAAGCCGACGCCACAGTTGCCCATGACAACGGTGGTAACACCGTGATTGGCCGATGGCGCAAGGTGGCTATCCCACGTGGCTTGACCGTCGTAGTGAGTGTGGATGTCGACAAAGCCTGGGGTGACCAATGCTCCGTGGGCATCGATCACTCGCGTGGCATCGCCCTGAACATCGCCAACCTGCACCACAACGCCGTCGCGCACGGCGACATCGGCGATGCGGCCGGGTTCTCCCGTGCCATCGAGCACGAGGCCACCGCGGACAATGAGATCGAACTTGGTCATGCGCCCCCCTGACGAAAGTACTTGCGCTCTACAACTTACTGACTCAAGCGGTCTGGCGCCGCAGCGCAGCGACGCCCTCACACCACGCGCAGCACTCTAGACCCGTGTGACCGACGGCCTCAGACCGCTCGAGTGCGATTCGGATTTGACACTGATACATTCGATGTGCTGTTCAACGGAACAGAACACACGTGAGTAGCTGAGCATCCCATAACTGGGCGCAGGCAAGTTGCTGCGAACGTGTGCCGCCCATAAGGAGCTACAACGTGTCCCAATCATTTGCAGATCTTGGCGTCCCCGCGCGCCTCGTCGAAGCACTCGCCGCTGATGGCATCACCGAACCGTTCCCGGTTCAGGCCATCACCCTCCCCGATGCCCTTGCCGGCAAAGACCTGTGTGGCCGTGCGCCAACCGGTTCCGGCAAGACCCTTGGTTTCGGAATCCCCATGATGGTGCGCATCGGCCAGGCCGCGCCGCACCGTCCAACCGGTCTCGTGCTGGTGCCAACCCGCGAGCTCGCCGAGCAAGTCCAAAAGGTGTTCGTCACCCTTGGTCGCGCCCAGTGGCGTTTCGTGCAGGCCATCTACGGCGGCGCCTCGTTCGGCCCGCAGATTCATTCGTTGCGCAAGGGCGCCTCGGTCGTTGTTGCAACGCCGGGCCGCTTGCTCGACATCATCGAAAAGGGTTACTGCGATCTCAGCGCCGTCGAGGTGTGTGTCATCGACGAAGCCGACCGCATGGCCGACCTTGGCTTCATGCCCGACCTTCGCAAGATTCTCGACATGACCCCGGCCACGCGCCAGACCATGTTGTGGTCAGCAACGCTCGACGGCGATGTGCAAGAGATCATTCAGGATTACATGAAAGATCCTGTGCGTCACGACCTGATGGACGATGTCGAGCAGGCACCTGTCGATCACCGTTTCGTGGTCACCCGCCCATCCGAGCGCATCGACGCAGCCGTTGCCCTCATCGAAGAGCACGGCCCAACGGTTGTGTTCGTGAAGACCCGTTACGGCGTCGACGATGTGAGCGAAGACCTCAACCGCGCTGGCGTGAAGGCCGGCGCATTGCACGGCGCTCGTAGCCAAGCCGTGCGTCAGCGCACGCTCGACGATTTCAAGCGCGGCAAGATTCAGGCACTCGTGGCCACCGACGTTGCCGCCCGCGGCATTCACGTCGACAACGTGAGCCTCGTGTTGCACTACGACCTGCCCGATAACGACAAGGACTACACCCACCGTTCAGGCCGCACCGGCCGCGCCGGTAACGCTGGTGTCGTTATTGCGTTCGTGCCACCAAGCCGTCAGCGCATTGCTCAGCGCATGAGCGACAACGTAGAAGCCGAAGTCACCTGGGAGCAGGGCGAGAAGCCCATCGAGCGCGTGCCTGCCGGCGAGCGCGAAACAGGTAACCGCGATCGCGGCGAGCGCGACCGTGGCGGCTATCAGGGTCGCGGCGATCGCAATGCCGATCGTGGCGCCTATAGCGACCGCACCAGCCGTGGCGGATACGTAGACCGCGCCGCAGCAAGCGATCGCGGCTACGGCGGCGACCGTGACCGCAGCGACCGTGGCGAGCGTCCGGCATACGGCACCGAACGTCCCGCTTACGGCGGCGAACGTCCCGCTTACGGCGGCGACCGTGACCGCGCTGATCGTGGCGATCGCAATGATCGTCCCGTGT
>JBAXER010000073.1:0-13530 GCA_037140375.1 Actinomycetota bacterium
GCGGGGACAGGATTTGAACCTGTGACCTTCGGGTTATGAGCCCGACGAGCTACCGAACTGCTCCACCCCGCGTCGTGGTGTGCAACCACGGTATCCAACGAAAGGTCAGCTCGCAACCCTAAGGTTGGAAGCGATTATGGGCCTCTTCAAACGCAAGCCAACAAACGATCTGGTGGCCACCTCCACCGTCAACGCGATCTCAGCACAGCAGCACGACATCGATGCGCTACGCATCGCATTGGCCGATATGAACACCCGACTCGACGCCAGCGAGCAGGTCCGCCGCGAGCTTGAGTCGCGCATCCAATCAATTGATGTCACCACGCTGTCGTTGCTCAATCGCACCAGCGGACTCGACGATCTCAGCCGACGCGTCGGCGAGGTCGATGCGCTGAAGCTACAAGTGGCCGAGGTCGAGGTGATCAAGCGCCAAGTCGCTCATCTTGATGCCGTCAACGCCAAGATCGCTTCGCTCGACGAACTCAACAGCAAGCTCTCTATTCTCTCCGAGCGGGTCACGGTCAGCGCCGACGATGCCCGCCAAGCCAAAGACCAAACGGCAACGCTGCACGAACGCATCTCAAACGTGTCGCACGAACTCGCCAATCAACTCGGCGAATTGAGCCGCGAGATCGATGGCCTCAGCGGCCGTGGCACTGCGCCATCGATGCCACCACCACTGCCAACGTTGCCGGCGCCAACCAACTTTGAGCCATCGCAATTGGTGGCCGAAGAACTCGTCAGCCAGCTTCGTTCAAGCCAGGTCAAACTCGCCAACGAACAGGCGCGCTACGAGATCGCATTCCGCCAAGACCTTGCGAAACTAGCCGAGCAAGTAAAGCGCAGCATCGAGGCAGCAGCCACAGCCGCCGCCGCCGACAACAACGACGACGACGACGACGACATCTAAACCTGCGCTGTCGCGTTACTTACTGACCGTTGCCTTCAGTGCCTTGAGGGCCTGCTCGATCAAGTCACGGGCCTCTGCCTGCTTCGACTGATACGTGGCGAAGTCGGCTGGCTTCTCAGCCAGCGCAGCATCGGCCTCGTCGAACAACTTCTGCGCACGGGCCAACAACTCGTCGGGTGTGTCGGCTGTGGTGCCTGGAGGCGTCGTGGTGCCCGGCTCTGACGGCGTCGTGCCAACACGATCGCCAACCTCGCCGTTGAACGATGGGAACAACTTCTTCAGAGCACCGGTGAGCGACGAGTCGATGACCGCGCGTGCGTTGTACGACACGATCATGAATCGATACTCGGCGAGGTTGTCGCCCAACACATAGAACGGCCGCACATACAACAAGCCGTCACTCACGGGCACCATCTGCAGATCGCCGAAGCGAACTGTGGAACCCTGCTGGTTCAACTGCGTAATGGTCTGCGAGATAGTTCCGTCGGTCTCTGCGTTGGTGGCAACAACCGTGGGACCGTCGACCGTGGCGGTCAACGAATATGCGGTGAGCTTGCCATACGAACTGGGATCACTCGAGGCAACCATGAACGACTGCAGCTCGGTACGCGTGTCGTCTTTCGAGTACGGCACGAAGGGTCGCAGAATTGAAAACGTGGCCGGGTCTTTTGAGCCAGGAGCGTGGAACATCGTGTAATACGGCACGAATCGTCGCGTCGTGCTCTCGGCCGAAACTGCACTAGATGCTGCTAGGCCGTCGGTGGGCTGAGTGTTGACGAGAGACGCACCAAGTGTTGAGTTGGGCTCAGTTGCTGGGCCCTGCGCAACGCTCCACGCACCAGTGCGCTCAAAGAATGCGTTCGGGGCCAACTGATAGCGCGCGTACGCCGCCGTCTGAATGCGGAACAGATCTTCGGGATAGCGCAGGTGATCCTGCAATCCCTGCGGCATCAGTGATGCATCGACAAACAGATCGGGGAAGGCTCGGCTCCACGCCTTGAGGATTGGATCGGTCTTGTCTACCGCATAGAAAGTGACCGTGCCGTCGTATGAATCCACCACAACCTTCACGCTGTTGCGTGCGTAGTTGAACACGTGATCAAGACCGCTGCCGGAATCGAGTTGGCTTCGGTCAGCGTCTTGCGCGTATGGATATTGATCGGTCGTCGTAAACGCATCCATCACCCACAGCGCCTTGCCATCGAGCGCTACGGGATACGGATCAGTGTCGAAGTGAAGAAATGGAGCGAGCTTCTCTGCACGCTCTCGCACCCCGCGCACCCACTGGATGCGTGATTCGTTAGTGATCGAGTTTGAGCCCCACAGGTTGTAATCGAAGAACGACAGCGCAAACGCCAAGCGTCGTCCGCTGGAGTTGAGCAGCACACCACCGGTGCCGTCGTACGGCTTGGTCTCGGAGCCTTGACAGGGCTTCTCGGTGGTGTTGGTCTTCACCACAGCGAACCCAGTGATTGCAGGACTGAAATACAACTCAGAACGATTGAGCTTCACGTCGGAATAGATGGGGCGATTGTTGCTCTGCACCTGGCCTGCCGGCGCTGACACCAAGCCGCAACCGTGCGTAGCGATGAGGTGGGTGCCCTGCCATGACGTGTTGGCAACGTTCTTGAGATCGAGTTCGCGAGCGGCCACAAGCACCTGCTGCACGCGGTCGGCGGTCTTGTAGCGGTCGACGTCGAGGTCGCGAATCGCGAGGCCAGCAACTTGTCCCTTATCGAAGGTGAAGCGACGCAACATGATCGCCGGGTCAAGCAAGCGGGTGTCGCGGATGGGATCGAGGTTGTCGGCAATCTTCTTCGCCGTGAGGTCGCCAAAGGTGACCGACTTGGTCTCCACCTGATCGAGGCCAAGCGCCGCTCGAGTGGCCTCAATGTTGCGGGCGATGTACGCCGACTCTTTTTCCTTCTCGTTCGGATTGACCACCAACGCCTGGATCACTGACGGATAGATGACCCCACCGAACAGTGCGACCACAACCCAGAGCGCACAGGCCACGAGCGGGATTCTCCACGAACCGGTGCGGATGCTGTACAAGAACAGCGCCGCAACCAGCAATGCGATCAGCATGAGCAACATCACTGCGGGCAGTTGTGCCTTGAGCACCGAATACAGCGCGCCCTGCACGTAGCCGCGGCGCTCGGTGGTGAGTTGGTAGCGCTCGAGCCAGTACGCCCCAGCACGAAGCACGGCCAAGATCGAGAGCAACACAGCGAAGTGGGCCTTCGAGGCACGTCGGGCCTTTGGCATTGGCGGGGCGATCACCACGCCGCCGCTGAGCACATGAGCCGCAACGGTCAGCAGCAACACCAACAGCACTGCGAGGAAGAGCCAGTCGAAGAGGAAGATCAAAAACGGCAACCGGAAGACGTAGAAGCCGATGTCGGTTGCGAACTGCGGATCGTTCTTGCCGAAGTTCACGCTGTTGCGAAACAGCAGCCACTCTTGCCAGTGGCCCGACGCCGGGACGGCGACAATGAGCGCCAGAAAGCCCGCTGCCACAACGCGCACGAGGCGCATGCGATTGCCAAACACCTCGTGAAAACGAACCACTGCAAGATGGGTATCGCCGTTGAAACCGCTGGGCGCCAGGCGATCGGCGATGAGTAGGTTGAGCGCAGCAAGCAACAAGAACAACAGGGCAAAGCCTGCGAACAGAAACAGCTTTGAGCCGAGCACACCCCAGAACACGTCGGTGCGCTCGAGGCTGGAGTGCCACAGGTAATCGATGTAGAAACCAGCAATTGCTCGGGAAGCCAGCAACAACCCCACCAGCACAACAGCGGTGACGATGAGCGCCATGCGCCCACGATCGCTGATTCGTGATGGTCGACGGAGGCGGCTCGGAAGGTCTGCAGGATCTCGCACAGGGCGAGACTAACCGGGGGTTACGGTGAGTGCGCCGCGATCGTAAGCAAGGCGCACGATCTCTTCGACATATTCGTCGATGCGATGCGCTTTCCATTCGCGATAGATGCCGCGAACTTCGTTGGCCAAGTCGCTGTTCACGCCGGCAGCCTTATCGATGCTTCGTGTGAGGCGATCGCGTAACGGCGAAATGATGTCGTTGGTCACGGCGTCGATGGCTGGCCGAACAATGGCCGGATTGCGACCATCGGAGCCACCTTGTGCTCCGGCAACTGCGGCAGCAACGAGATCTTTCTCGACAGCTGCTGAATAGCGAGCCGACTGGTCGGCTTCCCATGGCAGAAGATCATCGAGGGTACGAACTGGTTCCTTGCGACGCAGCAGATCGAGCAGTTCGTTCTGTTCATCGGCCAGTACTCGCTTGAGCTTGCGTGACGCCGACAAGATCAGCGGCACAACAGCTTCGGCAACGGTGTCAACACCCGACTCGGTTTGCGACTCGGCTTCTTCGTCTTCAACTTCGGCGGCTGGTACTTCGACGATGACAGCACGTTCGACCACAGTGTCGGCGCGAGACTCGCGAAGGCGAGCAAACAGGTCGTCGACTGAGCTCGTTGGCTTGGTCTCGGCCCGATCAGAGGTCTTCGCAAACAGCGACACAACCCGAGCAGGCTCACGGTCGTTGTTGTCGTTGCGGTCATCGAACGGTGCCGGCTCGGGCAACGAGACAACCGTGTCATCGTGAGACTCGACCAGTTGCAGGCCAATGGTGTCGTCGTCAGCTTCACCGAACACGTCAGCTTCAACTTCGAGTTCAACCTCGGCAACTTCAATTTCGATGTCGAGCTCGACGATCTCGATCTCGATCTCAACCTCGGCAACTTCCACCTCAGTCTGCGCCACCTGGTCGAGGTCGAGATCGTCATCGTCTCGGTCGGGTTGCATGTACATCGAGGTGGCAGGAACCATCAGCGGCACAGGGCCAGTGGTGGGCTGAAGGTTCACGTATTCGACTGGCTCACCCAACGGTGTGAGCTCGGCCATCACATCGACCGCAGCGAGGCGCGAGCGCTCGAACGCCTGCAGCAACCTGTCGCGCCCATGGATCAACTGTTCGAGTTGCTGGCGAGCCAACTCACGACGGCGAGCCAACTCGCTCAACACCCGTTCGCGATATGCGCGGGCCTCGTTGACCATGTCGCGGCCTTGCTGCTTGGCCATCTGCACTTCGGCCTCAGCGTCGGATGCAGCGTCTTGACGACGACGCGCGGACTCAATCTCGGCTTCTTCACGAAGGCGTTGCGCTTCGTCGGTGGCCTCACGCAACAGACGGGCACTGCCATCTTCGGCGCGGGCACGAATCTGGGTCGCAGCTTCACGGGCAGTCTGCAGAACGCGAGCGGCCTCTTCGCCCAGAAGGCGGGTGGCGGTGTCGTCGTCCATCGTGACTGCATCGGATGAGCCGGGATGCTGCGCCGAGCGAAGTTCGCGCTCGAGGAAGCGCTCGCGTTCTTGCAAGCGCGCGAGTTCGGCGGCAACCATACGCAAAAAGTCGCGGACCTCGGCCTGATCGAAGCCCCGACGAGACGTAGGGAACTGCGCAGACGAGACCGATGCCGCCGACGACGGATCTGGGCGCGAGAAGGAAATGGCCATTGCGAAGAATCGTAGGTCGATTCGAGACGCGAGTGGTGGCAATCGGGTTCGAGCGCGTTGCGTTACGACGCGGGCTTGAAGCCCTTACCCGGCAGGCCGAGACGATCACCATTGCCGCCGAGCTTGGTGAGGGCGGCAAGCGCTTCATCGATGGTGCCTACCGGAATAATCTGGACCTGATTTCCAGCTACTGAGCGGGCAGCTGCAATCTCGGCGTCCGACTGACTGGCCGGCACAAGAAAGTACTTGGTGCCGGTCTGTTTCACCGCCGAAGCCTTCTGCGCTAATCCGCCAATCGGCCCCACCTTGCCATCTACATCAATGGTGCCAGTGACCGCCACGCGATTGCCGCCGGTGAGTTCGCCCGGAGTGAGTTCGTCGATCAAGGTCAGCGTGAACGCAAGGCCCGCCGATGGTCCACCGATGCCAGCCGTGTCGATAGTGACCGGGAACGGAGCGGCACCGACTTCGGTGGTATCGAACGGGTAGAAGCCCACGATGACGCGTGTTGGGTCGTCGGGCGACGCAATCAGCTCAACCTCACCCTTTTGCACTCCCGATTTGCCAGGCCTGTTGAACGAAACCTCAACCTTGTCGCCGCCCTTGTGCCGGGCGAGGATTGGCCTGAGATCGTCGAGGGTCTTGATTGGGGTTCCATCGATGCTGATGAGTTCGTCGTCGGGTTGCAGCACCTTGCCCGATGGCGCCTCCTCGGTGCACTCGGTACCGTCGGCGTTCACCTTGAAGCACACGATCTGGTCGACAACGATGTTGCCCGGCTTGAGATCGATGGGATACCCGAGCCTTGAGAGGGCCACGTATTCGGCGGCTTGCTTGGCCGAAACCATTTGTCGGCGGCCACGCGAGCTCTGTTGCTGCGGCGTGCCGCTTCCGTTGACGTCTTCGAAGGTCATCAGCTGCACGTCGTTCTCGCGGCGAACCATCAACCACGACAGCAGCGACAGTTGCGGCTCGCGGATGGTGACAAACAAGATGCTTCCGTCGGCCGCGTAACGCTTGGTGCCGCTGATTGCCATACGTGGCTCAACGCTCTCAGCATCGGCCGGAACAAGTGCGTATGGACGCTTGATCGACGAAAACCTCGATGCAGTGAACGACGAAGAAAGCAGCACCGCGGCGAGGGCGACGAACCCGACCGCCACAAGTGGCAGTGCCCAGATTCGATGACGCCGATTCGGTGCGACGCCGTCAACCGGCGGCGCAGGTACCATCTGTTCTTGCGTGTCAGTCACTGATTTCACCACTCGAGCGATCTGGATAGTTGGGCTCGCCATGCTCGCATTGCTGAGCCTTGGCTGGCGTAAGACTGCCAGAGCCACGCCCAAACCTACACGCGGCAACGAAGAACGCTTGCCAGGTATCGAAGTCGACGAACTCGTAGTGCCCGCATATCACCGCACTCCGATGTTGAAGCGTTTGTGGGCTCTTGCCAGCGCCAGCGTACTTTCGATGCTGATCGGCGCACTCGCCGCCATCGCTCTAGCGGTCAGCCTTTCGTGGTTCGTCACCACGCTCTCAGACATGCTGCGTCGATGACCACCCCGCCCACCGCAACCGCCGCACATCGTCGGCGCGTCATCGCGCTCGCTGGCCACACCGGCGATCCCGACACCGCACGCCAAGGTTTAAGCGACCCTGACCCATCTGTGCGCGGCACTGCGCTCGGCGCCCTGCATCGTCTTGGAGCGCTGCGCACCAACGAACTCATCGAGAGCTTCAACGACGGCACTCCGTCGGTTCGCCGTCGTGCGGCCGAGGTCGCCGCTCACTACCCCGCGTTATCGATGCTCGCCTTGCTGCACGACTCAGACTCAACCGTCATCGAGGTAGCAGCATGGTCGTGCGGCGAACACGAGTTGGTCTCCGACGACGAACTGTTCTGCTTGGTCGGCTTGGCCACCGAGCACGACGATGCCTTAGTGCGCGAAGCCAGCGTCGCCGCGCTTGGCGCTATTGGCGACGACCGCGGCTTAGTTGCGATCCTTGCTGGTTGCACCGACAAGCCCGCCGTCCGCAGGCGCGCCGTGTTGGCCTTGGCACCTTTTGATGGCGACGAAGTTGAAGCCGCGCTCAGCGCAGCACTCGTCGACCGCGACTGGCAAGTGCGCCAAGCGGCCGAAGATCTCACACGCGACTGAGCGCTACCTTCTCGGCGGCATCGTGAGCGCGCATGCGCGTAGCCACCACTACGAGCAACCCCAAGACGCCGAGCAACACCAACGTGTCGATTGCAAAAACAATGCGGGCATGGGTGTGAACCCGGGTGCACGGCGTCCGCAAGTAGGCAAGCGATTCACCGAGCAGTGGCAACGGTTCGGTGCTGCGCGATGTGCTGGCAAACAGCGTGTAACACGAAACGCTTTGAGAGACCGGCGCACCTGTTTCCTTGCTGACGCCAACCGGCACAGAGTCAGAGAGCGGTTGCGCTGCCCACAAGAAGAGAACGCACAGATACCACGCAATGACAGCGACGCCGCTGAGGATGAGATAGCGACGGGCTTGTTTCGACACGTTGCAGATCATACGACGAGGCGTCACGACCCTGGCGCACGTCGGGTCCCTTGAGAATCTCAGGGCCGCCAACGAAGACTTTTCGGTGACGGCCGGCTCAACGGTTCGGGGAAACCGCGAGCTCCTTGCCGTCACCGGTCGATGCGCTTTCGTGCATCAACTTGTAGCCCATTATGCGGATTCCACCGAGAATGTCACTAGGGCCGAAAGTCCCTATTTCCCTGCTGCTTGCTCTGGGCAGCCGCACGCATCGCGCCCCGCCGCGATTACTTATGATTGTTTGATTCGGTGAAGAAGGTCGACGGTTTCCAGCGCCGCAAGGCCGGCGTCGGCGCCCTTGTTGCCGGCTTTGCTGCCGGCTCGTTCGAGCGCTTGGTCCATGGTGTCGACAGTGATGATGCCGTTGGTGATCACGACGCCGGTATCGAGTGCTATCCGGGCGAGGCCGGCTGCACTGTGGTTGGCGACAATCTCGAAGTGGTAAGTGGCTCCGCGCATCACCGCTCCGAGGGCGATAATCGCGTCGTACCTGCCGGTGGCGGCGAGGGTGTTGGCAACGATGGGGATCTCCCATGCGCCAGGAACCCACACGGTGTCGATGGCGTCGTCATCGACACCGTGACGCACGAGGATGTCGCGGGCGCCGTGCTCGAGTCGAGTGACGATGAGGTCGTTGAAGCGGGCGCAGACGAGCGCAAATCTGCGGTCGGTGCCGTTTGGGTGCCCGTTATACGTGGTCATTGCTGCTCCTGAGTCTGATCTACGGGGGCGACGAGGTGGCCCATGCGTTGCTGTTTGGTATCGATGTAGCGCTGTGCTTCGGGGTGGATTGGTACGTGGAGGGGGACGCGTTCGGTGATGGTCAGCCCGAATCCTTCGAGTCCGCTGTACTTGGCCGGGTTGTTCGTGAGCAGTCGGACGCTGCTCAAGCCGAGGTCGGCGAGGATTTGGGCGCCGATGCCATATTCGCGGGAGTCGACCGGCAGGCCGAGCTGAAGGTTGGCGTCGACGGTGTCGAGTCCGGTGTCTTGGAGTTCGTAGGCGCGTAGTTTGTGGGTAATGCCGATGCCTCGGCCCTCGTGTCCGCGGAGGTAGACGATCACGCCCGTGCCGTTGTCTTCGATGCGGCGCATTGCTTCGTGCAGTTGCGCGCCGCAGTCGCATTTGACACTGCCGAGCACGTCGCCCGTGATGCATTCACTGTGAACACGCACGAGTACGTCGGCGCATCCGGCGACGTCGCCCTTCACGAGCGCGAGGTGGGTGTCACCGCCATCGACGAGGCTGTCGAACGCGTAGCAGCGGAACTCTCCCCAGTCGGTGGGTAGCCGAGCGTCGGCTGTGCGGATGACGAGTTTCTCGGTTCGGCGGCGGTACCGGATCAGATCGGCGATCGAGACGAGCAGCAGTCCGTGCAGGTCGGCGAACGCACGAAGGTCGTCGACGCGGGCCATTCCGCCGTTGTCGAGGACAACTTCGCAGAGCACCCCTGCCGGGAATCGTCCGGCGAGGCGGGCGAGATCGACGGCGGCTTCAGTGTGCCCGGCACGTTTCAGCACCCCACCGGGGCGGGCGCGGAGCGGGAAGATGTGACCGGGTCGGTTGAACGCCTCCGAGCCGACGTTCGAGTCGGCGAGTGAACGCAACGTACGGGCTCGGTCGCCAGCGGAGATACCGGTTGAGGTTCCGCTCTTCAGATCGACCGAGACGGTAAACGCAGTGCCTTGTGCCTCTTGGTTCGCGGCCGGAGGGACCATCAGCGCGAGGTTGAGTTCGTCGCAGCGTTTATCGGGAAGCCCGACACAGATCACGCCGGACGTGTAGCGGACGAAAAAGGCGATTTGCTCCTCTGTCGCTGCGTCTGCAGCCATGATCAAGTCGCCTTCGTTCTCACGGTCCTCGTCATCAGCGACGACGACAATCTCGCCGCGAGCGATCGCAGCAATTGCGTCCTCAATCGAATCGAACAGTCCTTGTCTCATCAGACCACCTCATCCGGGTCACTGGCGCCCGGCGTGGTGCCGGGAGTTGACGACCGCTCGGCGGCGGAAGTGAACGGTCGGATCATGCGCTCGACGTACTTGGCGATCACATCGACTTCGATGTTGACCAAATCCCCGGGCCGTTTGGCGCCGAGGGTCGTCACGGCCGAGGTGTGAGGGATGATTGCGACGGTGAACCCGTCGTCGTAGGGGGTCACGATGGTCAGGCTGACCCCATCGACGGTAACCGAACCCTTCTCGACCAAGTACGGCAGCAGATCGACGGGAATGCGCACGCGCAGATCCGGCACCGGTTGAACGATCTCGCCGACACCGTCGACGTGTCCTTGCACGAGATGGCCGCCAAGGCGATCCTGCATCCGCACGGCACGTTCCAAGTTGACCACATCACCCGCCCGACTCGGAGCGAGACTCGTACGCGCCAGAGTTTCGGCCGATACGTCGGCTTCCCACCATCCGTCACCTTGCGCAACCACAGTCAGACAACAACCGCTGACAGCGATCGAGTCGCCGAGTCGGGCGTCTTCGAGCACTGTCGATGCGTTGATTCGTAGACGACCATGCTCCAACGATTCGATCGTGCCAAGTTCTTCGACGATTCCTGTGAACATGTCAGCCCTGCTCCTGATTCTGATCATCGTTTGTTGGTTGGGTCATGCTGTTACTCCTATTACGTGGGATCAGATCGATCCGCAGATCAGAACCAAATTGCTGAACGCCGGCGAAATGGCCGCGCCAGATGGATTCCATTGACGCCGCGCTCGGCCCGGCGATCATCGGGACCGTGCCGGTGCCGGTGAGCAATGCAGGTGCGACGTACAGCACGTACCTGTCGATCAGATCGAGATCGAAGAACGAACGAACTGTCCGCGATCCGCCCTCGATCATCACCTGGAGCACGCCCCGACGGCCCAAGTCGTCGAGCAGTGCCGGCAAGTCGCTGTTCCATTCCATGCAGGGCCGAACCTTTGCCTCGGCCGGGGCGTGTCCGAGGACGACTCGGAGCGGGTCGCGGCCGTCGACGTGGCGCACTGTCAGGGACGGGTCATCGGATCTAATCGTGCCCGCACCGACGATGATGGCGTCGCTCTCGGCCCGCAACTTGTGCGCATCGACTCGCGCTTCAGCACCGGTGATCCACTGTGAAGACCCGTCCAACGCGGCGATACCGCCGTCCATTGTGGTCGCCAGTTTGCACACCACGTACGGGCGACCGGTCCGACGGTGATGCAAGTACGGCTCCAACTGCGACGCGACCTCGGCCGCGAGCAGACCGACCTCGACATCAACTCCACAAGCGCGCAACGCCGCCAAACCCTGCCCAGCCACTCGGGGATCCGGGTCTGTGACCCCAACGATCACCCGCGCCACGCCGGCGGCGAGAATCGCGTCGACGCACGGAGGAGTCCGACCGTGGTGGGCACATGGTTCCAACGTGACGATCAACGTCGCGCCTACAGCTGCATCGCCGGCAGCGCGCAACGCGATGACTTCGGCGTGGTCCCCGCCTGGCGGTTGCGTGGCGCCAATGCCAACGACTTCGCCCTCGGGTGAGAGCACCACAGCCCCTACCCAGGGATTGGGGGACGTACGCGTACGTACTTGCGCTGCAGCGTGAAGCGCTGTTTGCATAGCAGTCCGGTTGTCCAACGTTGCCAGTCCTTTCCGGAACAGGGCAACGCCGACCGGGCAGTCGCACCCATGAGGACACGACTACGTAGGTACACGTCTTCCCTGCTCACATCCGGACTGTGACCGTCGGCTCCGAAATCTCATCGGATCGGCCCCACATCCGAGGACGAAGGGTTCGCGGGCTATACCGCCGGTTAGGAATTGCACCTGACCCCGCAGGGGGTTTCTAGTTGTTAGGTGACCCTACCAATCGTGCAGCAACGTGCAAACTCAAGCGCACGAATGTTCTCCTCATCTCGTCCGGATCGTGTCTGCAAAGGAGCGTGGCTTCCATTGCGACAGTCTTCCCAACGTGCTCGGCTGGGTATTGTGTGCAGAATGACGACGCCCGATCCCGATGCTCCCGCAGGCGCAGCCGGGGCCATTGGCCGCGGCATTCGCGCTGCACGCACCACCGATTGGAAGGCGAAAGCCAAGCAAGCCGCAGCTGCGCTCAAGGCCGATTACCAAGCGGGCAAACTCGGCGACGAAGCGCCGGCCGAGCCCATCTGGCCAAGCGCGAGCGATCAGTTCGAGGGCGTCGTCAAGATGCTGCGCGCCGCGCGTTCAGGCAGCTCGAAAACTCGCAGCGACACCGAACTCAATGCCGATGCCGACGACATCTCCAGCGCGCTACGCAACGTCGACTGGAACGGCGTGCGCACCGCCACCGCCGAGCGCACCAGCGTGCCCCGCAAGGCAATGCGCGACATGGCCGATCAAGTCGAGTGGTCAAAGGTGCAACCCGTTGCGGCGCAGGTCTCGAGCGCACTGATCGCAGCGGTTGCTGCAGGACAGATTCCCATGGGTGGCCTGCTGGGCTCCACGGTGGTTCGCACCATTATGAATCAAGGTGGTTTGGCTCAGCGCGTTGCCGACAATCTCACCGAGCAAAAGACCACCATGCCGCCCGACTTTCGTGGCGTCATCGACACCACCGCTCGCGACACCTAACAGCACAGATGCGCCTCATTATCGATACCGACATCGGCACCGATGTCGACGACCTCTGGACCCTCGCAATGTTGCCCGGTCTCGCCAAGGTCTCCCTCGAGGCCGTCACCGTGGTGTACGGCGATACCGAACTTCGTGCACGGCTCGCCTCTGTTGCCCTCAAGGCCATGGGTATCGAGGCTCCCGTGTATTGCGGATGCGAACACACCATGAGCGGCAAGGCCGTGATGTGGGCGGGACACGAAGGCCTTCACGTCGATGGAATGACTGACGCCAAGTTCGCAACCGGCGACGCAGTAGACGTGCTCATCGAACGAGCGGCTGTCAACCCCGGATCGCTCAACATCGTTGCAATCGGGCCACTCACCAACATCGCAACAGCAGTGCTTCGAGACGCCGAGTTCGCATCAAACGTTCGCCACCTCACGGTGATGGGCGGCGAATTCACACGCGGTTGGCCCGAGCACAACTTCTCCTCTGATGCAGCGGCCACCGAGATCGTGCTGAGATCGGGCGTCTCGATGACGATCATGCCGCTCAACCAAACCCTACGAGTGATGATCGATCAGGCAGACTCCCAACGCATCGCCGAGGCACACCCGCTCGGACCCTTGATGGCCGATCAGGCGCAGCGTTTCTGGACCTGGCTGGCCACACGGACCCCATTGGCAACGGGAACCTCAAGCGCCGCGCATGACCCGGCGACATTACTCACGCTGTTCGAACCATCGCTATTCACGTTCACACCGATGACTATCGCCGCGTTCGAATCAGACGGTTTCGATGGCCGCATTCGTGGGTCGGCCGATGCAACGTCATTGATCAACGTTGTCACCGACATGGATGCACCGGGCGTACACGACGCGTTCCTTCGCGTGCTCGGCTGCTCGTAGTTTCAGGCGAAGGTTTTAGGCGAAG
>JBAXER010000074.1:0-13443 GCA_037140375.1 Actinomycetota bacterium
TTCTTAGACCACACCCCCGATCACGGTTGGGCCGACGGCTACGCCAACTACGGCGAGCAACTCAACGCCAGCGGCGTGGCAACGCACCTGTGGACCTCACCGTTCATTCAGACCATCGTCGGCACCGATACCTACACCGATCAACTCTGGTAAGGCGAAGCAACATGGAACAGATCAGCAACAAGCGCGTCCTTGTCACCGGAGTCACCGGTTGGGTCGCTGGCCCCGTGGCCACCGCACTCGCCGCCAATGGCAACACCGTGTTCGGCGCGGCGCGCTTTCGCGACGCAACCCAGCGCGAGCCACTCGAAGCTCAAGGCGTGAACACCATCAGCATCGATCTGCAAAAGGCTCGCTTCGACGAAGTGCCCAATGACATCGATGTCATCCTCAACTTTGCGGTAGCCAAGGTCAACGACTTCGACGTCGCCTTCGCCGCGAACGCCGAGGGCCCTGCAGCGCTGATGGAGCTGTGCCGCCCCGAGATGTTCATGCATTGCTCGTCAACCGCGGTCTACGCACCAGACGATCACAATCCCCGCCTCGAGACCGACGCCCTTGGCGACAGCCACCGCCCGATGCCTGGCATGCCCACCTACAGCATCTCCAAGATCGCTGCCGAGGTCTTGGTGAAATACACCGCCAAGCGTTTGGGCATTCCTGCAGTCATCGCCCGCCTCAATGTGCCCTACGGCGACGCCTACGGCTGGATGACCTTTCATCTGATGATGATGGAGCGCGGCATTCCTGTGCCCGTGCATGTGAACCAGCCAACGAGCTACACACCCATTCATAGCGACGACATCGTGCGCTCAATTCCATACCTGCTGTCGCTCGCGTCGGTTCCCACCACCATCGTGAACTGGGGCGGCGAAGAGGTAGCGGGCATCGAAGATTGGTGCAACGAGTTGGGTCGCCTCACCGGCATCACACCTCAGTTCGCTCCCACCGAGTCGACCATTGCGGCCATCATCCCCGACCTCACCAAGCTGCACTCCACCGGATTCCGCAGCCAGGTCGGTTGGCGCGAAGGCATGCTGCGTCAGCTCACGGTGTCGCGCCCCGATCTGCTGAAGTAGACAACCACGTGCGAATCGGCCTGACGGTCTTTTTGACCGACCGAACGATCGATCCTGTCACTCTTGCCCGCGAGGCTGAGGCCCGCGGGTTCGCGTCGCTCTACTTTCCTGAGCACACCCATATTCCGCTCAGCCGCGAAACCGCTCCACCAACCGGCGACGACGAACTCAACGACGAGTACAAGCGCACGCTCGATCCGCTCATCGCTATCGGCGCGGCGGCCGCCGTAACCAAGACATTGATCTTGGGCACCGGAGTGTCACTCGTGGCGCAACACGATCCCATCGTGATGGCCAAGCAACTCGCCACCCTCGACTTCATTTCGGGCGGACGCATCACCCTCGGCGTGGGCTTTGGCTGGAACCGCGACGAGATGGCCAACCACGGCGTTTCATACGAGACTCGCCGCGACCAGGCTCGCGAACATGTGTTAGCGATGATCGAGCTGTGGTCACAGGAAGAGGCGTCGTTCAACGGTCGCTTCGTGCAATTCGGTTCGTCGTGGAGTTGGCCTAAGCCTGTGCAGCAACCACGTTTGCGAACGCTCATCGGTGGCGGCGCCGGGCCGAAGTTGTTCAGCCACGTAGCCGAATACGCCGACGGTTGGTTCCCCATCGGCGGCGCCGGTGTGCGCGACGCGTTGCCTGCGTTGAACGCGGCGTGGGCACTCGCTGGACGCAGCGGCGAACCCGAAGTGGTTCCGTTCGGCGTCATCGCCAACGCATCGAAATTGCAGTACTACCGCGACATCGGCTGCTCCGAGGTCGTGCTGCGCGTGCACGGCGCCGACCGCGACACCACACTGCGCCAACTCGACACTCTGTGCGCCGATTCAGGAGTAATACCAGCGTGAGCAGCATTGTTGTATCAGGTCTCGAGTACGCGCCCCCGGGCGCCGACGTGTTGTTCTTCGATGTCGGCTTCGGCGTATCGCCCGGCGAGCACGCTGCCATCGTTGGCCCCAATGGTGTGGGCAAGAGCACCATCTTGCGAATCCTCACCGGCCAAATCGAAGCGGCCGACGGCGAGTTCACCGTGGGCGGCACCTTCTTGCAGATGACCCAAGACGTGGGCATGTCGTTGCCCAACGACTCGTTGCGCGACATGCTCATCGAGGTGGCACCCAACGCGTTGCGTACTGCGGGTCGGGCGTTGGCAGCTGCCGAACGCGCGCTGGCCGATGGCTCCGACGACGGCATGGGCTATGCCCAAGCGCTTTCCGACTGGGGCGATCTTGGCGGTTACGAACTCGAGAATCAATGGGCCGCAGCCGCGCAGCGCAGCGTGAAGACACCAGTGGTCGACTTCGCTACCCGACTCGTTGGCCAACTCTCGGGGGGCGAACGCAAGCGGTTGGTGCTCGACCTGCTGCTCAACTCTGGGGCCGATGTGTTGTTCCTCGATGAGCCCGACAACTATCTCGACATCCCCACTCGCTCGTGGCTCGAAGACCAGATCCGTGAATGCAAGAGCACCATCTTGATGGTGAGCCACGACCGCACCTTGCTCGAGCGTGTCGCCACAAAAATCGTCGCGGTCGAAGGCTCCGGATGTTGGGTGCACGGCGGTTCGTACGCCACGTTCCCCGAGGCTCGTCAAAAGCGTCAAGAGTTGCTGGGCGACGATCTCAAGCGCTGGAACGACGAAGAGCGTCGCCTGTTTCAGCACATGAAGATGATGAAGACACGTGCGGCGCAGAACTTCAAGAATGCCACCAAGGCCAACGCTGCCGAGTCGCGCTGGGAGAAGTTCGTCAAGGCTGGTCCTCCCCCACCGCCGGTGCCGGATCAACAGATCTATGTGCGCTTCCGCGGCGGTGACTCTGCACGACGTGTAGTGAAGTTCGAAGACGTGATGGTCAACGATCTGTTCTTGCCCTTCTCCGACGAGATCCACTTCGGCGAACGTCTGGCGCTCATCGGCCCCAACGGCACCGGCAAGACACACCTTCTCAATGCGCTCAACGGCAACCACAGTGAGCTTTCGG
The DNA here is from genome assembly GCA_037140375.1 of Actinomycetota bacterium. Taxonomy (GTDB): domain Bacteria; phylum Actinomycetota; class Acidimicrobiia; order Acidimicrobiales; family Ilumatobacteraceae; genus WLMZ01. Next base: position 3,068 of record JBAXER010000074.1, read on the forward strand.
GAACCATCACCTTTGGACCGCGCACCTCGGTGGGCATGTTCAACCAGGTCAACGATCGGCCCGAGTTTCGCGGTCGCACCTGCATCGACATCGTTCGAGATCGCTTAGTCGACGAACAGAAATCGATGGGCGCGCTCGCCCGCTACGGCCTTGTGAACAACGCTCGCCAAGAGTTCCAGACGCTGTCGGGTGGACAAAAGGCGCGGCTCGAAATCCTCGGTCTTGAGTTGGCCGGCCACAACGTATTGCTGCTCGACGAACCAACCGACAACCTCGACATCGAGTCATCCGAAGCGCTCGAGCGAGCGCTCGAAGGGTTCGAAGGCACGGTCATTGCGGTGAGCCACGACCGCACGTTCTTGGCAGGGTTCGATCGGTTCATCATGATCACCGACGACGGTGAGGTCTACGAGTTGCCCGACTTCGAGATCGCGCTCAGCGGCCTCTCGGCACCAAGCACATTGTCAACGCTGCGCTTGGCCAAGCCGCTCACCACCGCCTAGCCCGCTGAGCAATCTGGCCTCTAGCGCGGGCCTAACACTGCGTCACTGACGCGGCGACGGTGGTAGCTGGCGCTGCCCCACGCAGGCATCAACGCCCAAGCCTTCTTCATGAACAACTGCAGATCGCATTCCCACGTGTAGCCAATGGCGCCGTGCACCTGCAGCGCGCTGCGTGCGGCTTTCTGCGCAGCATCGGAGGCAAGCGACTTGGCCATGCTCACATCGCGGGCACGGGTGTCTGAGTCAGTGGCATGTGACCACGCCGCGCGATACACCGCAGGGCGGGCAAACTCGACCTTGAGCAACGCGTCAGCCATGAGGTGTTTCACTGCCTGGAACGAGCCAATCGGCTGACCGAACTGGCGACGATCGCGGGCGTAGTCGCCTGCGATCGCGAGCATGCGCGACGACAAGCCGAGCAAGTAAGCGGATGCGGCCAACGAACCAGCATCGGTGGCGGTCTCACGATCGCTGCCGACGAATACACCAGCAGTCTCGGTGCCTGCCAAAGTGACCAACTGTCGACCATGGTCGATGCCTTCAACTTCGGTGAGTTGCAGCTGCGATGTCTCAATCGCGCGGATTGAGTCGTGATCGCTGAGCAACACAACATTGGCAACCGCGGTGTGCGGCACATAGCGTTCGCCCATCAGCGCTGCCGTTACGGCTACCGAACCGTCGGCAACTCCAGCAGCCCATGGAGTGCCCGCAAGAGCGAGAGCGCCAACGGTCATGGTTTCGAACACGGGTCCGGGTACTGCCGCCCGCCCGAGTTCTTCGATGAGCAAGATCGTGTCGACGAAGCTGCCGCCCATGCCGCCATCGGCTTCGGGAAGCATCATCGACAGCACGCCCATCTCGGCCAAACGCGACCACAGCGCTGCGTCGTGACCGGCGCCGGTTTCCCACACATGGCGCAGATGCGCGGCAGTGAATTCGCGTTCAAGCATCTCGCGCAGGCCTGTAGCGAACTGCTGCTGATCTGAGGTGAAGCTGAATTTCATGGTGGGTCAGCCTCTCGGAAGATTCAGGACTCGGTCAGCGATGATGTTGCGCTGAATCTCGTTGGTGCCGGCATACAGCGGACCGCTGAGGCTGAACAAGAAGCCATCAACCCAGCGTTCGTGGGGACCGTCGATGCGTTCGGCGTCGGGCCCGAGCAGTTGCAACGCCAGCTCGTGTGCACGCACATCCATCTCGCTCCAGAAGATCTTGTTGAGGCTCGACTCGCTACCAATGTGGCCGCCCTCGAGCAGCTTGGTGACCGTCATGTAGGTATGCAGTCGATAACCCTCGGCCTGCATCCACAGGTCAGTGACAGCGTCGCGCATGGTGTCGTCGTCGGGGTCGCCAATCTTGATCCAGAGCTTGATCAAACGATCGACGGCAACGTTGAAACGCGCCGGGCTGCGCAAGCTGACGCCACGCTCGAAGCCGGCCGTGGCCATCGCCACGCTCCAGCCATTACCCACACCGCCGAGCGTGTTCTCGATGGGGACATGCACATCGTCGAAGAAAATCTCGGCGAAGCCCGTGTCGCCATCAAGCTGCGCGATGGGTCGCACCGTGATGCCGGGTGTATCGAGCGGCATGAGGATGAACGTGAGTCCCTTGTGGCGCGACGACTCAGGATCGGTGCGGAAGATTCCGAAGCACCAGTCGGCCCATGCGGCGCGACTGGCCCAGATCTTTTGGCCGTTGATAATCCATTCACTGCCGTCGTTGCTGAGCGCCGCCTTGCTGCGGATGCCGGCCATGTCGCTTCCGGCATCGGGTTCGCTCCAGGCCTGAGCCCAGATCTCGTCGCTCTTGGCCATTGCTGGCAAGAAGCGGGCCTTTTGCTCGGGCGTACCAACCTCAATAATGGTTGGGCCCAACAAGAAAATGCCGTTCTGGCTCACTCGACCCGGAGCGCCGCTGCGCCAATACTCTTCTTCGAAGATCAGCCATTTCACATAGTCGGCGCCACGACCGCCGTACTCCTCAGGCCAACTGACAGCCGACCAGCGACCCTCGTAGAGCTTGGCTTCCCATTGGCGGTGCAGTTCGAAGCCTTCGGCGGTGTCGAAACTTGGTAGCGGGGCGCTCGGCACGTTGGCTTCGAGCCACGCCCGGGCCTCGGCTCGAAAGGCTTGTTCGTCGGCGGTCTCGGTGAGATCCATGGGTGCGTACCGTATCTGACGCGGCGTCAGATACATGTGCCGTGCGACGGTCGACGCTCGTTTACGACAGGCGAATGTGGCAACATTCGGCCATGACTTCTTCATTCACTCTCGAAGACATGCAGGCCGCGTGGGAAGAATTTCAACGCCTCGGCGCACGCGGTCGCGACTGGCCGGCATGGGCCGCGCTGTTCACCGACGACGCCACCTATTACGAGCACTGCCTCGGCAAGTACTACGGCGCCGACGAAATTCGTGAGTGGATCATCCGCCAGATGGAGCCCGTTGCCTGCATGACCTTCTCGGTCGATTGGGCCATTCTGCAGCCGCCATATTTGGCGTTCAACATCTGGAACCACATGCCCGATCCGGCCGGAGGCGATGCCCGCTTTTCGTTCAGCAACCTCACCTTGCTCACCTATGCAGGCAACGGCAAGTGGAGTTGGGAAGAAGACTTTTACGCTCCCGACGGCGCCAGCAAGACCGTCATTGCTTGGTACATGGCTGGCGGCAAACCCACGATGGATGCCGATCCCAGCATCACGCACATCACCCTCGCCGCCGAACCCGCTACCGATGACCCAGCAGGCGTGGCCGAGATGGTGCGGGCATACCAGGCCGGCACACCTGCGTACGCAGCCGACTCGGTGGTGTGGGATCACGTCAGCGGCAACATGGCTGGCGCCGATGCTCCGTTGTTCACCCACCCTGCCGACGTCGTGGTGAAAGACGGCAAGCGCGCCTTTCTGCGCTGCGGCGACACCGCCATTGCGCTCACACACGCTGGCGGCGGGCTCATCGCATTCGAAGAGCGCGCCCACAATCCCACCGAGGTCAAGTGACCGCTCCGCCTGCGTCGGTCCCACTGATCGACATCTCGGCGCTGCGCGACAACAGCAATTCCTCGGCAGCAGCCACCGTTGCTGCCGCAATCGACGCTGCATGCCGAAACACAGGATTCTTCTGTATCAGCGGGCACGGCGTGGATCACGAGTTGTTCGAGTCGCTCGATGCTTCGGCTCGCGAGTTCTTTGCGTTGCCGCAATCAGCCAAGGCCGAGATCGCTATGGCTCGCGGTGGCCGAGCGTGGCGAGGATGGTTTCCTCTCGGCGGTGAAGTGACTAGCGGCGTGCCCGACCGCAAAGAGGGCATCTACTTTGGGCAGCAACTTGGCCCCGATGATCTACGCGTTCAAGCAGAGCTTCCGCTGCACGGCAGCAACTTGTTTCCCGTGCAACTACCCGCGCTCGCGCCAGCCGTGCTCGCTTGGATTGATGCAATGACCGAACTCGGTCACATCGTGATGTCTGGCATTGCGCTGGGTCTTGGACTTCCGGCCAGCTGGTTTCGAGAGAACCTCACCAGCGACCCAACGTTGCTGTTTCGCATTTTCCAATATCCAGTCGACGGCCCAGGCACGTGGGGTGTGGCCCAACACACCGACTACGGACTGCTCACCCTGTTAGCCCAAGACAACTGCGGCGGACTTCAAGTGCTGGGTCGCGACGGATGGGTCGACATCGAGCCCATCCCCAACACGTTCGTGTGCAACATCGGCGACATGCTCGAGCGCATCACCGGCGGCAGATACCGCTCTACGTTGCATCGCGTGCGCAACACCAGCGGCCGCGATCGCTTGTCGTTTCCATTCTTCTTCGACCCCAGTTGGCACGCGCGCCCGCAGCCGTTGCCGCTCGCAGCCGAGCCCGGCGACACCGAACGAGCGCTCGCCGATGCTGCGCGTTGGGATGGTCGCAGCGTGTTCGACTTCGAGGGAACCTACGGCGAATACCTGACCGCGAAGGTCAGCAAGGTCTTTCCCGACCTTGTTCATGTAATCTGACGCCGTGTCAGAAACCCTCTCCCGCGTTCCGATCATCGATGGCTGGTTCACCGACGACATCGATGCACCCACACTCATCGGCGCGAAGTGCTCGCAATGCGGCACCTTCGTGTTTCCTCCTCGCAGCAGCGACTGCCCCAACCCCAACTGCGACTCGATCACGCTCGATCCAACGCCGTTGTCGCGTTTTGGTCGCATCTGGAGTTACACCGAGAATTGCTACGCGCCACCGTTGCCGTACGTGGCCGCCGAGCCATACGAGCCATACGCACTGGCCGCTGTTGAGCTCGCCGCCGAAGGCCTCGTAGTGCTCGGCCGTGTAGCCACTGGCATTCGCGCGGTCGACCTCAAGGTCGGTATGGAAATGCAACTCGAACTCGACGTGTCGCACCGCGACGCCGACCACGAATACATGGTCTACGTGTGGGCACCTGCCACGCCGGGCTCGGAGGCAGCGCAATGAGCAACGACCGCGACATCGCAATTCTTGGCGTTGGCATGCACCCATGGGGCAAGTGGGGCCACGACTTCACCGAATACGGAATGGTCGCTGCGCGCGCTGCGCTCGCCGATGCACAGGTTCAGTGGAAAGACATCCAGTACGTCGCTGGCGCCGACACCATTCGCAATGGCTACCCCGGTTTTGTAGCGGGTGCCACGTTCGCGCAAAAGCTCGGCTGGAACGGCGCTCGCGTCAGCAGCAGTTACGCCGCATGCGCCTCGGGCGCGATGGCGCTCGATTCGGCTCGCGCTCAGATCCTCGCTGGCTTCTGCGATGTGGCTCTGGTCATTGGCGCCGATACCACGCCTAAGGGCTTCTTTGCTCCGGTGGGTGGCGGCGACCGCAAGCACGACCCCGACTGGCAGCGCTTCCACGTGCTCGGCGCAACGAACCCGGTGTACTTCGCACTGTTCGCTCGCCGTCGCATGGACATGTACGGCGCCACTGCCGAAGACTTCGCTCAGGTGAAGGTGAAGAACAGCCGTCACGGTCTGAACAACCCCAACGCCCGCTTCCGCAAAGAGAACGTGATCGCCGACGTTCTGAATAGCCCCATCGTCAGCGACCCGTTGCGCCTACTCGACATTTGCGCCACCAGCGATGGTGCCGCCGCCATGGTGGTGTGCAGCATGGACTTCGCTCGCAAGCACCTCGGCAACACCGATGGCCTGTGCCGCGTCAAGGCTGTCGGCACCGTGGCACCTACATATCCGCAGAGCGTGCTCGAGCTTCCCGACATCGCCAGCGACTCCACCGCCGTAGTCCCAGCACCAGCACGCAAATGGAAAGACACCATTGCGTTCGCTGCCTACGAGCAGGCCGGCATCGGCCCCGAAGACGTCGACCTCGCCGAGGTCTACGACCTCTCAACTGCGCTCGAACTCGACTGGTACGAGCACATCGGTCTGTGTGCCGAAGGCGAAGCCGAGGGTCTGCTGCGATCCGGGGTCACCACCATTGGTGGCCGAGTTCCCGTCAACGCCAGCGGCGGCCTCGCCTGCTTCGGCGAAGCCATTCCGGCGCAAGCAATCTCGCAGGTGTGCGAGCTTGTCTGGCAACTTCGCGGCCAAGCCACCGGACGCCAGGTCGAGGGTGCCCGCGTGGGCATCACCGCCAACCAAGGCTTGTTCGGACACGGCAGCTCAGTCATCGTCGCTCGCTAGTTACGCCCATGAAGCTGCACGTCATCGATCTCTCAGTGCCATGCTCGGCTCCGGCCGAGGTGGCGTTCGATGTGTTGCGCGACGCAGTCGGGTGGTCAAAATGGACCGCCGCGAAAACTGCTTACCTCGAACGAGAAGGTACGCCAGCACCTGACGGCGTTGGCGCGATCCGACGTTTCAAGACGGGCCCATTTGGTAGCCGCGAAGAAGTGGTGGCCTACGAAGCACCCACGCACTTTGCGTACATCTTGCACTCGGGCATTCCCGTTCGCGATTACCGCGCCGACGTCACCATCACGCCGAATGCGGCAGGCACCGGATGCTCGATTGCGTGGCACAGCACGTTTCATCGCAAGCAGCCACTTACCGGCGCGGCAACTCGATTCATGCTCCATCGATTCTTGCTGACCACCGCTCGCAATCTCGCCAAAGAGGCCGAAGCGCGCGGCTGATTCGCCACGAATCTGGCGCACGCCTCACGACGGCGTATCGTGCAGGCATGCCTGAAGCTTTCATTGTCGATGCCGTCCGTACCCCTGTTGGCCGCCGTGGTGGCGCGCTCAGCACCGTGCACCCCGCCGACCTCGGCGCGCACAGCATCAAGGCGCTCATCGAGCGCACCGGCGTCGATCCCGGCGCCGTCGACGACTGCATCTTCGGCAACGTCGACTCCATTGGGCCACAGGCCGGATGCATCGCCCGCACCGCATGGCTCACCGCTGGCTTGCCCGAGCATGTGCCCGGCACCACCATCGATCGCCAGTGCGGTTCAGCCCAGCAGGCCGTGCACTTCGCAGCACAAGCCGTGATGAGCGGCACCATGGATCTTGTGGTCGCCGGCGGCGTGCAGAACATGAGCATGATCCCGATCTCGTCAGCCATGACCGCCGGACAGGCGCTTGGTTTCGACGATCCATTCACCGGCTCAACCGGTTGGACCAGTCGTTACGGCAACGGCGAAGTCAATCAGTTCGTCGGTGCCGAGATGATGGTCAAGAAGTGGAACATCACCCGCGAAGAGATGGAAGAGTTCGCCGTCAACTCGCACCTGCGTGCCCTGCGCGCTCGCGAAGAAGGCCGCTTCGATGGCCAGATCGCTCCGCTCAACGGCCTCACCTTCGACGAAGGTCCACGCGAGCCAAACTGGGACAAGATCCGCTCGCTGCCAACGCTCACACCCGACGGCCGCATCACCGCTGCATGCGCCAGCCAACTCAGCGATGCATCGGCTTCGTTGCTCATCGCCAGCGAGCAAGCCATCAAAGATCACGGCCTCACGCCACGCGCTCGCATCCACCACATCAGCGTCTTGGCCGACGACCCGATCATGATGTTGTCGGCCCCCATCCCCGCTACCAAGCGCGCGTTGGCCAAGACCGGGCTCACCCCCGACGACATCGATCTGGTCGAGATCAACGAGGCGTTCGCACCGGTGGTTCTGGCGTGGCTCAAAGAGACCGGCTTCGACTACAACAAGGTCAATGTGAACGGTGGCGCTATTGCCCTCGGACACCCACTGGGCGCCACTGGCGCACGACTGATGACCACCTTGCTCGCCGAGCTCGAGCGCACGGGCGGCCGCTTCGGCTTGCAGACCATGTGCGAGGGCGGCGGCCAGGCCAACGTCACCATCATCGAACGCCTCTAATCGCCGCGTTGTGAGCATCGTCCGCAAGGCAACATCACAAGATCTGCCACGGCTGTGCCGCACGATGGTTCACGCGTTCGCCGACGACCCAGTGATGCGTTGGCTATTCCCAGACGACACCGAGTTCTTCGAAGGTAACGGCGCTGCGGTGCGCTTTTTGTTTTGGCGATGGCTGGCCTATGACCAGACATTCACCACCGACGACAGCGTTGCCGTTGCGGCATTTATCCCACCCGGGCGTCCCGATCTCGGCACAGCCCCAGAGCCAAATTCGCCATCCCATCCGGCTGCGCGAATCGAGAAGTTCATCGCTCTCGGCGGGTGTTTGCAAGAGCACACACCACCCGAGCCGCACTGGTATCTCAACTTGCTGGCAACGCATCCGCATTGGCAACGGCAGGGTCTCGGCGCGCTGATGATCTCGCCCATCGCCGAAATCTGCGACCGCGAAGGCCTTCCGCTTTTCCTCGAGACCGAGACCGCAGCAAACGTGGCCTACTACGGCCACCTTGGCTTCACGGTGCGCAGCGAATGGGATGTTCCGCTCAACGGGCCACACATGTGGGGAATGATTCGCGCTCCGCGCACATAGGTTCGTGTGCGCTCCTGACAAGTTTCTGACTCTGCGTTAGATTGACTCGCAGGCATACCAAGGGGCTTCAATGCACGATCTCATCATCCGCGGCGGCACCATCGTCGACGGCACCGGCGCACCGCGATTCATCGCAGACATCGCCATCAACAACGGTCGCATCACCGCAATCGGTAACGACCTCGGCGATGCGAGCGAAGTGCTCGACGCCACTGGCCTCGTGGTCACACCAGGCTTCGTCGACATCCATACGCACTACGACGGCCAAGCCACGTGGGACGACCTGCTCGAACCATCCAGCGGGCACGGCGTCACCACGGTGGTTGCCGGCAACTGCGGCGTGGGCTTCGCTCCCGTGCGACCCGGCAAAGAAGAGTGGCTCGTGCAGCTCATGGAGGGCGTCGAAGACATTCCCGGCACCGCGCTGCACGAAGGCATCAGCTGGGGTTGGGAAAGCTTCCCCGAGTACCTCGATGTACTCGACTCGCGCACCTACGCCATCGACATTGCTACCTATGTGGGCCACGGACCAATCCGCGCCTATGTCATGGGCGACCGCGGTGCACGCAACGAGCCGGCCACCCCCGAAGACATCGCCGGAATGAAGCAACTCGTCACCGAAGCCATCGCCGCTGGCGCCATTGGTTTCTCATCGAGCCGCACACTGAATCACAAAGCCCGCGATGGCGAACCCGTGCCCGGAACCTTTGCGGCCGAAGACGAACTCAACGGACTCGCCGATGGTGTGTGCGATGCCGGCGGCGGCCTGTTCGAAATCGCGCCGCAAGGTCTTGAATTCGAAGCCGAAGTCTTCCTCGGCGAAGTCGATCTGCTCAGCCGCATTGCGCTGCGCACTGGCCTGCCGGTCACGTTCGCGATGCTGCAGAACGAGCGCAACCCTGACTCTTGGCGCCTCGCGCTCGACAAGGTCGATGCCACCAATGCAGCTGGCGGAAACATGCGTCCACAGATCGCGGCACGCCCCTTCGGCATGATGATCGGCTGGGCAAACAACAACCCATTCACCAAGCGCCCCACCGTGGTCGATCTCGTGAGCCGCCTCGATGGCGAAGCATTGCGCGCCGAGCTGCGTAAGCCCGAGGTCAAGGCTGCCGTGCTCGCCGAAACCGATCTGCCCAGCGACGAGTCGATTCAGTTCGATGGCCTCGGTCCGTTCTTGCAGCTCATGCTCGACAAGATCTACTCGATGGGCGACACACCTAACTACGAACCATCGGCCGACAACACCGTGGCCGCGCTGGCTGCCACACACGGTGTCGATCCGCTCGAGATGGCCTATGACCTACTCAACACCGCCGACGGCAATGCATTCTTGATGCTTCCGTTCTTTAACTACGTGGGTGGCACACAAGACGCCATCTACGAAATGTTGCAGCACCCGGCCACGGTGTCGGGACTCAGCGACGGTGGCGCTCACTGCCGGATGATATGCGACGCATCGATCCCCACGTATGTGCTCAGCCACTGGGCCCGCGATCGCGAGGGCCTGAAACTTTCGCTCGAGCAGGCCGTCAAGTGTCAAACCCACGACACCGCCGAGGTGGTGGGCTTCCACGATCGTGGCACGCTTGCTGTGGGCCTGCGCGCCGACATCAACATCATCGACATGGACACACTCGACCTCGAGTACCCACGCGCGGTCGACGACCTGCCCGCCGGCGGCCGACGTCTGATGCAGGCCGCGCATGGTTATGTGGCCACCATCGTCAACGGCGAGATCACCCGTCGCAACGGTGCCGACACCGGCGCCCGCCCAGGCCGCCTCGTCCGCTCCGCCCACTAACCCATCCGCCACTCACACACCCGCCCCCCGCCACCCAACACATTCGCCACCCGGTCACACTGTTTGCTTCAACAAAGCGTTTGTTGAAGACAATTGGTTGAGGGTCGACCAAAAGTCTTCAACAAAACCGGGAGTGAGCGGATTGGTGAGTCGCTGACG
>JBAXER010000075.1:0-13071 GCA_037140375.1 Actinomycetota bacterium
CTGACCCCGGTCGTCTCGGTGCTGCAGTCGCTCAAACCGCTCACGAGCCTCAAGTCGTTTATGCCGATCACGTCGGAGCACGATCTGGCAGCGATGATCACCGATGCAGTGCCACTCACGGCGCCGTATTCGACCGATTCATCAGCCGACGACCATGCCGCGACCCCAATTCCCGAAGATGTGGCTGCTGCCGTGCGTCGAGCGATCGATGCAATCGAAACGGCTATGCACAAACCACGCAGCGTGACCTCGGCGAACTCGGTGACCTCCGTGAACTCGGTGAACTCGGTGAGCTTCGGACCGATGCATGTGACCTCGCTTGGCCATCCAACCCCAACGCCTCCACCCCCACCGGAGCCGTTCATGATCATGTCGCTCGATGCGTTCGGCGCATCGTCGACCGAGCCGATATCAGTGTTTGCCAAGCCGACCGGCGCAATGGTTTCTTCGGTGCTTTCCTTCGGCGAGCTCAACTCTGATGGAGCGGTATACCCGCTGCCAGTGCTGCCGCCGCTTCCTCAACGCACCCCGGATGCTTCGAGTGATCAGCGCCGAGGTGCGCTACGCCGACTCATCGCCGGTATTCGTCGCCGCTAAATCGGTAGGCCCTGAATCGTGAGGTGACGGCGACTTGCGGCGCTTCGCGAAGAACTCTCGCAAGATCGTGCCGCACTCGTGCTGCATTGGGCCGCTGGTGATGTCGCACCGATGGTTGAGGCGCGCATCGGCGAGCACGTTGTACACGCTGCCACCCGCTCCCGCTTTGGGATCGCTGGCACCGTAGACAACCCGCGGCACCCGTGAGTTCACCAACGCACCGGCGCACATCGTGCATGGCTCGAGGGTGACATACAGGGTGCAGTGCTCAAGTCGCCAATGGCCGATGTGCTCGGCCGCGTCGCGAATGGCCAGCACTTCGGCGTGGGCAGTGGGGTCGCCGGTGAGCTCGCGTTCGTTGTGGCGGGCGGCGATGACAACGCCGTGGCGAACGATGATTGCACCAACGGGGACGTCGTCGTGCCCAAGCGCAAGTGACGCCTGCTGCAAGGCAAGCGCCATTGCAGCGGCATCATCGGAGACCAAGTGGCCCAACATGGCGGAGGGTGTGGGATTTGAACCCACGGAGGGTTGCCCCTCACACGCTTTCCAGGCGTGCCGATTCGGCCGCTCTCGCAACCCTCCGTGCTGACGTATTCGCCGAGCAGGTGTGAGCAGGGTAGCGCCGAGCTAACCTGACTGCACCGTTCGATACCCGTTGGGTGAGGTGACGGTCGGGTCCTGTGCAACAGCCGTCCGGGAACCAGGTCAGGACCGGAAGGTAGCAGCCTTCAACGGAACCGTCTGTGTGCCGCAGGCAGCCTGGCCGTCACCTCACTCAGCGGGTGTTTGCGTTTTCTTTGCCAATCGGCTTGCTCGCTCGGCCAGCTTTGGCGCACCGAGCTGCTCGGCCATGGCAACAAAGCCCGGCAACGGCCCCTGCCAGCGCCAGTCGTCCACCCTGTCGACATCGAGATTGTCGACAACCGTGGCGATCGTGCGAAACAGCAGGGCCTGCTCCATGTTCTCTTGCAGCGCTGCGGCAAGTTTTGCGGCACCTCGCACCGGCGGGGTTCCCCAATCGTCGGCCGAAGCGGGGATTGCCTCGATGGTGCCAAAGCGGGCCAGCACGCTGCTGGTGCTCTTGGCGCCCCAGCCGGCGATGCCGGGGTATCCGTCGGCCGAATCGCCCACGAGGGCCAGATAGTCGGCGATCGACGATGGCGGCACCCCGAACTTGGCGGTAACGGCGTCCTCGTCGATGATCTCGTTCTTGCGGCGGTCGAACTGCACAACTCGCGTACCGCGTACACACTGGCCCAGGTCTTTGTCGGGCGTGATGATGAGCACTTGCTCGACCCGACTATCGGCATTGGCCAACGCAGCTGCCGAGGCCAAGGCATCGTCGGCCTCGTAGGCGATCATGCCCCACGTGGCGATACCCATTTGGCCGAGAGCCTGCTCCATCAAGGGAATCTGAACGAGCAACTCCTCGGCCATGCCCTCGCTGGTCTTGTAGCCAGCCCAAAGATCGTTGCGAAAGCTCTCGATCACATGGTCGCTCGCCACTGCGATGTGCGTTGCGCCGTCGGCGATGAGCTGCAGGGTCGAGTTGAGCACGCCAATCGTTGCGGCGTTCACAGGGCCCGAGCTATGCCGAGTGGCTTGCCCGTAATGCTGGCGAAACAGCTCGTAAGTGCCGTCGATGAGGTGAACTTTCATGGGTTGACTCCTCGTACCAGTTGCGGCTTTTGGGTCCCGCCACGGGGCAAAAGGCTACCGTTCGCTGGCAACGGGGCGGGTCACAACGCGATCAACGAATCTCTGGGAAGTTTCTCAAGATTGCGGCAAACTTGCCGATGTTTAGTACGTGGCAAGCCAACCTTCCTCAAACGAGTCGAACAAGTCCTTAGGTTTTGGGCGTCCGTTGTTGCCTCCGACGCCGGCCAATGGAACAGCGATCACATCGCTCACCTCAGCGCCGATCGCGAGCACTGACGCTACGTCAAACGCAATTCTTGCAGCCGTTGAGCACCAGCTCACCCGCTATTTCGGTGCCATGGCGGCGCGTGCCGATGCAGTTCAGCAAGCCGGTGAAGCCGGCCGCGCACAGCTGATTACGCACTTTCAGGAACAGATCGATGTGCTTCGTGGCGAACTTGAACGGGCGCAGCAGGCAAACGAGAACTATGACCGTGCCTTGCAGGCCGCCGTTGAGGAACGCCTCACCGAGTTTGCCGCCAATCAGCACTGGCGTTTCAGCGAAGTAGAGGGCCGTCTCGAGCGTGTCTCGGGCGATCTTTTGTCGGCCGTTCCGGCTCAGATCGAAGCCGCTTCAGCACCGTTGCAGGATCGTTTCGAGCGCACCACCGAGTTGATGACGAGCCGAATCGAAGAACTACAAAAAGCTGCTCGTCGTTTCGATGAGGAATCAAACGCTCTCGTGCAACATGTGAACGACACGTCGGCCACCCTGGCCAAGCGTCTTGACGACTCGAGCCGCTCGCTCAACAGCAACCTCGACGAGCGCACGTTGGCATTGAGTCAGCGCCTCGATGAGTCCACCGGCACGATGCGTCAGTACGTGGTTGATCAGAGCGCAAGCGTTGGTCGCCGTATTGAGGAGAACGACACTCGCGCTGTCGACCGGATGTTGGCGATGGAAGAGCGCGTCAACGAAAACACCGGCACACGGTTGGCCGCAGTTGAAGCGACGATCGGTCGCATCAGCAATGGAATCGATGAGGCGATCGTTGCGCTGTCGCAGCGTGTCATCGAACTCGAGAATCAGAACTACGACGTGATGCAGCGCATCGACGAGATGAGCGCACACGTTGCCAAGATCGACACCGACGCCCTTGCTGCGTTGCGCGATCAGATGTCGAGCGCTGTTGGTGAGGCGATGCTCGTACGCATCGAGCTCGAGCGGGTGAGCTCGGGCACTGCTGAGCAGTTCGACAAGGTCAACATTCGGGTGGCCGAATGCGAAGCCACGCTCAGCGAGACCTTCATGGATGTGAATGCAGCGGTGCAGCTTGAGCGGCTCGAAGAAATCGAGCGGGCCTTGATCGAGCTCGACCCCAACCAGTTCGTTCGTAAGGAAGATCCAAACGCAACGGGTGCGCTTAGCGATGCGAGCTCGGGCACCGACGCTGGTGTGAGTGCAGCAGAGTCAGCGATGTCGTCGTGGTAAATCGACGCAACGCAACCCCCAGCGATGTATCAGCAATGGAGATCAACTGATGGCTCTTTTTAGGCCCAACAAAGATTCAGGAATGCTCACGCTTGACCGGCCAGTGTCGGCGCCGACCCCCACAGGCCCGGCGGTGGGTCCGAGCGCAGCCGAGTGCTTGCAAGTTGGCCAGATTCTGGTCGAAGCCGGTCAGCTCACGCCTGAGGCGCTTGCCACCTGTTTGCAAATCGCCAACGGCGACCTGCTGCAGTTCGGCGACATCGCACTCGGTCGCTTCGCCGCTGGCCGCCAAGAGATCGCCCTCGCCGTGGGTCAGGTGCTCGATATTCCAGCCGCTGATACCAAGGGCATCGAGCTCGACGCAGCGTTGGTCAACCTGCTTCCCGAAACCGTGATTCGTGCGCATCAGGTGATTCCGGTTGCGCTCGATGGCGACACGATCATCGTGTTGTCGGCTGACCCGTCGCCGTATCGCAGAGCCGCTGTAGAGAGCGCTGTCAGCCAGCCGCTGCGCTGGTTCGTTGGCGACCCCGCCACAGTTCGCACATTCATCGACAGCACCTTGCGTGCCGATGCCGATGTTGATCGCCTCGTCAAGGCCTTCGATATTCCCGAAGATCAGCAGCGCATGTTGGCGCAGGCTGGCGAGATCAACCTTGATGATCAAGCACCGATCGTTCAGCTCGTGAACCGCATTGTCGGCCAAGCGATGCGCGACCGTGCCAGCGACATTCACGTCGAGCCGCTCGACGACCGGTTGCGCATCCGCTTCCGCATCGACGGAAACCTGGTTGAAGTCTTCAACATCCCACTCGGCGTTCACGCCGCACTCACGAGCCGTCTCAAGATCATGAGCGGCATGAACATTGTTGAGCGTCGTCGCCCACAAGACGGCCAGTTCTCAACCTCGATCGATGGCAAAGATGTCGACGTCCGTGTCGCCAGCGTTGCCACCGTGTTCGGCGAGAAGATCGTTATGCGAATTCTCGATAAGGGTCGCTCGATGATCGGTCTCGCCGAGTTGGGTTTCCCGCGTGACACATACCTGCAGTACTCGAAGATGGTGCACGCACCGTTTGGCATGGTCATCTGCGCGGGGCCAACGGGTGCCGGCAAGACCACCACGTTGTACGCCACGTTGCAAGAGATCAACTCGAGCGGCAAGAACGTGACCACGGTTGAAGATCCAGTGGAGTACATCTTCCCGGGCATCAACCAGATCCAGACCAACGAGCAAGCGGGCCTCACGTTTGCCACCGGCCTGAAGGCCATCTTGCGTCAAGACCCCGACGTGATTCTGGTTGGTGAGATCCGAGATGCAGACACTGCTCGTATCGCCATTCAGAGCGCACTCACTGGTCACTTCGTTCTCAGTTCATTGCACGGCACCGACAGCGTTGCTGCGTTGCATCGCTTCCTCGACATGGGCATCGAGGCCTTCCTCATTGCATCGTCGGTGGTTGGTGTCATTGGTCAGCGTTTGCTGCGTCGTATCTGCGACTCATGCAAGGAGCCCTACACCCCTGGCGCCGACGAGCTCGCCGTATTCCGTCAGCACAGCGGCGGCAGCGACAAGACCCAGTTCTTCCAGGGCGCGGGCTGCAACTACTGCGCAGGCACCGGATACCGCGACCGCATCGGTGTGTACGAACTGTTGCGCATCACTCCAGAACTGCGCCGCCTCATTGTTGGCTGGGCCACCACCGAAGAGCTTCGCCGCCTGGCGGTTGCCCAGGGAATGCGCACGATGCTGCGTGAAGCCATGGCGCTTGTCGAATCTGATACCACCACGATTTCCGAAGCCGTCCGCACGTTGTTCGCCAACTAGGAGTTGCTCTCATGCCTAAATTCGCTTACGCCGCAATCGACACCAGTGGTAGCTCGGTCGAAGGAACGACCAAGGCCGACACCATCGGCGATGCTCGCCAGATCTTGCTGGGGCAGAACCTGTTCCCAACGAAGCTCGAAGAGCACAAGGGCTCGCTGAGTTTCGAGCTCACCAAAGAGAAGGTGAAGAAGAAGGAGCTGATGCACTTCACGCGTCAGCTCGCTGTGTTCGTGAAGGCCGGCATCCCCATTACCGAGGCGCTCGAGACAATCGGCGATGAGACCGAAGATGTTGCCTTGCGCCGCACCTTGACCTCGATGGTCGAAGACCTCCGCAACGGTGGCACCTTGTCGGCAGCCGCTCGCAAGCACCCCGAAGCCTTCCCGATTTATTACATGGGCATCCTCGAGTCAGCCGAACTCACTGGCCGACTCGACGAGACCCTCGAGAGCTTGGCCGGATACCTCGAACGCGAAGTTGAAGCCCGAGCGAAAGTTGTCTCGGCGCTTTCGTACCCAGCGGTCGTCATGGTGCTAGCCGTCTTCACTGTTGTGGTGCTGGCCGGCTACGTGCTCCCTCAGTTCAAGCCGCTGTTCGAAGAACTCAACGCTGACCTTCCGTTTGCCACTCGTGCACTGTTGTTCGTCGCATCGCTGTTCACCGACCTGTGGTACATCCCGTTTAGCGCACTGCTGTTGACGATCTCCGCGGTGATGTGGTTGACCAAGAGCGAGAAGGGCCGCATCTTCAAAGACAAGCTGGTGCTGAAGATTCCGGTCATTCGGGGCATCGTTGAGTACTCGATTCTCGAACGCTTCTGCCGCATTCTTGGCGCAATGATTCGTGCCGGTGTTCCGCTGCCCGAGGGCCTGCGCACCACCACCGAAGCCACCAGCAACTCGGTGTTTCGTGCTCGCCTCGAGGAAGCTCAGACCGTGATGCTCGAAGGTGGCGGGTTCTCTCGCCCCTTGGCCGACACCGGCCTGTTTCCTGGTGCCGCCAAGCAGATGTTCAAAGTGGGTGAAGAGACCGGCACCTTGGACAATCAGCTCGAGATGGCCAGCATCTACTTCGACCGCGAGCTCGAGGGTCGCATCCAAAAGTTCACGGCCATGTTCGAGCCGATCATGATCGTGTTCGTTGGACTCATCGTTGGCTTCGTTGCCGTCGCCTTGGTCTCGGCCATGTACGGCGTGCTCGACAGCATGAAGACGCAGTCGTAAGCAGGGATGCGTCAGCGATGAAGAACCATGTCGATTGCGGGCTGTCCAAGCCAGATTGCAGCGATGGTGCCGATGGCCAGAAATGGTCCGAAGGGCACAGCGGTCTTGCGGCCGGCGCGTCCGAAAGCCATCAACAACACGCCAACAACGGCGCCGAGCAAGAAGCCCAAGAACAGGCCCACGGCTACGAGGCCCGGATTGATCCAGCCGAGGTAAGCGCCGAGCAGTGGCGACAGACGAACATCGCCATCACCCATGCCACCTTTGCTCGCTACGTAGACCAGAGCCATGAAGCCAAGGGCGATAGCCGCACCGAGCAGCATCATCAGCATGCGGCGTGGTTCGTGTCGAACGAGGGCCGCAATGCACAGCAGGGGAACACCCAGCGCAGCGGTGACGTAAATGATTTCGCGGGGCAGACGTTTGGTATGCAGATCGATCCAGCTCAGAGCGATGAGGCCAGCGCCCAGTGCGGCGAAGGCGCCGAGCTCCCAGCTCAAATCGAACTTGATTGCAAATGCAACAAAGAGTGCCGATGTGGCGAGCTCAAGTACCACTGGCTCGATGCCGATACTTGCTTTGCAGCGCCGGCATTTGCCACGCAGAAACAGCCAACTGAAGACGGGCACGAGATCACGTGGACCGAGTTCGAGTCCGCAACCACCGCAGGCCGAACCAGGCGCAACAACCGATGCGCCACGAGGCACGCGATCTACAACAACCGTCAAGAACGATCCGATCAGCAATCCAAAGATCGCCGTGTAGGTAATAACCATGAGTCCTTCACATCGCCGCTGCAAGCGGCTCCCTTTCGGAGGTTAGCCAAATGATTCAGCCAGATCCTGCCCTTGTCACCTTGCTCGAGGCCACTGTCGCCGCAGGCGCGAGTGACTTGCATCTCAGCGTTGGTCGTCCGGCCACGGCCCGACGTGACGGAATGCTCGTCACGTTCGAAGGTGTCGAAGATCTCGATCCCGAGACAATCGAGCGCATCATCATGTCGTTGCTCGATGATCGCAAGCGTGCAGAGCTGCACGAGAACCATCAGGTCGACTTCTCGTTTGGTCTGCGGGGGATCGGACGTTTCCGCGCCAACGCCTTCCGCCAGCGGGGTGCTCTCTCGCTTGCACTTCGCGTTGTGCCATTCCGTGTGCGTTCGCTCGAAGAGCTTGGCGCCCCATGGGCGGCAACCGAATTGCTGAACAAGCCGTACGGGCTGGTCCTTGTTGTGGGCCCTACGGGCTCGGGCAAGAGCACCACGCTCGCAGCGATGATCGACCGCATCAACGAAGAGCGGCCCTGCCACATCTTGACCATCGAAGATCCGGTGGAATATGTGCACAACCACAAGACAGCAATGGTCAACCAGCGCGAGGTTGGCACCGATGTGAACAGCTTCACCGATGGTCTGCGCAGCGCCCTGCGTGAAGACCCAGACGTGATTTTGCTCGGCGAAATGCGCGACCTCGACAGCATCTCGATCACGTTGTCGCTTGCTGAGACGGGTCACCTTGTGTTCGCCACGTTGCACACCAACGATGCCTCGCAGGCCCTCGACCGAATCGTCGACGTGTTCCCGGCCGAGCGCCGCGATCAGATCCAGATTCAGTTGGCCGGCGCGCTCCAGGGCGTGATCAGCCAACGACTGTTGCCGGTCGAAGGCGGCGGACGTGTTGCTGCATACGAAGTGCTGCTCGGTACCGAAGCGGTTCGCAACCTTGTTCGCGAAGGCAAGAGCCGTCAGCTGCGCAACGTGATCTCCACTGCTCAGAAAGAGGGCATGCAGACCATCGAGATGGACCTCGCTCGTCTCGTGGCATCGGGTCTCATCACCATGGAAGCCGCCTGCGCGATCAGTGCGTATCCAAAAGAGATCGTGGCCCACACCGCAACGGTTCGCGCTGCGCAACAGGCACAGGAAACCATCATGGCCGGCCAGGGTGCCTCAACCGGAAATGCCGTGCTCGTGGGCGCGGCGGGCTGATTCATCTCTAACGAAAATCTGGGTTGATCATGGCTGCAAAACATCTGCCGTACCAGTTGCTCGCTGGCATCACGCCGTGCCCCGCAGGGTGGCTCGCGGTGCCGGCGCGACTGGCCGGCGTCACGGTGATTGTCGAGGACCCGATGGTCTTTCGCACGTTGCAAGACGTGGTCGATTCGCGCCCAGCGTTCGACGCGGCAGCCATCAACGCGCCGCTTGGTTTCAACGACACGCCCGCAGGTCCGCAGCGTCCGTGCGACTCAGAGGCGAGCGACATGATTGGTTGGCCGCGTCGGGTTGGGGTGCGCAACATCCCAAGCCGTGCAGCCTTGCAAGCAACCAGCAAGGCCGAAGCGCGAGCGCTCGAGCCGTGGTTGACCAAAGATGATCTTCGTCGATTCCGCTGGCTCCGCGAAGCCGAGCAGACCTTCCAGCCGTTTCATCAGCGCAACTTTTTCTCAGCTAACCCAGACCTGTGTTTCGTGTTGTTGAACGAAGACCGGCCGCTGCGGACATCGCCGTATCACCAAGACGGAGTGCTCGAACGCATGGCCCTCATCCGCAACAAGTTGCCCGGGGTCGAGGACGTGATTTTGCGTGCCCCACCAGACGGCGCTGGCCAGGTTCATGTGATGCAGGCCGCAGCGCTGTTGTGGACAGCGCGCCGCGCCGTGGGCCGCGCCATCAGCCGACTCCCGCTGGACCCCACATGGGATTCGGCCGGATTGCGGATGGAACTCGTCCGCTAATTCGCTCGTCCGCTAAGCGTTCGTAAAGCCTGAGCGCACGGTAGACGTGCGCTCAGCCATCACGAGCACCACAGCTGCCAGACACGCCACCAATCGAGTGATGGCACGCACGTCGTCCCACGGAATCAGCCACGGCGGCAGCAGCAATACGGCTGCGCACCACGTTGCTTTCGGCGTGATCGAGTTGGTCTCATAGAGATCCCACGCCAGCGCACCGAGCATGAAGCCGGCCGTGTAGTAGCTCCAAGTGCCTGGGTCGGTGATCATTCTCACGGCCACTGCGGCCAACAGCACCCCGCCGAAGCGGCCGCGCCACACCACCAGTGCTGCAAGTGCGAGTGCCCCAAGAAGCTGGGCGATGCGCAGCCAGCCAGGAATTGAGCTGTCGGCCAACCCGAACAGCTCGAGCACCGAGTCGGGCGCCACGCTGACGGTTGGCTTGAGGGCCCGCAACGTGTGCGGCTCGGCGATGAAGAACGGAAGCCACAAGCAGCCGCCAACGACACACGAAATGAGTGGCGGCTGCAGGCGTTTCCACAATGGCCCCGCGGTGCCAAACGTGAGCGGCACGAGGATGACAGCCCATGGTTTTGTGGCGATGGCGATGCCGATCAGTACCGCTGCGAGCACAGCTCGACCGCGACGCACGCAGAGCAGCGCGGCGGCTGCCGACGTGAGCACGAGTGCGTCATCGAGGTGGCCGTACCCGCCGAGCTTGGCCCACCAGAACACCACCACGATTCCGCCAAGCAGTGTGGTGTAGGTAGAGGCGTGGTTCTGGGTGATGCGATCGGGCCGCTGGGCCTTCTCGAGACAGCGGATAGCAACAAGACCCAACACGGCGCAGACGACGACACAGGCAATAAAGCCATTACGAGGTGTGATCGCCAGCACTCGGGCCAGCACGAGGGAGACCGGGCCGGTCTGCACATCGGGTCGCAGGGTGTACACGCTGAGGCCTTCGGATCCCAGTAGTGATCTGCCAGCCGATACGAACACATCCCAGTCGCCTCGGCCGCCCGATACCACCGCACAGGCCACAGCGAGAGCGGCAAGGACCACGTAGCGCAGGCGCGCCACTCGAGCGAGTTCGATGCGCCAGTGTGCGCTGCTGATGGCCCCTGTCACCGGAGCATTCTGGCGCACGTGCAGCGGGCCAATGTGAACAGACCCGTGAACGCGAAGAAGCCGGGCCCGAAGGCCCGGCTCTTTCAGATTGCTCTGAGCTCTGGTTGAACTCAGACGCAGCCTGTACCGCCGATTGCGGTGAGGGTGTAGTCCTCGACTGGCGTGGTGATGTGTGCGTAGGTGTAGTTCGTCGAGATGGCACGCAGGAGACCCGAGTCAACCATTGCCTGGGCGTCAGCTGGGTATGGGCCGTTCTGAGCCGAGTACGCCTCGGCAGCGAGCTCGAGGGTCTTCTTGTCTGCGGCGCAAGCACTGGTCTTGCCCTTATCGGTAATGCCACGAACCGCGAACACCGTGACGGTGGCGAGGATTCCGAGAATCACGATGACGATCAGCAATTCAACAAGGGTGAAGCCCTTGTCCTTCTTGCCGTTGGACTCTTCTACTTCGGTGTTCTTGTTCATGTTGGTGCGTTCCTCCGCCAGTTAGTTGTCCCACGAAACCCACCGAACAGAACCCGTTTGTTCATCCGGTGCGAAATAGTCATCGGCATCCCATCGCGAACCTTGAGAACCTTTTCGACAATTTTCTGAAAATCTTTCGTCGGCTTTCGCTCATGAGAAATTCAAGAACTTTCGTCCGCTGCCGATACCTATTTCGCACCCGCAGTCAGGCAACTGACAACGAAGCATCTGGTGCTGAGACATAAAGGCGAGAGGGAAGTCCAATGCGACGCAGATCAGACATGTGGCAAGAGCTCGATGAACCAGCCCAGGCGTTTTTGCCGGAGGTTGATGTGCAAGAAACTCGCAGCGCAGTAGTAGAGGTGCGTCATCGCCTCGACACGGTGGAGAGCCAAGTCTTGTCGCAGTACACATCGATCGCTGCCTACGCACATATCGCGCAGCAGTCCGTAGACACTGCTCGCGCAGAGGCCCGAGCCGATCTCGATCGCGAGAAGGACGTGTTGCTCTCGCTCATCGATCGCATGCGCGAGGTTCAACACGGTGACCCCGTTGGCGCCGATGCAGTGCAGCGTTTGATCTCGCTCGAAGCGCGCTTCGATCAGATCAACGATTTGTTCTCGCAGTGCCTGCGCAACCAGGAAGAGTTGGCCAACTCGATTGCGTCGTTGCTCACGAGCCGCGCCAAGGCCCCGGCAAGAAAAGCTGCCACCACGAAGTCTTCGCGCAGCTGCGACGATCTTGAGCTTGTGTCGTAAGCACGAATCGGTAGGCGTGGCGCCTACCCTCTGTGCTTATGGAAGCAACGTTGGCGCTGCGCGCCGGCCGTGAAAAATCAACTCGCCGATTACACCCGTGGATCTTCAGCGGCGCCGTTGCCGACGTTCGTGGTAACCCCTCGCCTGGTGACACGGTTCGCGTCGTCTCTGCCCAAAACGATTTTGTTGGGTTCGGTGCGTATTCCCCCGAGTCGCAACTGCGAGTTCGCATGTGGTCGTTCGATCCCGATGCAGTGATCGACGACGAGTTCGTTGCCAGCCGCGTCGTGGCCGCTGCGCACCGCCGGGCTCACCTGGCGCCCATCAGCGACTCTGCCCGGCTGGTCTTCAGCGAGGCCGATGGCGTGCCCGGCGTGATCGCCGATCGGTATGGCAACTCAGTGGTGTTGCAGCTCGGTACCGCTGCGGCCGACAAGTGGAGCGACGTAGTTGCCGATGCACTGATGTCGCTCGACGGCGTCGACTGCGTCTACGAACGCTCCGATATCGATGCACGCGAGCGTGAGGGTTTGACCCAGCGCACCGGCTTGCTGCGCGGCAATCAGCCGCCGCCGGAGTCGATTATCAACGAGCGTGGCTATCGCTTTTCGGTGGGCTTTACCGAAGGCCAAAAGACCGGCTTCTATCTCGATCAGCGCAATGCGCGAGCGGCCATTGCCGAGGTGGCTCACGGCCGCCGAGTGCTTAATGCGTTTTCGTACACCGGAGCCTTCAGCGTGATCGCCGCAGCCAAAGGCGCCACCGAAGTGACCAGTCTCGATTCGTCGGGGTCAGCGTTGGTTGGCGCTCGCCGCAATGCCGAACTCAATCAGGTTGAGGTTGGCGAACAGATCGAGGGCGATGCCTTTGCCGAGTTGCGCAAGCTTCGAGACCGCGCACGCAGCTACGACCTCATCTTGCTGGATCCGCCCAAGCTTGCGCCCACCGAGGCTCAGGTCGAGCGGGCCAGCCGCGCCTACAAAGACCTCAACTTGTTGGCCGCCAAATTGCTGGCACCCGGCGGCATCTTGATGACCTTTTCATGCAGCGGCGGGATGAGTCCCGACCTGTTTCAAAAGGTGGTTGCCGGAGCCGCGCTCGATGCTCGTCGCAACCTGCGCATCATCGGCCGACTCGATCAGCCAAGCGACCATCCGGTGCCGTTGAACTTTCCAGAAGCTGCCTATCTCAAGGGCCTCATCCTCGA
>JBAXER010000076.1:0-12883 GCA_037140375.1 Actinomycetota bacterium
AGCAACAGCCCGAGTGCGTGCTTGCACGGAAGTTTGCGGCTGGGGCACGTGCACCGATAGGCCGGGCCGGCAATGTCGTCGGAGAGATCGATGGCCACCGCGTACGGCTCGGCGGCCGCAGCGATGTAGTTGCCCCACACGGCTTGGTCGTCGCAGCCAGCGAACGACCACGAGGCCGGCACGGCCAGCGCCAGCGCGGCAGCACCAACGGCGCTGTCGGGAGCGAGCGACAACACTTGCTCGGGGGTGGGCTGAACCGTCATTGGGTCACACGGTACTCAAGGGGTGCGCGACCCTTTCAGCGAAGCTCAGACCAGCGAAACTCAGACCAGCGCCGCTGCGCGTCGTCCGCTGCGCAGCGCGCCTTCCATAAACCCAGCGCACGCGTCGGTGTGCTCGCCTGCCAGCACCATGCGGCCATATCGGCGCTGCATCAGTGGCCAGGCAAGCATGAACTCGTTAGGGCCGAAGGTGGCATAACAACCGAGGCTGTAGCGATCGTTGGTCCAATCGGTTTGCACTCGCTCGCCCGACATCGCTTTGAATCCGGGGAACAGCCGGTCGGTTTCATCAATGACCCGGTTTGTCGTGTCTGGCAATGCGGCGAGGGCAGCCCCATCATGTGACGTGAGCAGAATCGTGAGCACACCGCTGTCGCCCGGTTGGTCCTCACTGGTCTCCCACATCTGACCCCATGCGCGTTCGGTGATGACCGTGCCATCGCAACCGTGGTCGTTCCAGATGCGACGTGTTGTCTGCACGCTCACCTTGCCGCCGATGCCGTAGCTCACAGCGGCAAGCTCGTGTGGCATGTCGGCCCACATCCGCCCGAGCACAGGCAACGGCACGGTGACGATGAGATGGTTGGCGCGCATGGTGTCACCGTTCACGAAGAACACCTCGCCGGTGTCGGGATCGATGCGATCCACGGGCAACGAGAGGCGGACACGATCGCCCAGTTTCGCGGCGAGTCCGTGCGCGAGCAGATCGTTACCGCCCTCAATGCGATACGCCTCGCGGCCCTCGCCCGAACGAAGATGCAATGCCGTCATCCACCCAGCCATCAGTTGCGAAATTTCATCGGGTCCGAGCATGAATTCGCTGCGCACCTCGCGACCCACGACCACCCGCGCCATCGGGCTCAGCTGCAACCCGCTGACAATGTCACTCAGCCGGAGCGAGTCGAGTTCGGCAGCGCGCGGACTCGAGTACGGATCATCGGCATTCACCGCTTCAGCCAACGCCCCTATGGCTTCGTGCCACCGCTCGAGTTCGCCGAGCAACGAGTGATGCAACGCAAACGGAGCGGTGCGACCGCTGACATCAAGCCAACGCGTGTCATCGTTGTGACCGCTGCGCACGTCGGTGAGCCGCAGCCCAAGCTCGGTCACAAGATCGAGCACTACGGCGTGGTCTGTGTCGATGAACTCGGCGCCGCGTTCGCACCACTGACCGTTATCGAACGCATGGCTCCACACTCGGCCACCAACGCGATCACGCGCTTCGACCACAACAACATCACGGCCAGCATCGGCAAGATCGACACCGGCGCGCAGACCCGCGAGGCCCGCGCCAATTACCAGAACATCAACTTCGGTCACTGCACAACTCGATTCTCAGAACAGCGTCGGTTGATCCGGCCGAACAACGCGCATGCCCGGCCATGGTACGAAGTTCTCCATGAACACCCAAGTGCGACGGTGAATTGCCGAGGGCCCATAGCCCTGCAGTGCCGTGCGATGCAACGGGCATGGGTAGCCCTTGTTGGTATCGAAATGCCACTGCGGATAGTGCACGGCTTGCTCACGCATGATTCGGTCGCGGGTGACTTTGGCAAGAATCGATGCGGCTGCTACCGAGAGGCAGATCGCATCGGCTTTCACGCGCATCTCTACGTGGCGCACATGCGGTGCCACGAAGTTCCATTTGCCGTCGACCACTGCGGCGTCGGCCGACACGCCAAGCGAATCGAGGGCCCGCTTCGCCGCCAACTTTTGCGCAGCCGCCATACCCAATTCATCGCACTCGACATGGCTCGCTGCACCAACAGCCCACGCATCGCACCAGCCTGCAACCCGATCAAAAATCTGCTCGCGGCCAGCCTCGGTAAGCATCTTCGAATCGCGCACACCGTTCACGCGCCGATCACGCGGCAACACCGCTACACCAACCATCAGCGGACCCGCCCACGAACCGCGACCGACCTCGTCGATACCAACCACAATCTCGTGGCCGGCCTGCCACAACTCGCGCTCGATGTCGCGGGTGGGGGCTTTACTGCGACGAGCGGCCATCGGGCGTTACTGCAGCACGATCTGAGCGTCGCCTGCGATGACGGTGCCGATGGTGACAAACCCGGCCGCAACCAGATCGGCCTCAGCCGAAGCACTCACTGCTGCGAGCAGCCCGCCCGACGTTTGCGGGTCGTAGCCAATGGCCACTTGCGCATCGGTGAGATCGGCGGACGCACTCACGTGATGCTGCACATGCTCGCGATTGCGCGGGTCGCCGCCGGTGCGCACGCCGCGGGCCAAGGCATCGACGACACCTGAATACATCGGCAGTCGGCTGTAGTCGTACGCAAACACCGCGCCTGCGCGCTCGGCCATCTCCCACGAGTGCCCGAACAATCCGAAACCGGTGACATCGGTAACCGCATGCACTGCAGCTCCCTGCGCCTGCAATGCCTCGGATGCCAAACGGTTGAGTTGACGCATGCCCGCAATGGCCTCGGCCTTGTCGGCATCGCTGCCACCTGCCAATGCAATTGCTGTGCCGAGCGGCTTTGAGATCATCAAGAAGTCGCCAACCAACGCGCCTTCTTTGCGGAAGATGCGATCGGGGTGCACTAAGCCCTGCACCGCGAGTCCGAAGATGGGCTCAGGGTTGCGGATGGTGTGCCCGCCGGCAATGGCGCCACCTGCTTCGGCAACCACTGCGGCCGCTGCGTCGAAGATTGCAACGATGGCTTCGCGCGGAAAGTGCTCAGGGAATGCAGCCACGTTGACGGCAACCGTGACGCGCCCGCCCATTGCGAACACATCGCTACACGCGTTGGCAGCAGCGATAGCGCCGAAGTCAGACGGATGGTCCACAAGCGGAGGAAAGAAGTCGGTGGTGCTGACCATCGCGAGGTCGTCGCTGATCTTGTACACGGCAGCATCGTCGAACGGGGCGAGACCCACAATGAGCGCCGGATCTGATGCTGCGGGAAAGTCTTGCACCAGGCTCGAGAGCAGCGAGGCTCCCCACTTAGCTGCGCAGCCCCCACAAGAAGTCCACTCGGTGAGGCGCATATTGTCGATATCAGTCACGCGGCACAGCCTACGGTGAGAGCCATGATCAGCCTCGGCCCCTACGAGTTCACCCAGACCGATGCCCTCCGCACGCTTGGCAATGTCGGCGACCTGTGGCTCACGATGATGCAGGGCCGAAGCAGCGCTGCCGCAGACGCTCTCGAGCGGAACCTCATCCACTCAATCTCTGCGGCCGTGGGCGCTACGCCAAACGCTTCGCTCAGCGAGCTCGGAACTCTCGGCGCACAGACGCTGAGCGACTCCCCCGCACTCGAAGGAATCTTGGCAAGCGTGTGGTCTACGTTGGCCGAGGCCGCACAGGTGTTGCGCGCCGACGGGCAGATGCCAGCCACCGCTACCGGCACGGTGACCCAACTCAGTTCGTCGAAAGGCGGCGTTCCGAAGTTGGCTCTTGAGTCGGTCGACGTTTCGTTTCGCGGCGTCGTCGGCGACGTGCAAAAGTCACGCAATCACCATGGGCGACCGTGGCAAGCGTTGTGCATCTATAGCGACGAAGTCATCAACAAATTCCGCGCCGACGGCCACCCAATTGCGCGCGGATCAGCCGGAGAGAACATCACCACATCGGGTCTCGATTGGGCCGACATCCGGCCCGGGGTACGACTACGCATTGGCACGGTGCTGGCCGATGTCCAGGCCTACGCGACCCCGTGCAAACACAACGCGCAGTGGTTCAGCGACGGCGACTTCAACCGCATGAACTATCTGCGCGGCTCGGCGAGTCGGGTGTATGCAACCGTCGTTGAGCCCGGGCGCATTGTCACCGGCGACGCAGTGGTTCTCGAACCGCGATGAGCGCTACTCAGAACGAGTAACGCACGTACTCGTTCTCGCACGGAGAACCAAGCAACATCAAGGCGGTAGGCGGCGCACCAACCGGCAACTCGGCGATGATCGACGATGTTGTGACCTCGATGCCATCAACGTGCATGCACACGCTCCATCCGGGTTCAACACACGAGTCGTGTGAGCGCAGATGTGTCTCGATCGCGGCTCGCGTGACGGGCTGCTGGGCGAGCATCGCACGCGACGCGTTGAGGCGAGGATCGATGAGCCGCTCTACGGGTTGCTGAGGATGACGATGCGCTGCGTCGAACGATGCAATACATGTGCGGTTTGAGATTGCTGCGACATCGGCAACCTGTTCGGCCTGCCATTGGTTGCCGCTGGTCTCAAGGATCCACGCATCGATTGGATCGGCGATGAGAAAGCTCGACCAGTAGGGCCGGTCTTTGCCGATGAGCGCCGCATCGTGGCCCGTGCCACCCTGCCCGTAGCGCTCGAGAAGCGTGGTCATCACCTGCACCGCATCGTGCGCCGATGCAGCGCGCTCAAGGCCAAGCCGCACGAGATCCATGCCGATTAGCGCCGCTTGCGCGCTACGCGGATCGAGCGTTGTGTAGATGGCTTCATTGCCGATCGCCACACCCGCTTCGTTGACCCCTTGCTCGGCACCCCAACACCAACTCGGCCGACAGATGACGCTGCGGATGGTGGCTTCGGCTGCGCCTTCGATGCTGATGTGCGTGGCCCGGGTGAAGGCTTCGACACGCGGCATCGACCACTCGATGACCTGACTCTCTTGTGGCGGACGATCGCTGTTCTTGGCGAACAAGGTGACGCCGTTGGCCGCAGCCGAGGCAAGGGCGACGAGCGTGTCACACACGACTAGTTGAACGAAATGTCGGTGCCAGGATCGACAACTACTGCACTCGGCGCCACGATTGTCTCTGCACCCGGCGGAGCAGGCCACAACGCTTCGCCCGAGGCTTCGGTGCTCGACCAGTCGGGCGCGACGGCTGGCGCAATGAGACGAACCGGGGCGCCATCGGTCTGCCACAAGACAGCGGGACGGTCGCCGTGCCAACGCACTGCAAACGACACCGTCGTTTCGGGACCAACCGCAAGATCGTGGACTTCGAAGTTGAGGCCGAGCCATGCCTTGGGCATGCCGCCAGCCATCAGCTCGGCCACGCCTGCACCAGCGGCGCGAGCAACGCGTTGCTCGAGCCAGCCGAGCATGCGTGAATCGTCGGTGTCGGCAGGGAACGAAGTCGGCAAGGTGGTTGCGGCAGCTGACCGCATGCGCGCCACATCTCGTACGGCACGGCTTTCGCCGGCCCGATGCAACACAACCGCTGCGGCGTCGAGCGCAGCAGCAACATCCCATGCGTGGTCGAGGCGGGCCACAACCGAAACCGCGTCGGCGATGTCGGGAACCCATGGATCGGCCCGCTCGCCAAGGCGAACAAGCTGTCCGACATCGATGAGGAATGCAACGGCGTCGTCGGATGGCTCGGCTGGGCCGTTGAGCGCAAGCTCGGTGCGCAGCCGAGCGATATCGGCCATCACTGATTCTTCGGGCAACTCGAGACGGCCAGCGCGCTCGATGATCGAGGTCCATCCACGCGTGACTTGCTCGACCGACGACAACCCATCGGGCAACAACGTTGGTGATGCCATCGCGCCGCCGGCATGCGCCAGCGCAACACGAATGGTGGAGTGATGACCCACCGGAAACACGACCGAGCCTTCGGGCAGTTCGATGCCCTCAATTGGCACATTCGTTGGTGGCCGCACCGACAAGATGTCGTTGCGGCTGAATGCCACGGCGAACGGAAGGGTGGACTCGTTTTCGATCTCGATGACCGTGTAACCGCCGCCATCGGCAACGCACCACACGCGCTGCACTGCGTCGCCCGAGGGCACCCGCAAACGCGTTTCGAAAATGGGAGCGTTGTCGATACGACGCTGGCGAACAGCCGGCTCTTGCGATGGAACATGCCAACGATCGTCGGCAGCAATGAACCAGTCGAGCGACGGTTCGTCGCCATTACCCCACGGCTGAATGACGCCGGCAGCGCTGACGGTGGCGCGCCAATGGCGGCCCAACACACCAATTGTGTTCATCTCGATCTAACCGATCTCGCTCTTAATGCTGCGTTGCATGAGCAATGTCATGGCGTCTTTGGCTGACCGGCCGTGATGACACACGGCTACGACCTGTTCGGTAATCGGCATCTCCACACCGTATCGGCGAGCAAGCTCCAACACCGATGACGAGCTCTTCACTCCTTCGGCGACCATGCTCATGCCAGCAAGGATCGAGTCGATGCTGCGCCCCTGCCCGAGCTGCAGGCCAACAGTGTTGTTGCGGCTCTGCTTCGATGAACACGTAGCGACGAGGTCGCCGATGCCGGCGAGGCCAGCAAACGTGAGTGCGTTGCCGCCAAGCGCCAATCCGAGGCGGCTCATTTCGGCAAGGCCGCGGGTGATGATGGTGGCACGGCTGTTCTCGCCGAAGCCCATGCCCTCGGCCATGCCGGCGGCAATCGCGATGATGTTCTTGACCACACCGCTGACCTCGCATCCCACGACGTCGGGGTTGGTGTAGATGAGCAGGCTGGGTCGAGTGAAGATGCGCTGCAGTTCATGCGCGATCGTCTCGTCGTCAATGGCCACAACACTCGCCGCAGGTTGTCCGGCCAAGATCTCTTTCGCCAAGTTGGGTCCCGCGAGCACCGCTACCGGATGGCCTGGCATCTCTTCGGCGGTCACCTCGCTCATGCGCTTCAACGAATCGCGCTCGACCCCTTTGACCAAGCTGACCACCGGCACCCACGGCCGCAGGTATGGCGCCGCCTCGGCAGCCACCGCCCGAAAGCCATGCGACGGCACCGCCATCACGAGAACATCGGCGGCGCTCACCGCCTCGCGCAAATCGCTCGTGGCGCGAAGGCTTTCGGGCAGCGAGAATCCGGGCAAGTAGTCGCCGTTCTCGTGCGTGCTGTTGATTGCATCGGCGAGGTCGCCGCGACGCGACCACAACGTTGTTGATGTGTTCTCGGCCGCGAGCGCGGCCACCGTGGTTCCCCACGAACCAGCACCGATAACCGCAACGTTGATCCTCATCGCCCCAGCGTAGGCGCTCAAGGTGGCGCGAGTTAGCCGAGAATGTCGAGCAACGGCCGCAGATCGAGACGCTCGGCCGCGGGTAGGCACAACGTGACGGCCTCTTGCTGCAGTCGACGCCAGTATTCGGGCTGGAAGAAGTTGTCGCCTTCGCGCACCACGTAGTTCAAGATGAAGAACCGATACACCTCACGCATGAACAACAGTTCATTTTCGTTCAGCGGATAAATGCGGTGGTATGCCGTCAAGAACTTCTTGAACCGCGGTTCGAGCAATGTGTGCGGCGAGTACGAAAACACCGTGCGGTCGCCCGTGGCGCTCGACACCCGCGACAAGAAATAAAAGTCGAGTAGCCGCGGCTCAATGCGAAACCAGTCGTAGTCCCAGCGGCTGAACAAACGAATCTGCTGTTGATCCATCGACACCGAAAAGTTGCCGAGGTTCCAATCGATAAGCACCGGAATCTTCGACCAGTCGTCGTAGCCGAAGCGATCGAGTTGCTCGAGAAACTCGTGACACTGCCGGCGCAAGTACTGCTTCTGCTCGGCGTTGTATTGAAACTTGAGTGACGAATGTTTGTCGGATAGCAGGTCGAGCAGATGGATCGCATCGGACTTGATCGACTTCGAGGTCAGCGGAATGCGCCGAGCAACATCGGCACAGTCGCGATGTAGCAAAGCCATCTCTTCGCCGAGCTCGCCAATCTGAGCATCGGACAACACCCGCGGCAACGACTGATCGACCGCTACGTCTTGATAGAACGCCGTCCACAGCTGGCCGCTGTAGTGAGTGAACACGCGAGGGGGTCGAGTGCGCTGCGAAGGGCCACCGGGCAACTGGTCGCGCTCAACGAAGACATCGGCAAGCAGACTGGCCCAACGAGTGTCTTGCAGCAGTTCGCGAGATCGATGGATTCGATCGTGGTCTTCGCGAAACAAGTAGTACGAGCCGTATGACGAGACCTTGGCGATGGCGCTCCCGCCGTCGTCGAGGTGCAGGCGGTACACATGGTTCGTTGAGACCTTGGCGCTGACTTCGACCACCGATGTGATCACCCGCGGGTCTCCGTAGGCACGCCACGCATCGCGCACCTCACCGTCGTAGCTGGCTGAGTGATCCTCACGCGCCTGGGTCGTCATCGCCGCAGCCTAGAACGCTGCGTAACCCTGTAACACCCATTGGTCATCATCACCACATGAGCACGATCGCAAACACGCCAGACATCGCCAGCGCATCGGGCGCTGCCGAACAACTTTCGCTTCTCAGCACCTCGGCACCGGTGCCCCTGCAGTTTCGCCTCAGCGAGCAAACACGGGTGTCGGGCCTCGCCCATGTGTCGGCGCTACGGGCACAGCTCGCAGCGCAGGCCGCAGCCCGGGCAACGAACTCCGCACCAGAGCGCCGCCCGTCACGCCAGATCGCAGCCTGACCCGCGGTTACTCGCCCGCAGTAGGAGCTAGATCGCGCACTGCTTGCCAATGCTTCAACTCTGGGTCAAGACCCAGAATTGCCAACGACGTAGTGGTCACGCCGTTGTCGAAATAGGCCTGAATCTTGGCCCGGCATTCGGCTGGCGAACCATGCACGATGATGTCGTCAACCAACTGATCCGGAATGGCAGCCAACGCCGCCTTGCGGTCGCCGGCCTTCCATGCGTCCCACATCGGTTGCAACATCTCGCCGCGACCGAGCCACTCGTGGAATGCGGCATACACGGGCACGTTGAGATAGGCCGCAATCGCGAACTTGCCCGCAGCGCGCACCACATCAGCGTTCTCGCTGGGGCACACAAAGATGCGACACACGATCTCTTTTTGCTCGCCACCGGCAGCATCGTTCACTACGGCGGCCACCTTGGTCACGTCTTGCGCCGACAGCCAGTTAATGATCGCGCCATCGGCCTCGCGTGCAGCGAGTTTCAACATGCCTTCGCGAAGCGCTGCCACCAGAATCTGTGGCTGCTGCTCGGGGCGCACGCCCAACCGGAATCCATCGACCTTGAACGTGTCGTATTGCTTCGACACCTTTTCGCCGCTGAGCGCATCTTTCAAAAAGCGCACGACATCGCGCACCTTCTTATATGGCTCTACAAACGGCACGCCGTTCCAGCGCTCGACAATCACGTTGCTGCTCGAGCCAATGCCAATCGCAAATCGACCAGGCGCGGCATCGGCCATGCTGGCCACACTCTGCGCGAAGCATGCTGGCGAACGCGTATAGGCAGGCACGATTGCGGTGCCCAAACGAAGGCGGGGCTCCCACGCAGCGGCCATCGCCAGAGGCGTAAAGGCATCGGCGCCATCGCTCTCGGCCGACCAAATGTCGGTGTACCCCAAATCGGCGAGCTCGCTGAGCTTCTCGCGGTGGCTATGCAACGGACCCGGCAACGGCACGGTCATACCCGGACGCTTTGGAAGTGGTGTGCTCATTTCGTTTCCCCTTGCTGAGACGCTGGGCGAGGCTCATCGGGCTCGCCTTTCCAGTACCTAACTATGCAGCTTTGGCTGGCAGTGGCCATCAGCGTGCCATCTTCGGCGAACATATGCACAAGTCCATGGCCGAACCCACGGCCCACGGCATGCACGCGAATGTCGAGCAAGACCCACTCAGTAGGCACCAAACGAGCCACCCGCAATGTGTTATCAAGGCTGTTGCCGCCGCCACGCACACCAAGCGCTTGGCCCACGCCCATCGGCACAAAGTCACCAAGGATGGCCAGCGTTGTGGCGTCGACGCCTTCGATCACATCGGGGATGCGCGCCCACAGCAGCACCTGACCATCGCCATGGACGCCATCGAGCGACTCGAAATCGCGACCCTTCACCATGCGTTGCTCAAGGCGTTCGTTGATGGTGCCGTCGGCCGGCAAGCGGTAATCGCGGGCCTCGCACTGCGACGGTGGCGGCACATCGGGCATGGTCTCCCACTGGCCCGAGTGCTCAATTTCGCGATGACCAAGCGCTGCGTTCACGGTGAGAATTTCGCGGTTGCCTACATGGCACACAGCGCGGGCCTGCGAGATCTGGTGCCCTTCGACAGCCATCGTGATGTCGATGTCCATCACCTCGCCAGGCTTTGCGTACGACAGGTACTGCCCCGTGGCCCACACACAATTGCGACCCGAGGTTTGCTCGAGCGCCGAGATCGCTGCACCCAGACCACATCCGCCAAACAAAAACCCACCCCATGTGGACAGCCCCGGTGTGACCGGCAGGCTCCAGCGATACGGGTTGTGGCTCGGACGAAGATCGAGAAAGGCGCGGCTATCCATAACGCAGCCGACTCTATGGGCCGCGAACGGCTATCGACAGATTGTTCGATGGCCACAAACGCAACCGCAGGAGTACGGCAAGCGAATCATCTGCAACTATCGTGCGCCACATGGCGAACACACCGTGGTTAGGCGATAGCTGCTCATTGGTCGAAGCATTCCGAAGCGGCGAGCGTTCGCCAGTCGAAGAGTTGCAGGCCACCTACGACGCAATCGATGCAAGCGATCTCAACGCCTTTGCATACACACCTCGTGACGAGGCCATGCGCGCCGCCGAGCAGGCCGACATCTCGCTGCCCTTTGGCGGCGTGCCCATCGGCGTGAAAGAACTCGACTCGGTTACAGGCTGGCCCGCCACTGAGGCATGCGTGGTGTTTGCCGATCACGTGGCCACGCACACGTCGGTCATGATCGATCGCATGGTCACCCAAGGCGGCGCTGTGTTGGCCGGCCAGACCACCTCAAGCGAGTTCGGTGGCGTCAACCTCACCCGCACCGTGTTGCACGGCGCCACCCTCAACCCATGGAACACAGCGCACACCCCCGGCGGCTCGAGCGGCGGCACAGGCGCTGCAGTTGCTGGCGGTCTCGTCACCATCGCTTCGGGCGGCGACGGCGGCGGCTCAATTCGCATTCCCGCTGGCTTCACCGGCCTCTTTGGGCTCAAGGCAACCTTCGGCCGCATTCCACGCGCACCACGCACCACCATTGGCAACATGACCGTCACTATCGGTTGTCTCAGCCGGTCGGTGCGCGACACCGCCCGCTGGTTCGACGTGTGTAACGGCTACGACGCCCGCGACCAGTTCAGCCTGCCCCGCACCAGCGGTTGGGAAAACGAACTTGGTACTCACACCGAGTCACTGCGAGGCATGCGCGTTGCAGTGGTTCCCGACTGGGGCGGCGCTGTTATCTCGCCGGCCATGTGGGTCGTGCTCGAGAACGTTGCCGACGACCTCATCGCCAACGCTGGCATGCGCCGCATCGACGGCGTCGACATCAGCCTTCCCAGCATGGGTGCGGCGTGGTCCATTAGCGGCATGATCGAGATTCACTCGCAGCTCGCCGCCTATTGGCCCGAGTGCAAAGACGTACTCACGCCCGAAATTCGCAGCGGCATCGAGCACACAATGGGCCGCTACGGCGTCGAGGCGCGCGCCAAGATCGAAGACCGTCGCATGGAACTCAACGAGCGCATGGCCCAGATTTTCTCCGAGGTCGACTTTGTCATCACGGCCAGCAACCCCGACATTGCGTTCGGCGCCGAGGGTCCGTTGCCGAGCGAGTTCGGCGGCCTCACTGCCGGCGCCGCCAACAACGGTCGCCTCACGTTCCCCGCGAACCTGCACGGCAACCCGGCGGTCAGCGTTCCGGCTGGCACCATCGATGGCTTGCCCATTGGTCTGCAGATCGTTGGTCGTCACTACTCCGAGCAGTTACTGCTCGATGCGTCGCTCATGATCGAGCGCACGCAACCTTGGCCACTCGTGGCCCCATCTGTCACCCGGGGATAAACACAACGGCTCGTCTTTAGACTGGCCACGATGACACGCGCCCCCCTCGACGCGAGCCAGCGCGCTCTCGCCGTTGGTCTCGTACTCAGCGTCACGCTTGTTGCATTCGAAACAACTGCCGTCATCACGGCGCTACCCACCATCGCCGACGCTCTTCACGGCGACTCGTTGTACGGCGCCACCCTCGCGGCCTACATGCTGGCCGACCTCGTGGCACTGGTGTGGGCTGGCGAACAAGCAGATCTCCACGGTGTGCGCCGACCCTTCCTCGCGTGTATCGGAATCTTCTTGATCGGACTCGTCGTTGCCGCGTCGGCGCAGTCGATGACGATGGTGCTCATCGGCCGACTGCTGCAGGGTGCCGGAAGCGGCGGCTTCGCTCCCCTGTCGTACATCGCGGTCCGCCGCGCCTTTCCGGAAGAGCGCCAGGCCTCGATGTACGCATACCTCAGCGCTGGCTGGGTGTTACCCAGTTTGGTCGGCCCGGTAGTTGCCGGCATCGTTGTCGACCGCGTCGGATGGCGCTGGGTCTTCATTGGCATCGCTCCGCTTGCCGCTGCCGTTGCGCTACTCACGGCTCGCGCCATGACCCACCTCGCACCGTCCGAGGCGATCATCGATCGCCGACCAACGCGCTTGCACCGCGCCTTTCAGGCCTCTGCCGGAGTTGGCATTCTGGCCGCCGGACTGCAGAACAAACATCTGCTGTTGGCCGCGGCACTGTGCGTTGCGGGCATCGCCATTGCGCTTCCCGCGTTGCGGTTCATGCTCCCCGCCGGAGTGTTTCGTGCTCGACGTGGCCTGCCCGCCATCGTGGCCGTTCGCTTTCTCGCCACCGCCACATTCTTAGGTGTCGACAGTTTCGTGCC
>JBAXER010000077.1:0-12777 GCA_037140375.1 Actinomycetota bacterium
GGCGTCAGGCGCTGGGGACTTCGGCCATTGCTTGGGTCAGGGTGATCCACGCAAGGGTGGCGCACTTGATGCGCACGGGGAACTTGACCACGCCTTGCAGCGCTTCGAGATCGCCCAACTTCACCTCGGGTACTTCCACCTCGGTGTCGTCTTCGATGCTGAGCACGTCGGTGTCAGAGTCGACATCGGCTATGTCGAGGCCCATCATCGAGCGGAACCGATTCACGAGCGCCTTCACGTCGGCGATCTTCTTGCCTTTGACGGCCTGGCTCATCATGCTGGCCGACGACAGGCTGATGCTGCAGCCCGAGCCGGTGATCTTGATGTCGTTGACCACGCCATCGACCACATCGAGGTAGACCTGAATCTCGTCGCCGCACAACGGGTTGTGACCCTCGGCGCGAACAGCGGGCGGCGCAAGCTCGCCACGGTTACGCGGCGAGCGATAGTGATCAAGGATGATTTCTCGGTAGAGGTCGTCTAAGCCGGGCATGGTGGATCCTTTGCTGGGGCTGTTCAGAATCCGAAGATATCGCTCGCGCCGGCAAGTGCATCAACAAGCACGTCGGCATCGGACTCATCGTTGTAGATGTAGAAGCTGGCACGTGCGGTAGCCGACACGCCCAACAGACGCATCAGCGGCTTTGCGCAGTGATGGCCAGCGCGCACGCACACGTTGCGCTGATCGAGTACTTGGCTGAGGTCGTGCGGGTGAATGCCGGCGAACGCGAAGCTGAGCGTGGCGCCGCGCACCGCAATGTCGGTGGGCCCGTGGATGCTGATGTCGTTGCCGTAGCGCTCGGTGAGCGTACGGATGGCGTAGGAACCCAACCGCATTTCGTGCTCGCGAACATTGGCCATGCCCAGGTTGCTCAGGTAATCAACCGCCGCACCGAGACCGATGGTTTCGATGATTGCGGGAGTGCCTGCCTCGAACTTGGCGGGCAGGGGAGCAGTGGTGAAACCGTCGAGGCGAACGTCGGCGATCATGTTGCCGCCACCAAGAAACGGTGGCATGGCGTCGAGCAGTTGCTCGCGGCCCCACAACACTCCGATGCCAGTGGGTCCGCACATCTTGTGACTGCTGAAGGCCAAGAAGTCGGCACCCCATGCCTGCACGTCGGTGACGTTGTGCGGCACGTATTGGCAACCATCGACGATGGCAATGGCGCCAGCTGCATGAGCCGCTTCGCACAACTGCTGCACCGGGGTGATGGTGCCGAGCACGTTGCTCATTGCGGTGAAGCTGAACACCTTGGCGTCGGTGAGCAATGCGGTGAGATCGGTGAGGTCGAGTTGACCATCGGCGGTGAGCGGAACCCAACGCAACACGATGCCGCGCTCGGCCTGCAACATGTGCCACGGCACGATGTTGGCGTGGTGCTCGAGATGGGTGAGCACGACAACATCGCCAGTATTCAGATTGGCGCGGCCCCAGCTGTAGGCGAGCAGGTTGAGTGACTCGGTTGTGTTCTTGGTGAAGACAATTTCGTCGGCCGAACGGGCGTTGATGAACCGAGCCACTTTGGAACGAGCTGCTTCGAACGCATCGGTTGCTTCGCCGGCCAAGCGGTAGGCGCTGCGGTTGATGGGGGCGTACGAGTTCTCGATAAACGACGTCATTGCGTCGATGACTTGGCGCGGCTTCTGCGAGGTGTTGGCAGAGTCGAGATACACAATGGGCGCGCCATCGATGAATCGTTCGAAGATTGGGAAGTCCTTGCGGACAAGCGCTCCGTCGAAGCTCATGGTTTACGCCCGGAAGGATTCGTAGCCGTCGGCTTCGAGTTTTTCGGCCAACTCCATGCCGCCCGAAGCCACAATGCGGCCGTCGATGAGGATGTGCACATGGTCTGGCTGCAGCTCGTTGAGTAAGCGCTGGTAATGCGTGATGAGCACGATGCCGAGCGTTGGCCGATCGACCTTGACTTCACGAATGCCCTTGGCCACGATGCGCAATGCATCGATGTCGAGGCCTGAGTCGGTCTCGTCGAGAATGGCCAAATCGGGCTCGAGAATGGCCATCTGCATGATCTCGTTGCGCTTCTTCTCGCCACCGCTGAAACCCTCGTTGAGGTACCGGTCGACGAAGCTCGAATCCATACCGAGGCGCTTCATCCAATCCATGGTGGCGAGGCGAAGTTCGAGCACCGACAGGTCGATGCCTTTACGGGCGCTGAGTGCCTGGCGAAGGAACTGGATCACCGAAACGCCGGGGATTTCTTGCGGATACTGAAAGCCCAAGAACATGCCGGCCTTGGCGCGCACATCGGTGGGCCAAGCGGTGACGTCGTCGCCGCGAAAGACGATGCTTCCGGAGGTGACTTCGTACTCGGGGCTCGCAAGCAAGGTGCTGGCCAACGTGCTTTTGCCGCTGCCGTTGGGACCCATAATTGCGTGTACTTCGCCCTCTTTCACCGTCAGCGAAACGCCGCGCAGGATCTGAGTATCGCCCTCGACGGGCTTGGCATGCAGGTCTTCTATGCGAAAGAGTTCGCTCACGGGGGGCAGTCTACGCAGATGGCCATTCGATTAACACTACGTACATAGGAGAAATGGAGTCATCGGTCACGATGGCTGCCCTCAGGCCTACGAAGTGGTCTGCAGCGCCTTCCAGAGCGCCGGGTAGCTGGCGTACTCGAGCGTGTCATCGATGTAGCCGCTGTCGTGCAGTGCTTGGTTGAACCGAGGCAAGTTGCGCATCGGCACGCCCGAATCCACGTGGTGGGCGAGGTGCAAACCAATGTTGTACGGAACCAGCATGAACCGCGCAAGCGGATGTTGGCGCACCGCATGGGTGGTGATGCGACGATCTTTTGACGCCGACATACCACCGTGTTCGGCGATAGACCGCAGGCGGTTGATGACCCGCCACACGGTGAGGTAGGGGAGTAGCCAAAACACTGGGTAGAGCCACCATGCGCCAGCCACCACGCCCGTCGCGAGCATGGCGAACTGCAGCGCCCAGATCTTTCGTTGCGTGTTGCGCGCCAGCGCGTCGGGCGCGCTGAGGCTGCGCAGTTGTTGGCGCAAGAGTTTGAGGCCGGTGCGGCCGGTGGCATCACGCATGAGCTTGCGGCGCAGCGACGCGGCGGCCACGGGATAGTTGGCGTAGAGCGCGAAGTCGGGTTCGTCGGGACCGAACTCTTCGCGGTGATGCGCCATGTGCACGCGGCGGTATCCGTCGGTGGTGGTGAAGCCTGGGAAGCCGAGCAGCCACCGCCCAACGGTGTCGTTGAGTGTGCGGTTCTTGAACAGCAGACGATGCGCGGCTTCATGCATCAGCGATGCGAGCTGAGCGTGCGTGCGGCCCATCAATACGAACACGATTGGCCATGTGAGTAGGCGCCACAGGCCTGGCGATGCGACAACAACTGTGACGAGCGCGGCGACCTGTACGTAGAGGAACGCAACGCTGATCCCGTTGCGAAGCGACGGTATGCGGCGCAGTTCGTCGCGCATCGCCGATTGCGGTCGACCATCGGCGCGGATGAGCGCGGTCTCGTGCGCTGCGGGCAATGACTCCACACGTGGACTCATGCCTCCGAGACGAATGCCGCTGCTGTTCATCACCAACCTCGGTCGACCCATTCCTGCAAGTGCGGGCGCTCGTGGCCGATGGTGGTGTCGAGTCCGTGGCCGGGCAACACGATGGTGCTCGGTGGCAAGGTGAACAGCTTGTTGTCGATGGAGTCGATGATGGCGTTGAAGTCGCCGCCTTCGAACTTGGTGCCGCCGGGGCCGCCAGGAAACAGCGTGTCGCCGCTGAACAACAACGGCGAGCCTTCGATGAGAAATGAGATCGAGCCTGGCGTGTGGCCGGGATTGTGGATGGCCTGCAGGCGTAGACGCCCAACCTCAATGACTTCGGCGTCGTCGATGAACACGTCGTAGCCAACGTCTTTGAGCATCGGCGCGTCGGCGGCGGTGACGGCTACTGAAAGGCCTGCCTCGCGCATCGCGGGCACGGCCTGAATGTGGTCCCAGTGACCGTGAGTTTCGAGCACGCGACGCACGTTGAGCGCGGTGCACAACTCAAGCAACTTCTCGTGCTCGTTGGCTGCGTCGATCAACACGGCTTCGCCTGTCTCGCGGCAACGAATGACGAACACGTTGTTGTCATACGAACCAACGACAAGACGATGCACTTCGAGTCGGCTGTCAGCCCAATGCAGAGTGGTCATTGCGAAAGTCTGCCATCACCGCACACGCGATGCTGACCCCTAACTCGACAACACATCGAAGTCCATCGACAGCGCCACTGGAATCTGCGCGGCATCGAAGGTGACGAATCGAATGGGTCGCGGCAGGCGATCGGCGGCTGCGAGATGTAGGGCATCGCTGAGGCGCAGCGGCTGATCTCGCATCAGCCGCGCGGCGCGATCGAGGCACGCTTGGTCAACCGGCACGATGGCCAAACGGTCCCATGTGAGGCGCACGTAATCTTCGAGGTCTTGGCGCAGTATCGGCTCTTCGGTCACGCGATCGATGAGCGCCAGTGCCTCGACCAACGTGAGCGCGCTAGTGCACCAATCGGCATCGTCGTTCATCGCTGTGGTCACGTGCTCGCGAATAGGTGCGTCGAGATGCAGCGCCACGAGCGCGCTGGCGTCGAGATACAAAGTCATCCTCGAACCTCGCGCAGCAGGCGATCGAGGCGAACGCTGCCCCAGACCTGGATGGTGTTTGGCTGCGAGGCGGCGCTGCGTCGCTCGGTGCGCCGCGGGGCGATGAGTAATCCCTGCGCGACGAGTTCGTCGAGTGAGCGTTCGGCGCCGTGACTGGTTAGGGGCGCCAACTGCGCAACGGGTCGGCCGCCCACGGTGATGACGGTGCGTTGCCCACCCTCGGCTCGGCGCACGGCCGCAGCGGCGCTGGCGCGTAGTTCGCGAATACCCATTCGTTCCATCGGGCGAGTGTACACATGTGTACATTCTTCAAGTTGACGACGTGCCAAAAAGCGCGACATCATGACCCCCATGAACTTTGCATTCACAGAAGAACAAGAAGAACTCCGTAAGACAGTCCGCAGCTTCCTCGAGAGCAAGTCGGCCGAGACCGCGGTTCGCGAGCAGATGGAAACCGAGTCAGGTTTCGATCCCGCCATCTGGAGTCAGATGGGCGAGCAGATGGGTCTGCAGGGTCTGCACATTCCGGAGGCATACGGCGGCAGCGGCTACGGCTACGTAGAGCTCGGCATCGTGCTCGAAGAAATGGGTCGCTCACTGTTGTGCGCACCGTTCTTCAGCACCGTGGTGCTCGCAGCCAACACGCTCATCCACAGCGGTGACGAGGCAGCCAAGCAGGCTTACCTGCCAGGTATCGCCAGCGGCGAGACCATCGCCACGGTTGCCTTCACCGAGCCAAGCGGCAAGTGGGACGAAGCCGGCATCACGATGCCAGCATCGGGAAGCGGCGACAGCTACACCCTCACCGGCACCAAGATGTTCGTCATCGACGGCCACACTGCCAACCTCATCATCGTTGCGGCTCGCACCGCAGGCGGCGTGAGCTTGTTCGCAGTCGAGGGCAACGCAGCCGGCCTCACCCGCACGGCGCTGTC
Source organism: Actinomycetota bacterium (assembly GCA_037140375.1). Lineage (GTDB taxonomy): Bacteria > Actinomycetota > Acidimicrobiia > Acidimicrobiales > Ilumatobacteraceae > WLMZ01. Next base: position 5,564 of record JBAXER010000077.1, read on the forward strand.
CACCATGGACCAGACCCGCAAGCAGGCCAAGCTCGAGTTCGCAAACACTCCTGCCAAGCTCATCGGCGCCGAGGGCAAGGGTTGGGACACACTCAACACCGTGCTCGACCTCGCTGCTGTCGGCCTCGCAGCCGAGCAAGTTGGCGGCGCTCAGAAGGTGCTCGAGATGGCTGTCGAATACGCCAAGGTGCGCGTTCAGTTCGGTCGCCCAATCGGTTCGTTCCAGGCCATCAAGCACAAGTGCGCCGACATGCTGCTCGAAGTCGAGTCAGCCAAGTCAGCTGCGTACTACGGCATGTGGTGTGCATCAGAGATGAACGACGAGCTCGCCTCGGTCGCTTCGCTCGCCAAGGCCTATTGCTCAGAGGCGTATTTCCACGCCACAGCCGAGAACATTCAGATTCACGGCGGCATCGGCTTCACCTGGGAACACCCAGCACACCTGTACTTTAAGCGTGCGAAGTCGAGCGAGTTGCTCTTCGGTGATCCTACGTATCACCGCGAGCTGCTTGCTCAGCGCATCGGCATCTGACCGACCGCAAACTAAACGTAAGGCAACCTCGATCAAGAGGGTGGCCGTAGGCCGGTGAGTAAGCTCACCAACAGTGCCTACGATCACCCTCTTTTTCATTGCCCTTGCAGCCGTCTTCACCTTCGTGTTGGCTGCGGTAGTTGTTGGCCGTGAGGCCCATCGCCTCGATGCACTCGCACCGCGCGTGGTGTACATCGAAGAGCAGGCCATTGCCTTCGTGGCCGAGCGCTTGCCCGACGAAACGCAGGGTCGGCTCACGCTCGAAGAGCTCGCTCAGCTGCTCACCTTTCACTTGCGTTGGCTCAATGCCAAAGGCCTGCAGCCCGACGATGTGATCGATCGCCGCCAGAGCGCCGATGCCAGCGTTGTGGTCGAAAGCGTCGATGTCGCCGCGTATCTGCTGGGCGAGGCCGAGAGCCACGGAATCGAGATCCTCGACGATGTCGATGTCGTGCATGTGGTCGAGGCGCATCAGCAATACTTCGATGCCATTGGTGCTGTGGGCCCTCTCGCAAATGAAATCGACGGCTGAGCCGCATGGCGGCTAACTTTGGCCTGTATGGAACGGCCCACGCGGTTTGAGCACACCCAGTTTCTTGGCGACAAGCGCACGCAGCTCGTCTACGACGTAGACACATGGACCGATGCGTCGATTATCGACGAGATCGTCGCCAGCGAAACGGGCCTGTGCTTTGGTCCCGACACACTGGCCGAGGCTCGCAACCGCGGCTACACGTTGGCCGTGCCGGGTGCCCATCGCAGGCATCGCAAACCGCGTGCCTGATTCCCCTGTGAGCGACTCGTTATGAACGGTTCGTTCCTGTCCGGCGGGCAGAAGCTTGCTCGCTATTTGGCCATGCCGGCAGGCCGCAACGAGCCGTTGCCAGGCCTCATCTTGTGCCACGGATTTCCCACTGGGCCAATCGACGCGCGTCACTCGGGCGGCACATTTCCTGAGCTCATCGATCGCGCTGCGAACGAGCTTGGTTGGGCAGCGATGACCTTCACGTTTCGCGGTTGCGGCGAGAGCGAAGGCGACTTCTCGCTGCAGTCATGGGTCGACGATCTACGCGCAGCAATCGACCATCTCATTGAAGAGGCCGAGCCGTCGGGCATTTGGTTAGTGGGCACCAACACTGGTGGGTCCATCGCCGTGTGTGTAGCGGCCGATGATCCCCGAGTGCGCGGCGCTGCGTTGTTGGCGCCCCGAGCCGACTTCGACGATTGGGCCGAGCAGCCCCGGCGCTTTTTAGAGCACGCTCGGGACACTGGTGCAGTTCGCACACCAGGATTCCCCAAGGACTACGAAGAGTGGAGCCGCGAGTTGCGCCGCTTCCGTCCATCCGAGGCGGCCCGCCGCTTGGCGCCGCGTCCGTTGCTGGTGATGCACGGCGACGACGACGAAAGCGTGCCAGTTGCCGATGCTCGGGTGCTTGCCGAAGCGCATGGCAGCGCCGAACTGCGTCTGGTTGCCGGAGCCGGTCACCGTCTGCGTCACGATCCACGTGCAGTGGCGATTCTGCTCGGCTGGCTCGACCGCCAGCGCCTCACCGACGCCCTGTAAAGCGTCAGCGCACGGTTGGCGTGCGCTCGCGCTTTATGAAGCGCGGTTGTACATCAACGTACATTGCTGTACATTTTGGACATGTCGACGACCGTAACCATGAGCGAGGCGAGAGCGATCTTGCCTGAACTGCTCGATCGTGTTCTTGGTGGCGATGAGGTCACGCTCACTCGGCATGGGGTGCCGGTCGCCGTGATGGTGCGTCCCGACACATTGCGACTGCGCCGCGCCGATCAGGCGCTGAACCGCGCCGCGCAGGTGCACGAGATCCTTCAGCAGGGACGACGCAGCAGCTTGAATGCCACGCCCGGCGTCAGTCGTAAACGTGCCGAGAGTCTTGTGAACCACGTGCAGTCCTCCCGTTCGCGGGGCTGAGTCCAGCCGCATGGATGCCTTCGATGCTGATGTGCTGATCTACGCAGCGGTGAGGGGACACGCGCTCGGCCGTCGGGTGCGAGCACTGTTCGCGGAAGCATCTCCCGCTGACTCTGATGCCGTGGCAGGCGTGGGGTCGGTGTTGTTGTTGCCCGAGTTGTTGGCGAAGCCAATGCGCGACAACGCCAGCAATGAGTTGGAAGAACTTGGAGCGCTGCTTGCGCGACTCGATCTGCGTCCGGTAGATCAAGCCACCGCCGAACTCGCCTCGGCACTTGCAGCGTCGTACGGCCTGCGAGCAGCAGATGCGACGCATCTTGCGTCGGCTGTAATCGCCGGAGCCGACCGATTCATTACGAACAACTCGAAGGACTTCCCGAAGTCGATTGTCGAGATCGACATCACCTACCCAGCCGACTTGCCCGATCCACGCAAGTAGCCGCGTTGGCGAGCCCGTGACTCGGTCTCTGTAAAGCCTCAGCGCACGGTTGGCGTGCGCTCGCGCTTTATGAAGCGCGGTAGGTGTCGGTGTCGAAGTTTGGTGACAGTCCGGTGGCGTATGCGAACAGTGTCGATTCGGCAACGGCGCGTCGTCGGGGGAGTTGGCGCCGAGCCAACAGAGCCGCTGGCAACGCGACTAACGCTCGGCCGATTGAGCGGATGCGCTGCATGCGATAGGGGCCGGTGATGCAGCCCTTGGCGTGCACGATGATTCGTGAGGCCCACACGTGCAGCGCTGATCGTAGGGTGAAGTTCTTGGCCGCGCACAGCAGCAGATTGCGTTGTACGAGTTCGTAGCGGGCAGGCTCGCCGAGCAACCGAGTGGAGGCTGCGTGTTGGTGAAACACCACGGCGTTGGTGGCCGCCACAATGCGCTGGCCAGCGCGCTGGGCACGCAGCACCCAGTCGATGTCTTCGTAGTACAAGCGGTAGCGCTCGTCGAGTGGTCCGACGCTTGCGCTGTCGAAGGCGTCGCGGCGAAACATCGCCGCGCTGAAACATGGACCCAATACGTCGGCGCCGTTGGCCACCTGGTTGTTCCAGCGCTGACCGATGAATGCGTTGAACGCTTCGCCGTTGGGGCGGATAACGACACCGATGCTGTCGATGAGGTCGGGCTGATTGGCGAGCATCACGCGTGGTGCTACTGCCACAATTCCTTGGTCGGCCGCGAGCGCACGGACGCACACAGCGAGAGCGTCAGGGGCAACTGTGGCGTCGTCGTTGAGCAACACGATCGCGTCGCCATCGCGGCGCGCAGTGAGGCCGATGTTCACACCACTGGCGAAGCCGTCGTTGCGCGGTGAGGTGATCAGCTGCACACGTGAATGTGTTCGCCACTCGGCGCAGGCTGCGCCACGATCTGGAGAGGCGTTGTCGACAAGAACCACGCGGATGTCGACGCCTTCGGAGTCGAGCAGCGACTGCACGCACGAATGAACCGTGCTCGCGTTTGAACCGTGCACGACAACTACTGCCGTGACGGCGGGCGATGTCACGTTGCGTAACCGTTCGGGTGTGTTGAATGCCAACGCCATGCAGTTTCGATGATGGTGTCGAGGCTGTGCTCGGGGGTCCAACCGAGTGTGCTGCGCACCAGCGTTGGATCGCTGTAGGTGCTCACCGGGTCGCCGGCCCGCCGAGGTGCAAGCGCGGTGGGAACGGTGACGCCGCCGATGCGTTCGGTGGCGTGCACGACATCGAACACGCTGCTGCCCACGCCGGTGCCCACGTTGAGCGCAATGGTGTCGCCGCCATCAGCGAGATAGGCAAGCGACAGCACATGGGCGTTGGCCAGATCTTCGACGTGGATGTAATCGCGAATCGCGGTGCCGTCGGGAGTGGGGTAGTCGGTGCCGAAGATCTGCACGGGTGGCGCCATGCCCATCGCGGCTTTCATCACCACAGGAATCAGGTTGGCGCTGTGGGTCCAGTCTTCGCCGATTGCGTTGTCGAGGCTGGCGCCAGCAGCGTTGAAATAGCGCAGGCTCACCGAGCGCAGGCCCGAGGTAACGCCGTACCACCGCAGCACCCGCTCGGTCATCGCCTTCGTTTCGGCGTAGACGCTCTCGGGATCGATTGGGGCGGCTTCGCTGACGGGCACAACGGCGGGCGTGCCGTACACCGAGCACGACGATGAGAACACGAACTGCTTCACGCCGGCGTTCAACAGTGCATCAACGAAGCGGGCCGAACCATCGACATTGTTGCGCCAGTACTTCGCTGGGTTCTGCATTGATTCGCCCACGGCTTTGTGCGCAGCGAAGTGCACCACCGAGGTGACCTTGTGGTCGCCGCACACTTGGTTCACGAGTTCGGCATCGGCGATGTTGCCAACAATGAGCGGCGCATCGAGCACGGCTTGGGCATGGCCAGTGTCGAGCGAATCGAGCACCACCACGTTGCGGCCGAGGCTGCGCAGTTGGCGAACCGTATGTGAGCCGATGTATCCGGCCCCGCCAGAGACGAGCACTGTCATGTTGGTCTCCTTGGGTACACGTGCGTGGGGTGGTTACAGCGACAGTTCGTCGCGGATTGCGTCGATCATGGGGATGAGGCCATCGCGTAGCGACACGGTAGGGGTCCATCCGAGTTCTGTCGAGATCAACGAGATGTCTGGGCAGCGTTGCATCGGATCGCCTTCGCGTTCGGCGGGCAACGGCATCGTGATGATCTCGCTTGAGGTGCCAGTGAGTTCGACCACGAGTTCGGCGAGTTGGCGCATGGTGAACTCGCCGGGGTTGCCCACGTTGATGGGGCCGGTTAGCGGGCCATCGAGCACAGCGATGAGGCCGCGAACTTCGTCGGCTACGTAGCAAAAGCTGCGAGTCTGGCTGCCGTCGCCGAAGAGAGTGATGGGCTCGCCTTGCAACGCTTGGCAGATGAAGTTGCCGACCACGCGGCCATCGTCGGGACGCATGCGCGGGCCGTAGGTATTGAAGATGCGCACGATGCGAACTTCGAGGTCGTGCACGCGGTGGTACGCCATCGTGATTGCTTCTGAGAAGCGCTTGGCTTCGTCGTAGCAACTGCGCGGACCGATGCTGCTCACGTTGCCCCAATATGACTCGGGCTGCGGGTGCACGAGCGGATCGCCGTAGACCTCGCTGGTGCTGGCCAAAAAGAAGCGAGCGTCTTTGATGACCGCGAGGTCGAGCAGGTTGCGCGTGCCGGTGCTTCCGACATCGAGGATCTCGAGCGGGATGGTTGCGAAGTCATTCGGCGACGCGGGGCTGGCGAGGTCCATCACTGCATCGATGTATCCGTCGATGAACAACTGCTCGGTCACGTCTTGCTCGAGGAACAAGAAGTTGGGATGGTCGGCGAGATGAGCGATGTTCTCGGGACGGCCGCTGATGAAGTTGTCGACCGCGATCACTTCGTCGCCGCGGGCAAGTAGCGCGTCGGCCAAGTGCGATCCGATGAACCCTGCTCCGCCAGCAATGAGCACGCGGTAGTTCATCGGCCAACGCCCTGGTAACTGAAGCCGAGGCGAATGGCGGCCGAACGGTCGAGCAGGTTGCGTGTGTCGACAATGCTTGAACCGCGCAGGCGTCGCTTGGCCTCGGCCAGATCGAGCCAGCGGAATTCGTCCCACTCGGTAAGCACCACAAGCGCGTCGGCACCGTCGCACACTTCGTAGGCGTCGGTGCCAACGGTGATGGTGGGATGCGATTTCACCTGTGGGTCATAGGCCTGAACGATGGCGCCCCTGGCGATGAGTTCGGTGATGATCGCAATCGCTGGCGACTCGCGAAGGTCGTCGGTGTTGGCCTTGAACGTGAGGCCCCATGCGGCAACAACAGCGCCGTCAAGATTGCCGCCAACGGCGCGCTCGACTTTTGCAACCATGCGCTCGCGCTGTTCGTCGTTGACCACAACGACACCCTTGAGCAAGTTGAAGTCGTAGCCGGCGTCTTCGGCGATCTTGACCATCGCTCGCGTGTCTTTCGGGAAGCAACTGCCGCCCCAGCCCGGGCCGGGGCGAAGGAACTCGTGGCCGATGCGCTTGTCGTAACCGAGCCCGAGCACGACATCGTTCACGTCGGCGCCCACGGCTTCGCACACGGCGGCCACTGCATTGACGAACGAAATCTTCGTTGCCAAGAACGCGTTTGCTGCGTACTTGATGGTCTCGGCCGATGCTGGGTCGGTGACGATGAGATGCGTGCTGGTGGTGGAGTACAGGTCGGCCACGCGGGTAGCTGCGCTGGGATCGTCGCTGCCGATGACAACTCGATCAGGCTTCAAGAAGTCGCTGACAGCCGAGCCTTCACGCAAGAACTCGGGGTTCGAGACCACCGAGACATCGTGACGACCAAGCACCCGTTCGACCACTTTGGTAGACCCGACCGGCACAGTTGATTTGTTGACGACCACAGCGTGAGCAGGAAGCACCGATGCAATCTCGGCGGCCGCCTGTTGCAGATAGGTGAGGTCGGCAGCGCCATCGTCGCCTTGCGGGGTCTGCACGCACAGGTAAGCGAACTCACAGTCTTTTGCCGCTTCTGCAGCGCCCACGACGAAGCGAAGGTGACCGCTGGCGATGCCCGCCTCGACGATCTCTTGCAGGCCTGGCTCGTAGATCGGCAAGATGCCGCTGCTGAGCCGTTCGATGCGGGCTGGGTCGATGTCGGCGCACACCACATGGTGTCCAAGGTGGGCAAAGCACGCACCGGTCGTGAGACCGACGTAGCCCGTGCCGATGATTGCGATTCGTGAACCCATGTGCCCTTCACCCTG
>JBAXER010000078.1:0-12666 GCA_037140375.1 Actinomycetota bacterium
GTATGGCGCTGCCCCATCGGCGGGCTCGCCGCAGTCGCCGCAGTCGATGCAGCCGCAACGCAACAATGGCATGAGTATCGCCAGCTTGGTGCTGAGCTTGGTCAATGTCATCCCATGCTTTTGGCTTGCACCAATTCCGGCGCTGCTCGGCGTCATCTTCGGCTTTGTTGGACGCGGTCAGATGAAGCGGTCAGGCTCAGACAAGGGCAAGGGACTGGGCATCGCCGGCATCACGATAGGAATCGTGTTCTTGGTGCTTGCAGCCGTGCTGATCGCAGCGCTCGTCGTCAACCGCAACAACTGCGACCCCACGGTCGAACTCTGTTAGCTAACGCGGCGGTGCCCAGCACCGCGCGGTAGTGGCGTTGCCCCGTGCATCTCGCTCGATGACCCACACTGATGCTTTCTTCCAGTTGGGTTCGCCAATGAAGTCGCACCCGCGTCGTTGCAGCGCGGCCATCGTGTCGGGAATCATGTCGCCGTGGCTACACAGCACGGCGCCGTCGGGTTGGTCAGCGATCATCTCGAGCATTGCGCCCAACGGTTGGGCTTCGGCGAGGCGATCGTCGGCAATGACCGTGAGGTCTAGTGCTGCGGCCAATGGCTCAAGCGTCTGCATGCATCGCACGTAAGGGCTCGCCAGCAAGGTTCTGCCGGCGCCGGCTTCAACGAGAGGAGCCACGATCGCGTGCGCCTGAGCCCAGCCAGCCTTGCTGAGTGGTCGTTGCATGTCGTCGCCAGCCGAGTCGTTGCGCTGACCGGCTTTGGCGTGGCGTACCAAGAAGATCATCAAGCCACGCCGGTGAACTGCTTGTGGCGTGCGGTGAGACGGCGCACAAGTTGGATGAACGCGATTGCTGCTGCCAGCTGGCACACCGATGCCAACGTGGAGATCGTGAACGAATCAACGAGTTTCCTTGCGGCGTCCTCAGTGGATTGCTGCGTCAAGCTGCTCGCGCCTGCAAATGTGACGCCGATAAAAAACGTGGGGATGAGGCCATACAGAATCCACCACGTGGCCACCACTGGGTCAACCGGGTTCTTCTTCCAGTCGGGACCCGACTGGGGATCGGACCCCTTCCAAAGATCGCGCATCATCAAGAACGGGATCACGTAGAGCACGCACGGCGGAAGGAACCATCCGCCAATTGCCCAACCAGGAACCCAGGTGCCGACACGTCCGAAGGTTTGATTGTTGCGGGCGATGCGGAACATCCAAATAATCGTGAGCACAAACACGGCAAGTGTTGCCGCTCCGGTGAGGATTGAGAGGAGTCCGGTTAAGCCGAACGAGTTGGTGAAGTCCGTGGCGCTGAGATTGCCATCGAGAAAGTCGCGTGCTTGGCCTCGGAGGTTGAAGCTGATTGCGACAGTGAATGCGCTGAGCACCACGATGACCACCATCAACCGAGTGATCCACTTGCCGAGAGAGCCCACGCTCTGCAGCGGTGAGGAATTGCCATTGCCTGAAACGTTGTAGCCCCCGAAGTTCGGTGGGGCCGTGAGATATGCAGGAGGAGGCGGCGGTGGCTGATCGCCGAGAGGTACTCCCCAGTCAAAATCGCTCATCTGTTGAATCTAGTTGCATCGCTGGGGCGATTGAAACGGGGGTCCGATGCAAGAATGTCACGATGAGTTTTTTCGATCGAAACCGCAACGAACTCAAGAGCAAGGGCATTGACCCCGCTCGGTTGCCTCCGGGCCAATACCTCACCGACCGTTTCCCTGTGCTTCACGTGGGCGACGTGCCTCACTATTCGCCGGGCGAATGGAGCCTCACTGTGTTTGGCCTCGTCGATCACGAGGTCACCATCACACTCGACGATCTCAAGCAGATGTCATCGGTGACTCCCACATTCGACATTCACTGCGTGACGAAATGGTCGAAGTTCGACACCACGTGGACGGGTGTTCGGGTGCGCGATGTGTTGGCTCTTGCCGGTGTTCAGCCTGCAGCTACCCATGTGATGGAGCACGCCGAGTACGGCTACACCACCAACATTCCGCTTGCCGATATCACCACCGATGAGGCCATCGTTGCGTTCGCGTACGAAGGCGAAGACATCGAGCCAGTGCACGGAGGGCCCGTGCGCATCGTGGTGCCGCATCTGTACTTCTGGAAGAGCGCGAAGTGGGTTCGAGGTCTCGAGCTGCGTGACCGAGACGCTCCCGGATTCTGGGAGAAAAACGGCTACAACATGTACGGCGACCCATTTCGCGAGCAGCGCCACTAACCCCAGCGCCTCACCGTCCCCATCGCCAAAGCCCCAACCGTGTTGCATGGGCGCGATTTGGGACAACTGCTGTCCCAAATCGCGCCCATGTAAACAGAAACTGGGCGGATGGGGCGGATGGGATGGGCGAAGCGACGTCTGAGTTTGTTTAGAACGACGTCACGCAGTACTGGTCGCCTAGCGGTATCGAGGTCTCGATCGAAGGATCGGTGTCGCCGTACAAGGCCTTGAGCATTCCCTTGACCATGCCACGGTCTACCGCGCAGATCACTGGGTTGTCGATTGCGACATCGCCGAACGGGCAGTGGTTGTTGATGATGCGCAACTGGTTGTTGCGTTGATCGGCGTGTGCAGCGAAACCGTGTGCGGTGAGTGCGTCGGCAACCGTGTGTAACGCCGAACGGAATGAGCGCTGCACGACCTCGCCATCGGGAGACGCGCCCTGCAATGCGAGTGCCATGGTGCGCCCGTATTCGATGCCTACTTCTTCGGCCATGATCTCGGCCTGTTCGCGAGGCAACATCGCGAGCGAGCGTCCGAGCAGGGTGAGTACGAGATCGTCGCTGCGCACCGGAAACTCGAGTGGCTCTGCATCGGCCGCGGCACGGTAATGCTTCGACGGCCGGCCTGCCCCGCCACCTTCGCTGCGCTCTACGGCCACTTCGACGTATCCGCCCGCAGCGAGTTTGTCGAGGTGATGGCGAGCAACATTGGGATGCAAACCGAAGTGCTCGGCCACCTGTGCGGCGGTGACGCCGTTGCCCGATTCGCGGGTATAGAGGTAGATGCTGCGCCGCGTTGGGTCGCCAAATGCTGAGGTGATTGCTGTGACTTGCGCACTGAACGCGCCCGGTGTCATCCCGGAGGTGGCTGCAGCCGAAGTCATGGCGGTATTCTACCTATCTACGTAGTGGTAATTACCGCACCCAAACCCTCACGCCTGGAGCGCCCATGCCCACCCCCGATCAGATCATCGAAGCGCTGCGCCCTGTTGAGGATCCAGAATTGCATCGTTCCATTGTCGATCTCGGCATGGTTCGCAATGTCGAAGTACGGGCCGATGGTTCGGTCGCTGTGCTGATTGCGCTCACCATTGCTGGTTGCCCGTTGCGCAACGAGATCCAAAACCGAGTCACCGGTGCGCTGGTGCCACTGGGCGTTACAACCGTGGCGCTCGACTTCACGGTGATGACCGACCAAGAGCGCGAAGACCTTCGCATCAAACTGCACGGCAGCCCCGGCGCCAGCGCTGGTCAGGGCCAGGCGCACGGCCACGCCGAAGGCCGCAAGGTTCCGTTCGCCGAAGTCGGATCAAAGACGCGCCCGTTGCTCATTGCCTCGGGTAAAGGTGGCGTTGGCAAGAGCACCGTCACCACCAACCTCGCAGTGGCTTTGGCCGCGCAGGGATACAGCGTTGGCGTTGTCGACGCCGACATCTATGGCTACAGCATCCCGCGCATGCTCGGCACCGATCGTGACCCAGTGGCTATCGACCAGATGCTCATCCCACCAGAGGCATGGGGTGTGCGTTGCATCTCTATTGGTTACTTCGTCCCCGAAGGCCAAGCCGTCATCTGGCGCGGCCCAATGTTGCATAAGGCGCTTGAGCAGTTCCTCACCGATGTGTTCTGGGACGAGCCCGACTTCTTGCTCATCGACATGCCACCAGGCACCGGCGATATCGCGCTGTCGCTCAGCCAGTACCTGCCCCGCGCCGAGGTCTTTGTGGTCACCACACCTCAGCCGGCTGCCCAGAAAGTGGCGCGCCTGTCGGCTGCCATGGCCGCCAAGGTCAACCTTCCGGTACGCGGCATCATCGAGAACATGAGCTGGTTCACGGGCGACGATGGCAAGCACTACGAAATCTTCGGTAACGGCGGCGGCCAAGAGCTCGCCGACGAACTCGGCGTTCCGTTGCTGGGCAAGCTGCCGTTGGTGCCTGCGGTTCGCGAAGGCGGCGACGATGGTCGTCCGGTCGCCGCAGTAGATCCCGGCAGCGAAGCCGGTTTGGTGTTCCACGAGATGGCGCGTCGCATCGCCACCGAGCTCAAGCCGAAGAAGGTCTTCAGCGCGAGCCTCAAGATCAACGGCTGACCAATCGCAACCGCTGACCAATCGCCCCCGCCGAATCGCCGCCGAATCTGCTTCAACAAAGCGTTTGTTGAAGACAACAGGTCGAACCTTGACCAACTGTCTTCAACAAACTTGGGATCGAGGCAGAGATCGAGCGTCGGGGATCCCTACTATGGTCAAGCATTGAGTTCGTTGAAAGGACCATCGTGGACGTACGCATTGGCGTGACCCAAGCACCCCGTGAGATCAGCGTCGAGTTGGCCGACGACGTCGACCGCTCCGAAGTGAAGACCAAAGTTGAAGCGGCGCTCTCTGGCGCCGTCGATGTGCTGTGGCTCACCGACAAAAAGGGTCGCGACGTCGGTGTCGCCGCATCGAAGATTGCGTACATCGAACTCGGTACAACCGACAGCGAGCGCCGCATCGGCTTTGGCGGCTGAAGCCAGCATGATCGTGGCGGCCTGAGGCTCGTGTTCGGTCAGTCATCATGCATCTGCTGAATCGTCAGCTGCTCTTCGTCACCGGTAAAGGTGGCGTTGGCAAGACCACTGTTGCGGCCGCTATCGCCCAACTGGCAGCGCAACACGGTCGCCGCACGCTTGTCTGCGAGATGGACGCCAAGGGCGCACTCGCAGCTGCGTTCGATTGTTCGCCATTCCCGTACCAACCGAGGCAGATCGATTCGAACCTGTTCGGCATGGCCATGAACACCGAAGACTCGTTACGCGAGTACCTCAAGCTGTTCGTGCGCATCCCGTTCGTCGGGCGCATTGGTCCGTTGGCGCGCACGTTCGACTTCGTCGCCGACGCCGCTCCCGGGGTCAAAGAGATACTCGCCATCGGCAAGCTCTGTTACGAGGTTCGTGAACGCAACTACGACCTCGTGGTGGTTGATGCCGAAGCCAGCGGACACATCGTGAGTCAGATCGGCGCGCCGCGTGTGATCAGTGAGCTGGTGCAGGTGGGATTGGTGCGCGAGCAGACCAAGTGGATGCTCGACATCCTCGAGGATCCCGAGCGCACTGGGTTGATCACGGTGACGACCCCCGAAGAAATGCCTGTGAACGAAACCATTGAACTGCTCGATCGAGTGCGCGAACGCACCAAGGTAGATCTCGCTGGTGTGGTGGTGAACCGCGTGCTGCCAGCGTTGTTCGGCACTCGCGAGATGGCGGTGTTCGATCAGTTGTCCACTCCTGCGGCACAGACGCTGATGACCAGCGCGGCTGGCCGCAATGTCACCGCAGTTGTCGACGCAGCGCGAATGAACGAGGCCCGCCGTCGAGTTGGCGTCGGCCACCTCGAGCGGCTGCGTGGCGCAGTTCCGGCCGACACTCCGATGCTCTACATCCCCGAACTCTTCACGCGTGCTGTTGGTCGGCGCGTTGTGAGCCAGATCGTTGATGCACTATCCGATGAGTTGATCTGATGCCTACTGCCCAAACCCACAGCGGAATTGCCGACCTTCTCGCCTCGAAGGAAATGATCATCGTGTGCGGCAGCGGGGGCGTCGGCAAGACCACCATTGCGGCGTCGCTTGCGGCCGAGGCGGCGGTTCGCATCGGCGGCCGCGTGCTTGTGCTCACGGTGGACCCCGCCCGTCGTCTCGCCAACGCTCTCGGACTGCAGGCGTTCGGAAACTCCGAAACCCAAATCCCGCTCGATGCGTTCGCCGGGGCCGGGGTTACACCTCGCGGCGAACTGTGGGCCGCCATGCTTGATACCAAGGCCGGATGGGATGAACTCATCGCCCGCCACGCACCCGACGATGTGTTGCGCGACACGGTGCTGGCCAACCCGCTGTACCAAAACATCACGGGCCGGTTCGTGCAGAGCCATGACTACATTGCGATGGAGCGCCTGCACGAGATCCATGCCTCGGGCCGCTACGACCTTGTCATCATCGACACGCCGCCTTCGCGTAACGCGCTCGACATTCTCGATGCGCCTGGTCGGATGATGGAGTTCTTCGGTAGCCGCTTGTTGCGCTGGCTCACGGTTCCCTATCGATCGCGATTGTTCACCGCAGCGTCGAAGCCGTTTTACCAAGTTGCCGATCGGGTACTCGGGTCTCGCTTCCTGCAAGACATCGCTGAGTTCTTCGTGTTGTTTCAGACGATGGAGACGGGCTTTGTTGAGCGTGCTCGCGAAGTCGAACGGTTGCTCTCGGATCCGCGGACAGCCTTTCTTGTTGTGTCCACTCTCGAGGCGGCGCCCGCATATGAGGCGGCGTATCTCGCCGAAGCGTTGCGCGAGCGCCATCTGCCCCTCGGTGGCATCGTGTTGAACCGCACGATGCCTTCGGCGCTGCGCGAGCCAGCCGCCGAGAAGGCCGCTACGCAGCTACGTAAAGCGGCTCAGACGGGCTCGTTGGCCGCTGACCTTGGATCGGTGTTGGACGCAGATCCTCAGATGGTTCGTGGGGTGCTCACCGAGGTGGCCGATCGCTTTCACGACATCGCGATGGTCGCCGCAAGGGAGGCCGAACGCCGCAGTGAGCTTGAGCGACTTTCGCCGTTTACGGTGGCGGCTCCGTCGCTCGACCACGACATCAACGACTTGCGGAGCCTGCTTCAACTCGGAGATCATCTCTGGAGCTAGTCGGATGCGCCAAACTCAGATCTGAGGATCTGACGATCTGACGACACGCCCACAGGACAATCCCATCCGGAGAATCCGAACAGGAGAATCATGGCGACCCTTGCCGAACTCGCGAGACAGCACACCGCACTATCGCGAGACGAAACAGCACATCTGCAACACCTCGTCTCCGAGTGGGGTTTGCTCGCCGACCTGAGCTTCGCCGATCTCTTGCTTTACGTGCCGGCTGGTGAAGGCCGATGGCTCGTCACCGCGCACGTTCGGCCATCTACCGGCCAGACCATCTATCTCAGCGACTGGGTGGGCGCTTGGGCAAGCGCTAACGAACTGCCGTTGCTCGCGTCGTCGATGGCCAGCGGCGAGGTACAAGAGGGCGATATCGCGGTCGAGAGCCAGTCGGCTCCGGCGCAGATGCTTGCTATCCCAGTGCGGTTCGAGGATCGCGTCATTGCGGTCTTGACCCGCGAGCGCTCGAGTGTCACTGGTCGTCAGCCAGGTGAGCTTGAGCGCACCTATCTGTCGATCTTCGATCGATTCGCGAAGATGATTTCGCAGGGCCAGTTTCCATTCCCGGGTCGCATTGCCGACTCGGGCGCGGCGCCACGCGTGGGCGACGGTGCGATGGTGCTCGACGACGAAGCGCGCGTTCGTTATGCGTCGCCGAATGCCGTGTCTGCCTTGCACCGTGTGGGCATCAGCGCCAACGCCGTTGGCATGCGCCTCGCCGAACTCGGGTTCAACGACAGCTCAATTCGCCAGGCCTACGAACGCAGCGAACCGGTGATCGAAGAGTTCGACCAAAACGCCGATGTCACCTTGCTCACGCGGTGCATCCCGATCATCGAAGACGGCGTCGTCACCGGCGGCATGCTGATGCTGCGCGACGTCACCGAGTTGCGTCGACGCGATCGGTTGCTGCTCTCGAAAGACGCCACCATTCGCGAGATCCACCATCGGGTCAAGAACAACTTGCAGACCATCTCGTCGCTGCTGCGGTTGCAGGCCCGTCGGCTCACATCGCAAGAAGCCAAGGCCGCAATCGCCGAGTCGGTGCGCCGCATCCGAACAATCGCGCTCGTGCACGAAACGCTGTCACGCGAACCTGGCGACGATGTTGCGTTCATCGAGATCGTGCGTCCACTGTTGCGTCTCGCCGAAGAAGGATTGCAGTCCGAGGATCGTCCGGTTCAGTTTGTGGTGCAGGGCGATGGTGGTCGCTTGCCCTCAACAGTGGCAACGCCGCTGAGCGTTGTGCTCACCGAGTTGTTGCAGAACGCTGTCGATCATGGCTTTCCTGAGGGCAGCGAGGGCGGCACGGTCATTGTGCAGTTGGCCAACGATGGCGCTGAGCTTCGAGTGCGGGTGCTCGACGATGGGCGCGGCCTCGATCCGTCGTTCGATCTGAGCAAGGCCACCGGACTTGGGTTGTCGATTGTGCGCACCTTGGTCACCACCGAATTGGCCGGGTCACTCTCGATGCGGGCGAGCCTCGACGCAGACTTTGTGGCCGCTGGTGTTACCGAGCGCCGTCATGGGGCTGGCACGGTGGTTGATCTGCGCGTGCCACTCGAAAGCGTGTAGCCGACTTGCATTCATCACGCCACGACAGTGGCGGACGAAATAGCGGTGGGCGAAATCAGCTGGCGAGGCTGGTCTTGTTGCGGGCGACCTGAGCCCGGCGCATGACGCGGCGCTCTTCTTCGGAGGTTCCGCCCCAGATTCCTGAATCCTGGTTGGTCTCGAGTGCGAACTCGAGACAACGCTCGCTGACGGGGCATTCACCGCACACTTCTTTGGCCCGTGCGATCTGGGTGAGCGCATGGCCTGTGGTTCCGATGGGGAAGAACAGGTCGGGGTCGGTGTCACGACAGATTGAAGCTCCGCGCCATGAGTAATCGGCGTGAGCGAGGGTGAGGCTTGACGCGAGAATCGACACGTCGTCTCCTGACGGACTAAGGGCGGAGTGGGAAAAGTCACCGTCAAAACTTGGCAATCCCGACTTGCGGGATAGCAATTCATGCGGCGCTCGTACGGTACGTTGGTCGAGCCGACTTGACAAGACCTTGATTTCAAGAAGATGTCCATTTGGCAAACATTTGATGTACCCCATCACGAAAACAGATAGGTCGATCAGGCCGTTTATTGGCCCTCGCACGAGGAGAAAACAGTGGCTGTACAGGTGTTGGCTCACCGCGGAGCGTCTCGGGCCGAGCGCGAGAACACAATCGCGGCATTTCGCCGCGCTGGCCAGATGGGCGCGCATGGGGTCGAACTCGATGTCCGCCGGGCGGCCGACGACGTGTTGGTCGTGCACCACGATGCTCACCTGGCCGACGGCCGGGTCATTCGCGACGTGTCGAGTGTGGACATCGCGGCCAACGAACTCACGGCGCACATTCCCACGCTTGATCAGGCACTCGATGCGTGTGCGGGCATGTGGGTCAACGTCGAGATTAAGAACGACCCGCAGGAACCTGATTTCGATACCACCGAGTGGGTGGCCGATCAGACCATGGCGTTGCTCGAGCGCCGCGGCGAGTCGCATCGCTGGCTGATCTCATCGTTTCGAATCGAGACCGTCGATCGTTGTCGGGCTCTAGCCCCGCATGTGCGCACTGCTTGGCTCACCGGGCCGACGCCTGAAGATGTGGTCGAGCTTCTCACGGCTCGCGGACACTCGGCGCTGCATCCGTGGGTGCGAATGCTTTCGCGGGATGTGATCGATCGGTGTCATCAAGCCGGCATTCAGGTGAACACCTGGACCTGCGACGACCCCGACCGGATGCGTGAGTTGATCGAATGGGGCATCGACGGCATCTGCACCAACGTGCCCGACATTGCGCTCGAGATTCTCGCGGCGGGCTAGAGCTTGTCGGGCGACACGCCCGCAATGCCCGGCCGAACGAGGCGCACAGCGTTGGGTACGTGCTCGAACTGCAAGTCGGTGGTCTCGCCGAGGTAGTCGCCATCGACCTGATACGGGAACGGCTGATGACTGGAGATCGAGAGGCTCTGGACATCTTCGTGAACGTCGAGCGAGGCAGTCGGTTTCACGCCGCCGCCGCGTAGTGCGCCGCCCAACGATTTCAGAATCGCGGTGGCCTGCATGGTCTTGAACGTGACCGCAACGAGTCCGCGATCGAGTGTGGCCGCTGGCGACAGATCGAGCGGCCGGTTGCCGAGATACGTGTATGGGTTGGTGTTGAGGACCACCGTGAAATATCCCTCGACCACGCGGTCGCCGTTGGCGAAGGCCAGTTCGAAGTGTGGATTCTTGCGGTCGTATTTCGAGGCCCAGGTGTGCACTGCGGCGTAGATGAACAACGGGTGCCCGGCCCAACGCTTGAGCGAGCCGTGGTTCTCGACTTCTTTCACGACGGCCGCGTCGTAGCCAACGCCGGTGTGGAAGCAGAAGTAGCGGCCGTTCACTTTGCCGAGGCCGATGGGTTCGATGTTGTTGCTGTTGATGCCGTCGGCCAACTGCTGCACAGCAAGCACCGGATCGTTGGGCATGCCCAGCGTTCGGGCAAACACGTTGGTGCTGCCGCCCGGTAGCGCACCGAGCGCAGTGTCGGTGCCGGCAACGCCGGTGGCCACTTCGTTGAGCGTGCCATCGCCGCCAAAGCCAATGACGACGTCGATGCCGCGTCGGGCCGCATCTTGCGAAAATCGGGTCGCGTGGCCGCGACGATTCGTTTCGACGATCTCAACATCGTTGCCGCGCGACAGAATCTGGTGCACTACGACGGTGTTTCGGGCCGTCACGGACGACGCGAACGCGTTGACAACGAGCAAGATCCGCAAGACTCCGAGGGTAGCAGCGACGAAAGACTTGGTGCGCCGGTTAGGAACAGCGCTCGCGGGTCGGTAACAATGGTTCTTCTATGAACGTGATCGTTTGTGTCAAACAGATCCCCGACCCGGCAACCCCGGGCGCGCTGGATCCCACTACTAATACGCTCAAGCGCGACGGGAAGCTCATCCTCGATGAGTCCGACAGCTACGGCGTCGAAATGGCTCTTCAGCTGGTCGACGCGGCTGGCGGCGGCGAAGTGAGCCTCATCTCGATGGCCCCCAACGGCGAAGTGTCGGGCATGCGCACCGCTCTCGCAATGGGCGCAGCCAAGGGCGTTCTCATTAGCGACCCGGCTTTGTTGGGCTCTGATGCGCTCACCACGGCCAAGGTGCTCGCTGCTGCAGTGCAACGCTTGGGCGGCGCCGATTTGATCATCGCCGCCACTGAGTCGAGCGATGGCTACACGGGCACCGTGCCCGAGCAGCTCGCCGAGGTGCTCGGCCTTGCATCGGTCACGTTCGCCAAGAAGGTCACCATCACCGGTGGCACGCTCGAGGCACATCGTCAGACCGAAGAGGGCTACGACGAAGTCACCTGTGCGTTGCCCGCCGTCATCAGCGTTACCGCTGGCGTCGTTGAGCCTCGCTACCCAAGCTTCAAGGGCATCATGGCCGCGAAGTCGAAGCCGGTCGAGCAGGTCACCGCAGCCGATCTTGGCATCACGCCAGTTGGTTGGGCTGGCTCGGGCCAATCAGTAGTTGCAGTCACGCAGGCCGAGGCCCGCGCTGCAGGCGAAATCATTGAAGACGATGGCGAGACCTTCACGAAGATCGTTGCCTTCCTCGAAAACCTGAAAGTGATCTGAGGTCTGTCATGGCATTGAACAACATCTGGGTTTTTGCGCAGGTCGCAAACGGAGCACCCACCACGGGCACGCTCGAACTCCTCACCAAGGCGCGCAGCCTCGGCGGCACGGTGTCGGCATTCGTCGGTAGCGATGGCGCAGCAGTTGCGGCAGCGCTTGGTGAATACGGTGCAACAACGGTGTACGCCACCGGCGATCTGGGCGGCAAGTTGCCCGGCGTCGCTGTGTCGTCAGCGATGAAGGCAGTGATCGATGGCGGCAACGCCCCCGACCTGATCATCTTCCCGCAGAGCTACGAAGGCCGCGACGTTGTCAGCCGCCTCTCGGTGAAGCTCGACCGCACTGTGCTCACCAACAACATCGACATCGCTGTCGACGGCGACTCGGTCAACGTGACCACGCCGGTGTTCGGCGGCAACGTGTTGGTCACCACCGGCTTCACCGGTTCGGGCCCACACCTCGCAGCCTTCCGTCCAAAGAGCTTCGCTGCTGAGTCCGCCGGTGGCGCTGCTGCCGCTGTGGTCGCAGCTCCAGTGCCCGACCTCGGCGCAACTGGCGGAGCAACCGTTACGGCAGTGCATGTCGAAGAGACCAGCGGTCCAAAGCTCGACGAAGCAAACATCGTCGTGTCGGGCGGCCGTGGCCTCGGCGAAGCTGCGAACTACGAAATGATCGAGCAGCTCGCCAAGTTGCTCAAGGGTGCCCCTGGCGCATCACGAGCAATCGTCGATGCCGGCTGGGTGCCGTACAGCTACCAGGTTGGGCAGACCGGCAAGGTCGTCAAGCCAAGCGTGTACCTCGCAGCAGGTATCTCGGGCGCCACCCAGCACATGGTTGGCATGAAGGGCTCGAAGAACATCATTGCGATCAACAAGGATAAAGAAGCACCGATCTTCGGCGTCGCCGATCTGGGCATCGTTGGCGATGTTCACAAGGTTCTTCCCAAGCTGATTGAGGCGTTGCAGGCTCGTTCCTGACGCCTGATGGCTCTGTCGTGATGGCAGTTGGTCCGTTCCCGCAAGGGGGTTGGACCAACTGCCATTTCGCATTTTTCGGGCAGGTTGATCACGGTGGGTGATCGCCGCGGGGAGACCCGT
>JBAXER010000079.1:0-12643 GCA_037140375.1 Actinomycetota bacterium
GCATCAGAAAGCTAGTAGTAGTTGGCTGCCTCACGGCAGGAATGGGAATGGGCGCTCTCGGCGCGCACTCGAGCTTTGCGGCTCGCGCAATCGTCGACGGAGCAATTCGCCGCAGTATCAACACCGGTGGAGTCAACGGCGGCGGAGTCAACGGCGGCGGCGGCGTGAAAGTGCCCAAGATTGTGGTCACGAAGCCGTGATTCCCGCAAATCCTCTGGGCGGTTGCAGTGTCTCAGCCACTGCCGCCGCCCAGACCAGCTAGTCGCCATTGCTACCGAGATCGCAGCAGCTCAGTGACGGTTTTTGAGCCTCGCAGATGGTACTAGAGAAAGCCAAAAAAGAGCTAGGACTAATGTCCACTGTCGCTTGCAGAACAAGTGGCACATACTGAAACATGTTCCGGAGGTATCGGGGATACCGAGGAGAAACCAGGAGATGGTCATGAGAATTCCGAATTGGGTATTGGCAAGCGCACTTGCCACGGTTGTTGCGCTGGGTGCGGGTTCGTCATTCGCCGGCCGAGCAATCATTGACGGCCTCACAGCCGGCGGAGGCACCGGCGGCGGCGGCGGCGGCAAAGCCACCACGATCGCAGCACCAAAGCCAGTTGCCCCGACCCCAGCACCAGTCGTGGCGCCGACCAACTGCGCCACCATCAGCAAGGCAACGACCTCCACTGGCTATTCGGGCGTCAACGCCACGATTGCGTTGAGCTTTTCGATCGCCGACAAGTGCGCCACGCCTTCTACTTGGAAGATTGACTTCGTCGACTCACTCGGCGCGACGGCATACACAGAGTCGAACACGACCGACAACGCATCTGTTGGTTCAGTCAATGCCAACACCCTGTTGTTCAACGCCAAGTACACCGTAAACGTGACCGTCACGTCGAGCACCGGCACGCTGTTGGCAAAGAACTCTCTCAGCGTTTCCACCAAGCAGGCCAAGGTCTTCTTGGCCGACGCTCTCACAGCGTTAAACAACGCCAACAACGCCTACCTCACCGCCGCTGCTAGCGCAGCCGCCGCTGGCACCGTCGCTTCCAACGCTGCTGCTGACGCTGTGTACGCACACGATGTTGCCGCTTGGGCAGCAGCCACCGCCGATTCAGCTGCCACTGCCGCCGCCGATGCTGCCGCAAGTGCTGTCGCTGCTGCTGACGCCGCAACTGTTGCAGCCGACGCCGCTGCTGCCGCCCCGGACGACGCTGACCTCGCCGCCGCCTCAGTTGCTGCCGCAGCCGACGCTGCCGCAGCCGCCGATGCATCAGCGACAGCCGCCGCTAACGCGACTCAGGCCAGCGACTACGCAACAAGCACCGCCGCTGCCGCTGTCGCTGCTGACTCTGCTGCTGCCGCCGCCGCAAGCGCTGCTGCTGCCGCCGACGCCGACGCCACCACGGCACAGGCTGCACTGACCGCAGCCCAGGCAACATACGACGGCCTCGCCGCCATCGCCTGAGGTTGATACCTCGCCGAAGCGACACACCCGTACCGCTACGGTGAGCACATGCTCACACCAAAACTGAACAGTCTCGCCCTACGTGCCGCACATCTCCTGCGAGCACGGGGCGAGACTGTTGCGTTAGCCGAGGGTTCTGCGGGAGGTCTCGTATCGGCCTCGCTGCTCTCGCTTGCCGGCGCCTCGGCCTATTACCTCGGTGGCGTCGTGGTCTACACCGCAGCCGCACACCGAGCGTTCATTGCCGGCGCCGTCGACGTGCCGCCCGGAATGCGCGGCGCCACCGAAGCGTTCGCTCAGTACATCGCCCAATCAGCACAGATTCGCCTCGGAGCCACATGGGGCGTCGGCGAGGCGGGCGCCGCTGGCCCACCAAATCCGTATGGTGATCCGGCTGGCCACGTGTGGCTCGCAGTGACAGGCCCCGTGAACGCAACGCGGCATGTGCTCACCGGTTCCGATGTGCGCGTCGACAACATGATCGCCTTCGCCGAGGCAACACTTGAACTCTTTGTCGACACGCTCGAGCAAGCCAGCACCGAACAAGGCTGACGATCCTGCCGTCGGTCAGGTGCCGGCGAGGCGCTCGACCACCGGCGCGAATGCCTGCATCGCTGTGTCGTTGATAGTGATGTAGCTGATGCCGTAGTGCTCGCGTCGGCGCTGCAACTCTTCGACGATTTCGTCGGTGCTGCCGAACAACGCGTGTGGGTGCTGCAACATTTGGTCGGCATCAAGACCAAACAACTTGCCGAATCCCTCGGCGGTCTGACGTGCCGCTGGGGTGACGAAGGTGAAGTACGCGCCGATCTCGATTTCGTAATCGAGTGCTGTTCGACCGGCCGTCTCGGCTGCGTTGCGTACCCATGCAACCTTGGCGGCAGTGCCCACGGCTGTGCCGCTGTTGACGCCCGCTGGACCAATTTTGCCGCTGGCGTTATTGAAGTTGAGGCTCACGATGTTTGCCTGCGTGGCTGCGAGACTCAACACGCGTTTCGAGCCGCCGCCAATCATGATGGGCGGATGCGGGGTCTGCACGGCGGCGGGCACCTGCGAGAAGCCGTGCAGACTCACATGCTCGCCAGAGATATTCACTTCGCCGCCGGCAAACAACGCTTTGATGGCCGCCACCGATTCGGCGAGTCGGGCGATGCGCTGAGGCGCTGGATCCATCTCGAGACCGATGGCTTCGTATTCGCCCTGCAGCCAACCCGCACCAAGCCCAAGCTCGAGGCGGCCCTCGCTGAAGAAATCGAGCGTGGCAGCTTCCTTGGCAAGCACTGCCAGCGGTCGATAGTCGATGCAGAACACGCGGCTACCAATGCGCAGCGTTGAGGTGGCCTCAGCGGCTACTGCCATTGCAGGCACCGCGGCAAGTCCCTGCACCGGATGATTGGTGGCCGATAGCGCTGGCCCAGGGCCGATGTAGTGATCGGCGAGATGCAGCGCCGAGTAGCCGAGCGCCTCGGCCTCACGGGCACGGTCGCGCCACTGCTTTGGCGTCTCGGCGCTGAACGACTGCACGCCGAAGCGAAACGCGTTCATCGCGCCGTGAAGCCGAGCTGAAAACTGCGTACCGCGCGGGCGAAGATATTCGACTCAACGTCGGGTTCGGTGATGGGCCGAAGTTGCGTGATGCGCGCCGACAGTTGCGTGAACAGCGAGTGCAGCGTTGCCCGAGCCAGGTTGTTGCCAACACACAGGTGCGTGCCGAAGCCAAACGCGATCTGCGGATTCGGATTGCGGCGGATGTTGAACTCAAATGGATTCTCAAACACTGCTTCGTCGCGGTTGGCCGACGGGTACAGCAACACGATGCGATCCCCGCGAGAGATCTTCGTGCCATTCAGTTCATCGTCGATGCCGGCGCGGCGGAACATGTTGTTGAGCGGCGTGACCCACCGCAACACTTCTTCAACGGCGAGCGGCACCAGCGAAGGGTCGCCAGCCATTGCCTCCCACTGCTCGGGATTGTCGCAAAAGGCGCGCAGACCGTGGCTGATCGCCGTTCGCGTGGTCTCGGCTCCACCCGAAATGAACAGACCCACTTCGTGCACCATGGTGGCCGGAGGCAACGGCTGGCCATCGATTTCGGCATGCAACCACAGCGAGATCAGATCGTCGGCCGGGCAGGTCATCTTCTCTTGTGCGATCTGGCCAAGGGCACCAATGAACTCCATGTTGGCGTCGATGAAGTCGGTGAAGATGTGGCCATCGCGCTCGCGCATGTCGATGCGCATCAGCCGCTCGCTCCAACTCTTGAGTTCGCGCCACATCGTCTCGGGATAGCCCAGCAAACGACACGTGAGTCGGGCGGGCAGTTGGCCCGAGATCGCGTCGATGAGTTCGCATTCGCCGTCGTTGATGATGTTGTCGATGAGTTCGGCTACCAGCGCATCGATCTCGGCGCGTCGATCGCTGACAGCCGAGCGGGTGAACTTGTGCTGCACGAGCATGCGCTGCTGGCGGTGCCGTGGATCGTCTTGAGCGATCATGTTGATCTCGTCGGGTGACCAAATAGCGCGATAGCCCTGACCGCTGAGGTACACGCTGCTGCGCCGCTCAACCTCCATCAGATCGGCGTGACGGGTGATGCCCCACAGGCCATTGCGATGGTCGCGATAGATCGGTTCGTTGGCACGCATCCACGTATACGCGTCGTGCGGATTCGATCGATAGAACTCTGGGTCGAGAAGATCGACCACCAAACGTTCGTTGCTCACTGCAGTCATAGGCGCGACCTTGCCACGAAGTTCGCCTACGGCGCCACACCTACCTCGTGATCACGGGCTTGGCGGTGGGAACTCGGGCGTGTAGCCCTTGTTCTCTGGATTGATCTGACGTGGATTATCGCGACCAAACAAGGTCACAGCGGCCTTCCATGTGTCGTCCACAAGATCCCAACCGGCGCTGTTGGTTTCTTCATAGTGCCCAGGAGGTTCGCCGAGCTCGCGACCAAGCGCCTGGCCATAACGACATGAGTCGAGCGCTACCTTGGCGAGGTCGGCCGGCACACCGTCGAGGCTGGATGGGTCATCCGTGATCTTCCTACAGATCGGCCCGCTCACGCCATCGACGGTGTTGATAACCCCAGCCTCGAAGGCTCGCTTACAACCATCGGGAGGCCCAATAATTTCGGCGGCGCAACGCACTTTCACTTCGTTGAGCGGAACCCAGTAACCCAGTTCGTCGCCACCCAGACCAACGGTAAACGTGGTCGGTTCATCGACCAGGTCGAGCAAGTAGCCCGGCGTGGCGTAGTCGGCGCCGCGGGCGTGCTCTTCGTTTGCATCGCGGTAGTACTTGTCGGTAGCGGTCACGAAGTCGGCGGGCAGCCCAATGACCAACTCGGGAGGCAACTCGCCAGGCATAAACAAAAAGCCGACCGACCCGAGTGACAGATGGACAAGGCGAGTCTTGAGGACATCAGCGACTCGAATCTGACTTTGAACGAGTGGCGTAAGAACCGGATCGTCGACGACCTTGCCGTCGTCAGATACACATGTTGCATCGCTGAACGGCATCGTGCAGTTGTAACCCATTGGGCTCTTCCACCCGAGGTCGCCATCGGCGAGCAACACCCGAAAGCCAATGTTGGTGAGGCGCGTATAAAACGACTGCTCGCGCCACACCAATGCCGGCACCGTTATTGCCTCGGCAGCATCGACGAGCTGCAGCACATGAAGACCCAACTGCCTACCGATCGATTCGGTCTTGGCAAAGCTCTTCCCGAGATAGTCGGTGGCGCCCGGAAGCGGCTTGGCTCCGGCTGGCACAACCCAACCGTTGCCCTCAGGGTGCTCGGCGTCGATGACCCAAGTAGGCGCCTGGCCGGGCCCGATCTGACTGCCGAGCGGACCATTGAAGTACATCACCTCGCCGCCGATTTCGCTGCTCACGACATCGCGCAGCACGCCCGGATAATCAGACGTGAAGTAACGCCCGTCGGCTTTACAGTCGTCGTCTGTCCAACCCTTGGCAGTGCAGACAGCCGCAATATCAAACCCAGTCTTGGGCTCGAAACCCAAGGTGGTTTCGGGGTGACTCGCCCATTGCACAATGGTGGCAATCACGTCGTCGGTAGCCGTGCTGCGCGCAACCAACACGTTGAGCGCCGGATCAAAAACAACAGGATCGCGAACGTCGTTCATGCCATATCGATGCTCGCCCGATGCCACCGCCAATGTTGCTGGCTCGAGCGCGGCGACAGCCTCGTTCACGGTGGCCGCGGTCTCGGCGGCCATCGCCTCATACCACTTGTCGTTCACGCTGAACGCAGTGTCGGGACCGTGGTGGTTGTGTGTGGCAGACACGATGATTTTGGCGCTGTCTTTCCACTGCGCAGGCAGGCTCTTGCGCGCCATTGCCTCGATCTCGGCAGCGTCGGCAGCGAACACCATGTAGACGTCGGCGGTAACAAGAACCACCAGCGAGTCGCCTTCTTGAATTGCTACCGCGGTGGCCTTCACATCATCGTGCACCCACGCCGCATCGTTGTTGCCGTTACCCACATCGACAGCGCCCTGATCGAACGCAGGCACGTAGACGCCCGGGTTATACGGGTCAACGTTCGACCAGCCAGGAGCGGTTGACACGTAGTCGCGATTGCCACCCACCGTTGGCAACACCGAGCGGCTTGCGGCGCCAACGAGAACATTTGAGGCGGCTACATCAGAGGTGGTGATTGGCGCGCTCGAACCGGTGACGTCCACCGAGCTCGAGCCCGACGACGAACTGCTTGAGCATCCCGCCAAAAGACCAACACAGGCAACGGCGGCGAGCAAACGAGTACGGCGTGGTGACATCGCCAGAATCTAGTGCGCCATGGCGCCCGCTTACGTGAAGATGATCAGACCGCCAGCAGCCTTCTCGTATATCTCGCCAACGGAGACTGTTGCGTTCATGACACCTTCTCAGGCTTTGACCCTTCCGCTGGCCGTCCGATCGAGCGCAATCGTTGGGGGCCGCCGAGCTCGACGCGCTTACCTGCGGTGGGCATTTTTGATCTGATTCCGGGGATGCGCCGACCTGCGAGCAGGGCGTGCCAATACACCCATTGAAACGCGACCTTGCCCCAGTGGTTGAGCCGGCTCTCCTTGAGCAGCGGCAGTCCAACCGTGCCGGGGAACCGGCCGGGCATCGGCTCGATGTCGTAGTTGAAATCGATGAGCAATGCCTTGCCGAATCCCGATTCGATGAAGCAGTTAGTGTGCCCGTCGTAGCTGGCGTCGAGGGGTTCGCCACTCATGAAATGGAGCACGTTCGCCACCAACGCATCGCCTTCGAAATGGGCAGCCGAGCCAGCCTTTGATGCCGGAATGTTTGCGGCATCACCGATCACGAAGATGTTTGGTCGCACCAACGATTGCATCGTGCGCGGGTCGGCCGGCACGAAGTTGTTTTCGTCCCCAAGGCCATGAGAACGCCCCACGTAAGCAGCACCCCTATGTATCGGGATCACCACAGCCAGATCGAACGGCACCTCGCGACCGTCGTAGCCGACAAGCCGGCGCTTGATTCCGTCGACACTGCCGGTGTTGAAATTTGGCACAAGCCGAATGTTCTTTTCGATGAGCAAGCTCCCGAGAGTGTCGCTTGCGATCGGCTTGGTGAAGGCACCGTCCAGCGGCGTGACATAGGTGATCTCGACACGATCACGGATGCCACGTTGATGGAAATACCAGTCGGCCAAGAAACAGAACTCAAGTGGAGCTATCGGACCCTTGATGGGATTGTCAACCACATTGACAACCAAGCGACCGCCGTCGAAACGATCGAGCGCTGCTTCCAGCACTTCGGCCGCGTGCAAGGTGTAGAAGTGGTGTACCGAGTTCATCGCAATCGCATCGGACAACCCCTCAGTTTCATCGGGGGATAACACGGCACCGGTAGCCACAATGAGCACGTCGTAGGGAACCTCTTCGCCGTCGCGTAAAACAATCATGTTTCGATCAGCATCGACATGGTCGATGAGCCGTTCGATGTAGAGAATGTCGCTCTTCAGCTGACTCTGTCGCGGCCGTTCGAGCTGATGAGACCGGGCAAGACCAAACGGTACGAACAACAACCCAGGTTGATAGACATGTACATCGTCGAGGTCGATCACGGTTATTTCCGCGTCGCGGCCATCGAGTTCTCGATGCAAACGGTTGGCGGCCAGAGTGCCACCCGTGCCTGCACCAAGAATCACAATCTGAGAACTCACTGCGACTCCTTCACGCACGTATATGGTGCGTCACCAAGGCGGCAATGGTTAGGGCACAAAGTCCATTTTCTTAGTCTGCGGGCACAGAATCAGGCTCGGCAGAACCCGCCGGATTCATAAACTCAGCCAGACGGGCCCGGTAGTGCACTAACGACTCGAGCTTGATCGACTCGTAACCGCGCACCAGTTCGGGCAGACCGGCGGCCTCAAGCGTTACGGCCGCTGGAGCGTTGGCCCGAACAAGCACCGTGATTGAGTCGGCGTATTCGCCTGCGAGCGCACGCTCGATACGACGCAGCTTGGTCATGCCCAGTAGGTCGAATGGTGTGCCTCGCAGGCGGCGGCCAGCCCGCAGGCCAACCATCAACGGCGTGGCCCAACGACCCAACGAGATCTTGTTCTTCATCCCCATCGCACGAAGCATTGGCGGATGTAGCTGCCACTGAACTCGGGCACCCTCGCCAGCGATGGCTTCGGCCGCGGCACGCGCCTCTGGGGCCAGCAACAGCCGAGCGACTTCGTACTCGTCCTTATAGGCCATCAGCTTGTGCAGATTGGTTGCAAACGCATCAATCGTTTCGTCCGAAGCGCCAGCGGTGCGCAGCGCCTCGACGCGATCGAGATACAGCTGTGAATACTCCTGCGACTGATACGCCACGAGGTCGGCTGCACGCATCTCAATCGGATCGAGCGGCTCGGCTGCTGCCTCGACCGAAGAGTGCACGCCCGCCGCCTTGGCGACCACGTCGGGATCGATGATCCATTGGCGGCCCCATGCAAACGCAGCAAGGTTGCGATCGACTGCAACGCCATTGAGCGAGATGGCCCGCTCGAGGCTGATGGTAGACACCGGCAGCACGCCCGCCTGATGAGCCACACCAAGTAGGAACACGTTGGCCGTGGTGGTGTCGCCGAAGAGGCCAGTAACCAACTCGAATACTGGCGCATACCGATTGAGTTCGGCGCGGCTGGTGGCATTGAGCCGACCGGAGAGGTCGTCGAGTTCGGGATACGCCACCGTCGGATGGAGCACCATCTTGCCGGTAGGTGTGGGCGAAGCGGAGCCGATAACGATTGTGCGATCGACCGAAGCACCGCGAAGCTGCGCGTCGGTTGCGGCGCCGAGCAAGTCGAAAGCGATCAGCACATCGACGCTGCCAGCAGCGGCCTTGTTGGAGCCCACCTGTTCGTCGCGACTGATGAACACATCGCTCACCACCGGACCAGCTTTTTGCGACAGCCCTGTTTGGTCGAGACCGCGAACCTGTAGCCCATCGAGCATCGCCGCGGTGCCAAGGATCTGGCTGACCGTGACAACACCGGTGCCACCAATACCTGGCATACGAACCATCAGACCATCGATTGGATCAACCACAGTCGCGGCCGCAAGATCGGATGGAGCGTTCGTGAAACGGGTCTTCACCTTGATGGGTCGCTTTGGCTCGAGCACCTTCACGAAGCTCGGGCAGTCGCCGCGCAGACACGAGTAATCGAGATTGCACGAACTCTGATCAATACGTGTCTTGCGCCCGAACTCGGTCTCTACGGGTTGCACCGACAGGCAGTTGCTCTGTTGCCCACAGTCGCCACAGCCCTCGCACACGCGCTCGTTGATGAGTACCCGGAACGCCGGCTTGGCGGCCTTATCGCGTTTGCGTAGTCGTCGCTTCTCGGCGGCGCACAACTGATCGTGGATCAGCACCGTGACACCCGGGATCGCTGCCAACCGTTCTTGCGCCTCGACCATCCGGGTGCGGTCCCAGACCTCAACTTCGTTGGGCAATCCAATTGAGTTGTACCGATCAAGGTCGTCGGTAGTCACCAGCACGGTGCGCACGCCTTGCAGCAGCAAGATGCGCGCCATGGTGGGCACGTCGACCGCGCCGGTCGCGTCTTGCCCGCCGGTCATCGCCACAACACCGTTCACCAAGATCTTGTAGGTGATGTTGACGCCAGCAGCGATAGCACCGCGAATAGCCAATTGGCCGCTATGCGCGTAGGTGCCGTCGCCGATGTTCTGGATGAGATGAGGCGTATCGACAAACGGAGCCATGCCCACCCACTGAGCTCCTTCGTTGCCCATACAGGTAAGCCCGACAATTTCGCCAACGCGTGACGAGTCCATCATTGCGACCATCGAGTGACAACCGATGCCGCCGCCCACCAGCGACCCAGCAGGTACCTCGGTGCTCACGTTGTGCGGACAACCGCTACAGAAATACGGCGTGCGGTTCAGCGTGAGCGGAATGAGCACCCGAGAGCGAGCAGCGGAACGCAAGGGAGCGAGTCGATCGTCGGTGAGTCGCTCGACGAGGCGCGACCGCAACGGGCCCACGATTGAGTCGGCATCGAGCGATCCGTGCGCTGCCAGAAGATGACGACCTTGTTCGTCGTTCTTGCCCGTGATTGTCGGTCGATCGGGCGACGACCAGAGCGCCTCTTTGAGCATCGCTTCGAGGGTGGGGGTCTTATCTTCGACCACGAAAATCTCGGCGAGTCCGGCGCCGAAGCGACGCAACAGCGCATGGTCGATTGGCGAGATCAACCGAAGGTGCAGCAAGCGAATGCCGGCATCGGCAATCTGCTCATCGGTGGCCAGCCCCAACATGCGCAACGCCTGACGGACCTCGGTGTAGGTGTGCCCAGCGGCAGCAATACCGATCCACGCGTCGTCGGGATTGACATCGATGGTGTTGAGATTGTTCTCGGTGCCATAGGCCCGCGCCAGCTCGAGTCGAATCTCGTACAACTCGCGTTCGAGGTCGAGCGTGTGCGGCGTGAGTAGCCCGCCGTCGGCATGGGGCACGAACGTATAGCCCTCGAAGTCGACCTTCGGCGCAACCGTAGAGACGCGATCGAGCGCAAGGTCGATGGCTTCAGTTCCGTCGGCAACGGCTGCCACAATCTTGAGCGCCGACCACAGTCCGCTGGCGCGAGACATCGCTACGGCATGACGTCCGAGATCGAGCGCCGATTGCACATCTCCCGGAAAGAGGATGGGCATATGTAACCCAATCAAGGTGGAGTCCGATGCACTCGGCAAGGTAGACGACTTGGCCGCGCCATCGTCGCCGACAAACGCCACCGCTCCCGAGTTGCGATGCACACCGGCGAACATCGCGTGTCGTATTGCGTCGCTGGCGCGATCGACTCCCGGAGTCTTTCCGTACCAGTAGCCAACAATGCCGTCGTAACGACAATCGGGTCGCTCGGCCGCCAACTGGCTACCCATCACTGCGGTAGCCGCAAGCTCTTCGTTGAGCGCGTGACGGTGCACGTAGTTGAGTTCGCCTGCCGACTTCGCGGCGACATCGGCTTCACGATCGAGCCCCGCCAACGGCGAGCCCGGATAGCCCGTGACGAAGGCTGCGGTGTTGAGCCCATTGCTGCGGTCGACACGCATTTGCTCGAGCGGCAATCGAGCGAGCGCCTGAACACCCGACAAGAAGACGCGACCCGAATCACGGTCGTAACGACTGGAGAGTTTGTAGTCGCTCAGCTCTGGCTCGACAATGTCAGTCACGTATCAATGCTTTCTTATCGAGATCCGGATCGCTGCGTCTCGGCCCAAGTTAGGCCAATCTGAACATCGATATCGTGAGGCAACCCCAACACCCGCTCGGCCACGATGTTGCGCTGCACGTCGCCGGTGCCGCCACCAATGGTGAGCGCTTGGCTGAACATGTAGCCGTCGTACCAACCTGGGTGACCAAGATCGTTTGGCGGGCGACCAGGCCCAAGGCCCTTGGTGTCGGTGCCCGGCACGAACAAATCGCGGCCTTCGCTGCTCGTGAGCATTCCCGAAGCGCCAAGCAGATCGCGCGCGACAGCCATCACGTGCTGTCCGTGCTCGTCGGCCATGATCTTGCGGATGCTGGCCTCGGGTCCGGGCTGCTCGCCGCGCAGCTTGGCAGACAACGTGCGCAACCGGATGAGGTCGAGCACCATGTGCTCGATGTAGATCGATGCAAGCCGCTGGCGCATGTGCACATCGGTGACGGGACCATTGGCGCGAACGGCATCGAGCATCTCAAGAGCCGTTGGACCGCTGCCCCACAGCACACCACCGGTTGAGAGTGACACGCGCTCGTTGCCCAAGGTGACCTTGGCGAGACGCCAACCATCGTTGAGATCGCCAATGAGGTTCGCGGCGGGAATACGAACATCGGTGAAGAACACCTCATTAAAGGTGTGTCCACCGGTCATCTCGGTGATGGGCCTGATCTCGATACCGGGAGCATCCATCGGGCACACGAAATACGAGATGCCCTTGTGCTTGGGCAGGTCGGGATCGGTGCGCGCGATAAGGATTCCGTACTTCGCATGCTGTGCGCCGCTGGTCCAGATCTTTTGACCGTTCACGATGAACTCGTCACCATCGCGCAGCGCACGCGTACCCAAGCTGGCGAGGTCGCTGCCGCTGCCAGGCTCGCTGAACAACTGACACCAGAAGTCTTCGCCGCTGAGCAGCCGATCGAGGTACAGATCCTTTTGTTCCTGTGTGCCTGCGTACAGCAACGTTGGTCCGGCCCAGCCAATACCAATGGGGTTCGTAGGCCGGCGCACCGCCGCTCGGTTAAGTTCGTCGTCGATAACCAGCTGATGAATTGGGTCTGCAGCGAGGCCCCACGGCGCAGGCCAATGCGGCGCCACATAGCCGGCTTTCGCCAAGGTGGCGCCCGACGGTTTCGGGTTCGCTTTGATCCACTCGCGCACTACTTGTCGTCGCGGGTCATCCTCGGTGGGCAACTGAAAGTCCATGGGGCCACATTAGAACTCCAGAGCCAATGCCGGTTGCATCGCTCGACCACCTCCGCGAAGGCCTTCCATCGCTGGCCTGACTCCGCATTCAACCGATTCAGGGTTCGCTCCAAGGCCGCTCTAGATTCAGTGCCGTGACTACCTCAGGTTGGAATTTTGCGGAAATGTGGGAGCACCACGCCGATCGCTTCCCCGAAGCAATGGCGCAGGTGCAAG
>JBAXER010000080.1:0-12075 GCA_037140375.1 Actinomycetota bacterium
CACCGCTGTATGTCACCGCCGTTGGTGCGCCGATCTAGGCGCCGCGCCTAGTCTCTTTCGATGACGTCTCAATCAAGCGTCGGCGCTGCCCGATCCCACGATCCAGATGACCTTGCTGCCAACGGTGTCGCATGGGATCTCCCGCCGCTACTGAACGGTGCCCCCAATGTCGATGCGCTCATTGATGCCGCCGACGCGATCTGCGCCGAACTGGTCAGCAGCGGACGCGACCGCATTGCATCAATGAACGCAACTGAGCTCAGCGCGTTTCATCGTCGTTACGCCGAGCTCATCGAGTTGCTTGGCCGCGCCGGTAGCTACGCGAGCTTGATGTTCGCTGGCGACACGGTTGACCCCGCCAACGGTGCGCTTGTGGCGCACGTACAACAACGCGCCACGGCGATCAACACTCAGTTGCTCTTCATCGATCTCGAGTGGGCCAGCGCGTCAGACGAGCACGTCGATGCCATTCTCGACACGCCTGATTCGGCGCTCGACTTCATCCGCCATCACCTTCGCTCGGCCCGTCGTTATCGGCCGCATCTACTGAGCGAGCCCGAAGAGAAGATCCTCGCCGAGAAGAACGTCACCGGCGAGAGTGCATGGGGTCGGCTGTTCGATGAGCTGAGTTCCTCGATGGAGATCACGGTCGAGCAACCTGACGGCACCACCACAACGGCGCCGCTACTGCAGGGCTTGGCGATGTTGCAGCACCCCGATCGTGAGGTGCGCCAGCGCGCTCACGCCGCGGTCAACGCTGGGCTCGAGCCGGGCATGCGCACGCGCACGTTTGTGTTCAACACATTGCTCAACGACAAAGCAGTCGACGACCGTCTCCGCAATTTCCCCACATGGGTCAGCAGCCGCAACTTGGCCAACGATGCCAGCGACGACAGCGTGCAGGCGTTGGTCGACGCGGTCGTTGGTCGCTACGACATTCCGCACCGCTGGTATGCGCTGAAGGCAAAGATCCTCGGGCTCAACACGATCGCCGACTACGACCGCTCTGCTTCGGTAGCCACCGCCGAGAGCCAAGTGCCGTGGTCGGTTGCCACCGAAGTTGTCACCGACGCGTACTCATCGTTCAGCGGCGAGCTTGCCTCGATCGTTCAGCGCTTCTTGCGTGAAAACTGGATCGACGCCCCCAACCGCGCGGGCAAGCGACCCGGCGCGTTTTGTTCGTACACCGTGCCGTCGCACCACCCCTACGTGTTGTTGAACTGGACCGGGCGCTCGCGCGATGTCGCCACGCTGGCGCACGAACTCGGACACGGTGTGCATGGCTACCTAGCCCGCGAGCAAGGCGTGTTCCAGATGAGCACGCCACTCACGCTGGCTGAGACGGCATCGGTGTTCGGCGAGACGGTCACGAGCAAACGTCTGCTCGGCATGCTCACCGATCCCAATGAGCGTCTCGCATTGTTGGCGGCCACGCTCGAAGACTCGATCGCCACGGTGTTCCGCCAGATCGCAATGAACCGTTTCGAGCACGCCGTGCATACAGCTCGACGCGGCCAAGGCGAACTCGCTATCGAGGCCATCAACGAACTGTGGGCGCAGACGCAAACCGACATGCTTGGGCCAAGCGTTGAGATCACCGAGGGCTACCGCAATTGGTGGAGCTACATCCCGCACTTCATCCACACGCCTGGCTACGTGTACGCCTATGCCTATGGGCAACTGCTTGCGCTCAGCGTGTACCGCCGCTACGAGCAAGTTGGCGAGGGCTTCGTGCCGCAGTATCTCGACATGCTTCGCGCCGGCGGATCCATGAGCCCCCAAGAACTCGCGCGCATCGTCGACTGCGATCTCGCCGACCCCAATTTCTGGGTGGGTGGATTAGCGATTGTCGACGAGCAACTCACTGCAGCCGAAGAGGCTGCAATCGCGGCAGGGCGCGTGTAAGGCCTCACCGGCTACGGTTGCGACCACATGGCTACGTTGCGTTTCAGTTTCGGCACGATGGGCTGCGGCAAGAGCACCCTCGCGTTGCAGATTCACCACAACCTTGAGTCCCGCCATCTCACTGGCTTGTTGCTCACCAAGCTCGACCGAGACGGATCACAAATCACGAGCCGCCTCGGCGTGTCTGCGCCGGCGGTTGAGGTGCATTCCGAACTCGACATCTTCGCCTTAGCGCGAGCCACCGAACGGCTGTCGTTCATCGTGTGCGACGAAGCGCAGTTCTATTCGATCGAGCAGTGCAATCAACTTGCACGAACCGTCGACGAACTCGATGTCGATGTTTTTGCGTTCGGCCTCATTACCGACTTTCGTGGTCTGCTGTTCGAAGGCACGAAGCGCTTGCTTGAAGTGGCCGACGAACGCGTTGCGTTACAGGTTGAAGCCCGTTGTTGGTGCGGACGACGCGCAACGCACAACGCTCGACTCGTGAACGGCCACCTCGTGTACGAAGGCGAGACCGTTGTGGTGGGCGACACCTCCGACGAAGGCGCGCCGGTGCTGTTCGGCGATGTGGTGCGTTACGAATTGCTCTGCCGCCGGCATTACGCAAGCGGCGAGTTGGGCTGACGCGCAGCCCAACGCCGCATCACTTCCAGCTACACCGCATGCGCTTGATGCCGTTGATGAACGCGCTCTGCAGCATCTCGGGCTCGTCGATGATTTGCATGTTTGGCAAGCGGTTGTGAATCTCTTCGAACATCACGCTGATCTCGCGGCGAGCCAGGTTTGCGCCGAGGCAGAAGTGTGGCCCACCGGCGCCGAAGCCAGCCTGAGCGGGCAATGTAGGGCGCTGCAGATCGAAGGTGTAGGGATCCTTGAAGGCGCGCTCGTCGCGGTTGGCTGAGTTGTACCAAAGCACCACTTTGTCGCCAGCCTTCAGGTCGACGCCAGACAAGACGGTGTCTTCGGTAACGGTGCGACGGAAGTGGATCACCGGAGTTGCCCAGCGGACGATCTCTTCAACAGCGGTCTTGGTGTTGGCCTCGAAATCGTTGAACCACAATGCGCGCTGATCGGGATGCTGCGTGAGCGCACGCATGCCGTGGCTGATGGCGTTGCGAGTGGTCTCGTTGCCAGCCACCACGAGCAAGATGAAGAAACTGCCGAACTCTTGCGGCGTCAGGCGCTCGCCATCGACCTCGGCATGCATCATCGCGCTGGTCATGTCTTCTTTGGGGTTGGCCAGACGGCTCTCGCCGAGTGCCTGCGCATACATGAACATCTCAAGGGCGGTGTTCATGAGCGCCTCGAGGGTGCCGCCGAACTCTGGGTCGCCCGCACCAAGGATCACGTTGGTCCAGGCGAAGATCTGCTGTTCGTCTTCTTCGGGGATGCCCATCATCTCGCAGATGATCTTCAGCGGCAGGGGAGCGGCCACCTCTTCGACGAAGTCGCACTCGCCGTCGGGGAAGCGCTCGAGCAGACCATCGACAATTGCTTTGGCCTTGATCTTCACGTAGTCCTCGACGCGACCGATCTCTTTTGGCGTGAAGCCCTTGGAGACGATGTTGCGAAGGCGGAAGTGCTTGGGGTCATCCATGTTGATCATCGAGCCAAAGAACTCGTTCATCTCTTGGGGAAGGTCGCCGATGTTGCTGCCCTTGCCGCTGCAGAACAATTGCGCGTTGCGGCTGGCGGCCCACACATCTTCGTGGCGGGTCAACGCGTAGTAACCGGGGCCAACGGGAAATGGAAGGTCGGGGATTTCGCGCTCGGCGAAGAACGCCAACCCAGGCGCATCGCGCAGCGACTTGAACGCAGCCTCGCGATAATCGCGGGGTGCAACCCAAAACAGTGGGTCAGACAGGTCAAAGGAATCCGCAGCAACGGTTGGCAAAGTCATGACCGCAATCTAGTCGGCCGTAGTGTTCAGGGCATGTTGGAAACACATGAGATACAACGGGCACTGGTAATCACCGCTCATCCTGACGATGTCGACTTTGGCGCCGCTGGTGCCGTTGCGAATATGACCGATGCAGGCATCGAGGTCACCTATTGCCTCGTCACCGATGGCGATGCTGGCGGCTTCGATCAGACCATCGCCCGTCCGCAGATGGCGTTGATGCGCCGCGAAGAGCAACGCCGAGCGGGCAAAGAGGTAGGTGTCGAATCACTGATCTTTTTGGGCATGGCCGATGGCCGTGTCGAATACAACTTGCAGTTGCGGTGTGCGCTGTCGCGAGTGATCCGCGAGGTGCGTCCGCAGCGTGTGCTCGTGCAATCGCCTGAACTCAATCTGGCTCGCCTGTATGCGAGTCATCCCGATCATCTCGCTGCTGGGCAGGCCTCGATCGCAGCGATCTATCCCGACGCTCGCAACCCGTTTGCGTATCCCGAATTGCTGGCCGAGGGTCTTGAACCATGGGCCGTGTCAGAGATGTGGGTGATGGGCATCCCGGTGAATCCGGCCGAAGAGTTACATGTCGAAGACGTGACCGACAATGTCGAGCGCAAGATTCGAGCGTTGCTTCACCACAAGACCCAACATCAAGATCCTGCTGGAACTGAGCAACGTGTTCGCGGGTTCTTGCTTGCTGCTGGCAAGCGATATGGGCTCGCCGAAGGGCGCTCGGCCGAAGTGTTTCGAGTAATTGACACTCGCTAGAGATACCGCTCATTCGTTCATAGCGCAGGCCTGTCGCTAGGCTCTGCACTCGTCATTATCTTGTTGTTAAACGTCCCCAGGGGGAACCATGCCTGAAGCAGTAATCGTCGCAACCGCTCGCAGCCCGATTGGCCGTGCCAATAAGGGTTCGCTCACCACGTTGCGCCCCGACGAAATGTCGGCCCAGATCGTCCGTGCGCTCATGGCCAAGGTTCCATCGGTGCAGGCCAGCGATGTCGAGGACCTCATCATGGGTGTCGGCCAGCCAGCAGGCGAAGCCGGATTCAACATCGGCCGTATGGTCGCCATCCTCGCCGGTCTCGACAACGTTCCCGGCGTCACCGTCAACCGTTACTGCTCATCGAGCTTGCAGACCATCCGCATGGCCGCTCACGCGATCAAGTCGGGCGAAGGCGATTGCTTTATCTCGGCCGGCGTCGAAGCCGTGAGCCGTTACCAGTTCGGCGCCAGCGACACCGCCCCGAACCCAATCTTCAAGACCCCAGGCGAGCGCACCCGCGAGCGCTCGGCCGGCGGCCATGCATCATGGACCCCACAGGCCGGCTTGCCCGACGCCTACATCGCCATGGGTCAGACCGCCGAGAACGTGCGCGAAGTCACCGGCGTCAGCCGCGCCGACATGGACGAGTTCGCCAAGCGCTCACAAGACCTCGCCAGTGCCAATGTGGCCAACGGCTGGTTCGAGCAGGAAATCACACCGCTCACGCTTGCTGACGGCACGGTTGTTTCCACCGACGACTGCCCACGTGCAGGCACCACGCTCGAAGCCCTCGCCGGCCTTAAGCCAGCGTTCCGCCCCGACGGCCAAGTCACAGCCGGCAACGCTTGCCCACTCAACGACGGCGCTGCTGCAGTCATGGTGATGAGCCTCGAGAAGGCCAA
Source organism: Actinomycetota bacterium (assembly GCA_037140375.1). Classification (GTDB taxonomy): domain Bacteria; phylum Actinomycetota; class Acidimicrobiia; order Acidimicrobiales; family Ilumatobacteraceae; genus WLMZ01. The sequence goes on from JBAXER010000080.1 coordinate 5,474, forward strand.
GGCCCTTGGCCTCACGCCACTCGCTCGCATCGTTTCGTCGGGCGTGTCGGGTCTCAACCCTGAGATCATGGGTCTTGGTCCAGTCGACGCCGTTCGTCAGGCACTCAAGCGTGCCGGTTTGACCATCGACGACATCGACCTCGCCGAGATCAACGAAGCCTTCGCTGCTCAGGTTCTTCCTTCGGCCCGTGAACTCGGCATCCCAATGGAGAAGCTCAACGTGAACGGCGGCGCAATCGCCCTCGGTCACCCATTCGGCATGACCGGCGCCCGCATCATGACCACCCTCATCCACGGCCTGCAGACCGCCGACAAGACCTTTGGTCTTGAGACGATGTGCGTCGGCGGCGGCCAGGGCATGGCCATGATCATCGAGCGCCTCAGCTGACCAATCGAAGAACCCGCCGTCGGCGAACGCTGGTAGTTCTCGTCGCCCTCTGCAGTCTTGTTCAAAACCTGATGTTCGGGCCGCCTGGTTCGTTGTCGCTTTCGGGTGACAACGTGCCAGTGCCGGCCGGACCATGGCCCGCACCGTCGCAACCTCAGCCTCAATGGAGTCTGACGAGCGACGGTGTTCCATTTTTCGGTGGTCGCCCGGCGTGCTCAAGGCGCTACGCCAACATCATCGCCAATCAGTTCGCTCGCGATGGAGCCAATGAAGCCACCCAGCAGTGGGCGGTATACATCGCTTCACGCGAGACCGGCTGCTTACACAAGACGGTCACCGTCAATGAACAAACTCAAGACGACTCACACTGTGCGTTTCAGCTCAACGTGTTGTCGGGAACCTTTGCCCCCACGGGCGAGCTCGGCAGGCACGGGTGGACCCCGGCCAAGGTGCGCACGTCAATGCGCGACTGTGCCGACGCCGCCAGCGACCTGTGGGTGTCGTGTGGTCGCGGACCGTGGTCTCCGCCGTATTCGTGTCGGCCGCCCACCATCGGCGCCTAGGGCTCAGCGCGCGTTGACTCAACTACTGCGTTGCTGAACTCGGGCCACAGTTGCAGGGCTTCGGTGCGCCATTCGTCGAACGGCCGGTCGGTGAGCGCAACCACACCAACGCCGGCCACCGGATCGATCCACATCAAGGTTCCCGCGCCGCCGAAGTGACCAAACGTGGCGGCACTGTTTGCTGAGCCCATCCAATGCGGCGACTTTGCGCCGTGGATCTCGACCCCAAGTCCCCACGGGCACGGACGAAAGCTGCCGATGCCCGGCACCACGCCGGCCAGTTCGGCGAACTGAGCCGTTGTTGCCTGCTGCACTGTGGACGCTGCCAACAACGTGGGGTGCATCACCTCGTTGATGAACTTCACCATGTCATTGACCGTGCTCCAGATGCCGTGGGCGGGGGAGCCGTGCAGTTGAGTGTGGGCCATGCCGAGCGGCTGCAGTATCGCTTCGCCGAGATAGTCGCCGAACGGCATGCCCGCGGCTTCGGCCACCATGTCGGCGGCCAGTTCGATGCCGGTGTTCGAGTAGATGCGATTGCGCTCGGGCTGCGTAATCGGGTCAGCGCCGTCGAACGCATAGCCGCCAGCGTGGCTGAGCAGATGTCGCATTGTGCAGCCGGGCTGACCAACCGGTGTTTCGAGGCTGATTGAGCCCTCTTCAACCGCCACCAACATCGCCCAGACACTCACCACTTTGGCAAGCGATGCCAACCGAAACAGGTGGGCTGCGTCGCCGTGAACGGCGATGGACCCATCGAAACGAACTGTGGCGGCAGCAGCGTGGTTCACTGGCCAACTGTCGATGAGCGACAGCGGCCCCACAGCAGCGCTCAGGCGAGACCGCTGCTGCTAATTAAGCCAGCAGTGCGGAAGGCCAGGTCGAGGCTCTGACGGCCATTGAGGCGGGGATCACACACGGTCTGATAGCGGTCGTCGAGTTGCGAGTCGAGAATGTTGTCGGCGCCGCCGATGCATTCGGTGACATCGTCGCCGGTGAGCTCAACGTGAATACCGCCAGGCCATGTGCCTTCGGCAGCGTGCGCTCGCACAAAGCCGCCAATTTCGGCGCACACCTGATCGAAGTCGCGGGTCTTGCGGCCGCTCACAGCGGTGTATGTGTTGGCATGCATGGGGTCGCAGGCCCACACCACGGGATGGTCGGCATCGCGAACTGCACGCAACAGGGGTCGCAATTTGTCTTCAACCTGATTGGCGCCCATGCGGGTAATCAAGGTGATGCGGCCAGGAATACGTGACGGGTTGAGCGCCTGACACAGCTCGAGCACGAAGTCAGCGTCGGTAGTTGGGCCAATCTTGCAGCCGAGCGGGTTACCGACGCCACGAAGGAACTCAATATGGGCGCCGTCGAGTTGGCGGGTGCGCTCGCCGATCCAGAGCATGTGCGCTGAGCAGTCGTACCAAGCGCCGGTGAGCGAATCTTGGCGGGTGAGTGCTTCTTCGTAGCCCAGCAGCAGTGCTTCGTGGCTGGTGTAGAAGTCGACCTGATGCAGTTGGCTGTTCGATTCGGTGTCGACACCGCAGGCGCGCATGAAACGCAGCGCCCGATCGATCTCGCTGGCCAACTGATCGTACTTTTGGCCCTCGGGGCTACTGGCCACGAACTCTTGGGTCCACGCGTGTACCCGGTTCAGGTCGGCGAAACCGCCTTTGACGAAGGCGCGAACGAGGTTCAGCGTGGAGGCGCTTTGGTTGTACGCCTGCACCAAACGAGCCGGGTCGGGGCGACGGGCCTCGGCCGATGGGTGCTCGGAGTTCACGATGTGGCCACGAAAGCTGGGCAGGTCTACGTCGCCGATGCGCTCGAATGGTGACGAACGTGGCTTGGCGAACTGACCTGCCATGCGGCCGACCTTGACCACCGGCACGCCGAGCGAATAGGTGAGCACCACGGCCATTTGCAAAATCACACGCAACTTCTCGCGGATGTTTACCGCAGAGAAGTCGTCGAAGCTTTCGGCACAATCGCCTGCCTGCAATAGGAATGCGTTGCCGGCGGCCACGTGGCCAAGTGCGGTCTGCAAACTGCGAGCCTCACCGGCGAACACGAGTGGGGGATAGCTCGAGATTTGCTTGAGCGCGCCTTGGAGTAGTGCGTCGTCGGGCCATTCAGGCTGCTGTGCGGCCGGAAACGCCTGCCAAGAAGAAGGTGTCCACGTCTTGGCCATGATGAAATCAGGCTGCGAGGATGCGAACAGCGTCTTCGCGAAGACCAGCGACTGCACGGCTGACGAGACGGCGGGCCGCCTCTGCAGTGACGCCGAGGTTCTCGCCGACTTCGCGGAAGCTCTTCCGCTCGCCATCGAGCAAGCCGAAACGGGCTTCGACGGCGTAACGGGCACGCTTGTCGAGGGTTCCGAGCAACTCGTCGAGCAGATCGCTGTCGACCATGGCCATCACGGCATCTTCGGGGGTGCCGTCGCCGTTGGCCATGAGATCGCCAAGGGTGGCATCGCCGTCGTCGCCGATGGTCTTATCGAGTGACACTGGCGTGGTGAGACGGTGCAACTCGGCGTTACCGAGGTCGAGGGTCTCGCCGTCGCCGCTGGCCTGACGCAATGCAGCGCGCAGGCTGGCCGAACGATCGCCAGGGATTCGAATGAGGCTGGCCTTTTGGTCAAGGGCACGGCCGATGGCCTGACGGATCCAGAAGGTTGCGTAGGTGCTGAACTTGAAGCCACGGCGCCAGTCGAACTTGTCGACGGCGTGCTCGAGGCCCAAGTTGCCCTCTTGGATGAGGTCGAGAAGATCCATGCCCTGAGGCAATGGGTAGCGGCGAGCAATGCTCACCACGAGACGAAGGTTGGAGCGGATGAACCGATCCTTTGCTTTGGCAGCGGCGGCGACGGCAGCTTTGTGCTGGACCGACTTCTCGCCGTTGGCGATACGCTCAGCAGCCTCACGGCCAGCTTCGATAGCGCGGGACAGTTCGCGCTCTTCTTCAGCGTTCAGGAGGGCAACTTTGCCGATGTCGTTGAGGTAAAGACCAATGGAGTCGTTCATATCAGGTTGTCTAACCGTTCTTGTTGAGTTCGCATTCCGCGGTGCGGCGTGGCAAGCGACACACAGGCTGTGTATCTCGGGCTACGCACCCACCGAGGCAAAATTCGTCAGTACGCGCAAAAAGTGCACGTCACGACGAAATCTGCTGTCCAAGGGGGGTGTTGGGCAGATCTTGAAGAGTACTTATGTAGGGGGAAGGACAGAGTACACCATTCGTCAAGTCATGTCATGTCAGAGTGTTGGGGCCCGCTCGGGGGCGTGGCGCAGATTCGAGGCTGGCGTCTTCTAGACTTCCCGATCGTGCCTGCCCGTATTGGATTGTTCGGTGGCACATTCGATCCCCCGCACGTCGGACACCTCGTCACGGCTGTCAATGTGCGACACGCTTTGCAACTCGATGTGGTGGTGCTGATGGTGGCCAATGTGCCGTGGCAAAAAGAGTCCAGCCGCCGCATCACGCCTGCTGAGGATCGGTTTGCACTGGTTCAGGCAGCAGTGGCTGACGTGTCTGGTCTTGCGGCTGGCCGAACCGAAATCGACCTTGGCGGGCCGAGCTACACCGTCGACACGCTGGCAATTCTGGCTGACGAGAACCCTGGCGCCGAACTGTTCACCATTGTTGGCTTCGACGCTGCCGCCGGTTTCACCACATGGGAACGCCATAACGACGTCGCCGCACGATCGTCGCTGGTGGTTGTCGACCGTCCTGGGGTGTCGGCAAGGCTGCCCGAGCAGTTTCAGTGGCACCATGTGGAGGTGCCGCATCTCGACGTCTCAAGCACCGACCTTCGTTCTCGTTTCAGCGACGGTCGCCCGCTTGATTATTTGATCACCGAACCAGTGTTGGCGGTTATCCGCGAACGTGGACTCTATGTAGGAGCACAATGACGGCCTTGGATTCTCGTCGGCGCAAGCGAACTCTCACCGCCGCGATGGCTGGTGTGGTCGTGTTGGGCGCCGCTCCTGTGCTGGGCTATTTCGGCGCCGACGTGCTGCGGAACTCAAAGGCGGGCACCGAGGCAGTCACAATCCCCGAGGTGCCATTTCCCTCAACGCCAACGGCTGTGTTGGCGGTTGTGAATGACCAACAAGATGTCACAGCGCTGGCCGTAATGATCTTGGCTCCCGGAACTGGCCGTGGCGGCACGCTGGTGTCGATTCCTACCAATGCTTCGCGAGCCCAAACAATCGACGACCTCAACGTGCCGGTGGCCGCCAGTTTCGTAACAGGTGGCGCCGAGGGCCTACTCGGCGATGTCGAGTCGCTCAGCAGCGTCACGCTCAACTTCAATGCCATTGCTACTGAGGCCGACGTCGCCACGCTGCTCGAACCCGTTGGTCCACTGGCGGTTACCTTTCCGAATCCGGTGGTGAACACCGATGTAGAGGGCGCTGGCAGCACGTTGTTTCCGGCTGGTCCGGCCACCTTGTCGGCGGCGCAGGCTGCAAGCGTGCTCACGGCCACTGATCCAACGCAGCCTGAGACGGGGCGCCTCGCCAACGTGCGCTCGGTGTGGACCGCGCTCGCAACCACAGTTGGGTCTGGCCTCGCCACGGCAAATGTCGCCGATGCCGCACCGACGAACTTCAACGAGTTTCTCGCTCATTTCTTGGCCGGGCCGGTGCAGGTCTACAACGATCTCAACACGGTTGCGCTCACCGGCGCAGCGAATCCGGACCGTCTCGATGTGGGCAGCCTCGACCGAGCGTCGGTGGTGTTCGTGATGGCCGCAGTGGCTCCGGGCGCGATGATCGCCCCCAATCCAAACCTGAGCTTTCGAATCGAGAACGGGTTAACGGATGCCGAAGTGGCTACCGCTGGCCTCACCGGTTACACGAGCGCCTCGTTGAGCCGCGACATCATCGCCCGACTGATCTTCCTGCAGAGCAACGTGGTTTCGGTCTCCGCCGAAATCGCCACGCTTCCCACGAAAGTGGTTCCCGACAAGACCATTGTGTTTACGCTCAACGACGTACAGCCGGCCGAGGAAAAAGACTTCGTTGCGCTGTATGGCCCGGTTGAGTTTCGCCGACCAGCCGTGGCATATCCGCTGGTCGACATCGTGGTGGTTATCGGGCGCAGCTATCTGGCTGAGGTGAAGAAAAACCTCGATGCCTCGGCTGTTGGTTCTACCCCCGATGGCACCGCCACAACGGTTGTCGACCCATCCGCCGCTACCGTGTCGTCCTGATATGAATGCTGACCTGAGCTCCCAAGACCTGGCCATCGTTGCGGCCCGTGCCGCCGACGACAAAATGGCTACCGACACCTTGGTGCTCGAGGTGGGTCCGATCTTGGCCATCACCGAGTTTTTTGTGATCACCAGTGCCTCGAACCGCCGCCTTGTGCGTGCCGTCGCCGACGAGGTTGAGGCCAAGGTGCGTGAGGTTTCGGGTCGCTCGCCGCTTCGTGTTGAGGGAGCTCGCGAGCAGCAATGGGTGCTTATTGATTACGGCGATGTAGTTGTGCATGTGTTTAGCGATGAGACCCGATCGTTCTATGAGATCGAGCGTTTGTATCGCGATGCGCCAACCATCGAGTGGATCGATCCAGCACTGGCTGCCAAAGCCGCAAACTGATTCGCAGCCGCAGCGGCACCGTGATGTCGTGATGTCGTGATGTCGTGA